>NZ_CAMRAN010000052.1 GCF_947039875.1 uncultured Photobacterium sp.
TATCTTTATATCGAAATGTCACCTGATGATTATCGAGATAAAGAATGTCTTTATCTGCGATGATCCCACGATAAAGATACGTTGATAAATACAATAAAGCGGGTTTTCCATGACCAACATGGCGGCAATCTACTACCCATTTATTTGCTAATTTGTCAGGTAAGGAGAGCTTGAGTACGCTGGTGATATATTCCAGCAATCTAGCTCGCCATATTTTCGCTAACGCAAAAGCATTAAATAGGTACTTGTTTTTACACTGTTTCCATTGTCGTTTCTTGTCATCAAAGCCACCGCCAGTGATCACCATATGAATGTGAGGAGAAAAACATAGGACACCCACAACTTTTGCAATCCATTAAGATCAATTCTAACGGTGCTCCATGAATGGGTTTTAATCAGTTGAGCAAAGTATCGTTTGAGATCATTAGTGGTTAACGTATCCGACGATTGATCTAAATGGTGAGTAATGCGACGAAGTGCACGACTATAACCATCAATAGTGGCTGGACGTTTACCTTACGAAAGATAGGACAGCCATAAAAGTGTTAATGGTTCAACGGCCGTCATTTTTTCAAATGGGGCATAGATGGGACACGACTGTTTTAATACCCGTGAGGGCGATAGGGAATCTACTTGCCGCGTGTTGAGTTTTTAAAATAAAGATATGTCTGTCCTATGTTCTGCTGACGACTACTAGTCGAAAACCCAGAAACTAGATGGCAAGTGCCCGATTTTGTGATTACTATTGGGATTAATAGCTAAAAATGTATCTGATTTATAATGATTTTTATATTATTGCGAGATAAATACGGGCAAGTTGTTAATATAATAAGTTGTTATATCTAATAGGAGGACAACGTGGGTTCTATCTGTTTTAAACAAGGTGATTTTGCCGATCATTTACATGAATTATTAGGCTATAAATCAGGAGTTGCGGCTTCTATTGAACATATGTGCGATTTACTATCTGGAACTCACTTTGCTGATGATGTTCAAAATTCAGAAAAATATGGTTTAAGGATTCGTTCTGAAGACTACGAATCGCTTTATTATGAATTGCTACATAAAGTAGGTACGACCGAAAAAGTTTTCAAAGGACACTTTGAGGTATTTGACGTATTAAGAGATTTAGAAAAATCAGGCGGAATGGAGTTTGCTAATAGCATTCAAGAAATTTTTACGCGTAATATTAGAACTGCAACTCGCAAAGCAATTAAAGAAAATAAAAAAATTCTTGATCCTTCTAGTATGATCAACGAAGCAGCTCAAAAGTTTGGTCATAAAGGGTTAGATGGAATAATTAAGCTTATTGAGGCTAATGACGCAGTGCAAAGATATAGCCCACATTCAGCGTTACGGTTTAATGAATGGGATAATATTGTTGATCTAAATGCACTTTTTAATGAGTATAAACCAATAGCTAAAGAAGGCGCTTTTTTTGATCAACGCTTCATTGATTTCCTTTCTGTTAATAATGAAAAATTACACGATATACATTGGCGTAAATTCGAGGAATTGACAGCTGAGTGCTTTACTCAATTTGGTTATAAAGCTGAATTAGGCCCGGGAAGTAATGATGATGGTGTAGATGTTAGAGTCTGGCATCCTGATGAAATAGATTCACCTAAGTTTATTATTCAGTGTAAACGTTATAAAAGTAAAATTGAAAAATTAACTATTAAAGGCTTATATACGGACGTTTTGCACGAAGGAGCTGAAATGGGGTTATTAGTGACAACATCAGAGTTTAGTGTTGGAGCTAGAAAAACGGTATCTGCTCGTGGTTATCCTATTGAGGAGGTTAATGGCGATAATATTTCTAAGTGGCTTTCGGAGTTAAGAACTCCAGGCTCTGGCATTGTACGTGTGTAATTAGATATAACAGATAAGGATATGTGTCGCGCAGCCGACACCTATCCGAAGTGTTGGACAAGCCCGAGCGGCTTTATATAAGTAAATATTGGGAATGTCATGAAAGGTGATGCTGAAAAGAAGTCGAGCGTTATCCTTGGCGTGAACCAATCAATTTAATTCATTGATTTATAATTAGATCCTCTTTAATTATTACGCGTTAATGCCATTATCCTTATTATTTTACGTTTTTATCTGGGTCAATAAACATAGGACACCCATAGCTTTCCTAATCCATTACGATCAATTCTGACTGTGCTCCATGAATGGGTTTTAATGAGTTGAGTAAAAAAGTAAAATTGGTGCGTTACTTTAAGTTGGTCTGTAACGTAATTGGCGTTATATGTAAAAAATAAAAGTAGCAGCCAATCTAAAAAAGGTCTAAAATTAGCACTTAATTTAATACTTTTTTGGTGGGATCATGAGACAAGTTTTAGCTGATTGTTCAGCAAGTATTTCAGAATTAAAAAAGAATCCAACGGCTCTTTTGAACGAAGCTGATGGCGCTGCTATAGCCATCTTAAATCACAATAAACCAGCGGCTTACCTAGTACCTGCTGAGACTTATGAATTTCTAATGGATATGTTAGATGATTACGAGCTTTCTAAGCTTGTTGAAAGCCGCAGACTTGATTTATCAGACGCTGTGGAAGTCAATATCGATGACTTATAAACTAAAATTTTTACCTGCGGCACAAAAAGAGTGGGGCAAGTTAGCTCCACCAATTAAAACTCAGTTTAAAAAGAAACTAATTGAGCGTCTTGAAAATCCTCATGTTCCTGCATCAAAATTACGTGGTTATGATTCTGTTTATAAAATTAAATTGCGTACAGCAGGCTATCGTTTAGCTTATGAAGTCATCGACGATGAAATTGTTGTTTATGTATTAGCTATTGGTAAAAGGGACAAAGATGCTGTTTATAAGAAGTTAGGTTCACGCTTTAGGTAGTAAGATAATAAATAAGAATATATGCCGCGCAGTCGATGTCTATTTAAAGATTAGACAAGCCAGAGTAATCTTATATAACTATAAATACTACGAATGTTATGAGCTCGTCATTCTCAATCACGTTGAAGTCCATGCTTAAAGAAAAACTGTAATCCATCACGATCAATTCTGACGGTACTCCATGAATGGTTTTTAATCAGTTGAGCAAAGTATCGCTTGAGATCATCAGTGGTTAACGTATCAGGTGATTTATTCAATGGTGACTAATGCGACGAAGTGCACGACTATAAGCATCAATAGTGGCTGGACGTTTACCTTATAAAGGTAGGTGGGTAACATGTTGTGTATAAAGATAATCTGAATGTTGCTGTTGTTCGTTATTCATCATTAACACCCGATTAAAAGGAGTATTAAAGGTAGCTTAATCGCTGTTTGCTTTACTCTGCCGCGCAACGGCTTCGTTCAACAAATGAATCAACACGATGCTGATAACATTCGGCGTTTTTAGTTTGAAGTATAATTGGTTTTGAAAGTTGGTCGTCAGCACGTGTTATGGTGGCGTTAACTGCTTCTCGGTTTAAATTAATTCACCGATACTAGCTCTAATGTCTGCAATTGTAATAAACAGTTTGTTATCAGTATCTTTGAATGCGGTAAAGCCGTATTTTTCATAGAAATTCTCAGCGCCATCTTTTGCATCAACAATGACGACAGGGAAGGCGACCGTTTCACTTGCCATTAATAGTTTTCTAAGCGCATCAATCAAAAGCCATTCACCGAAACCCTGACCTTTGTATCTATGGTCAACGGCTAAGCGGGCAATTAAACCACCAGAAGTTACACTGTGATGTTTCTTCTGTAATTTAGGAGGTAAATCCTGAATATCAATCGGTGTCATTGTTAATGTGTAATAACCAATAATGTGCTCAGGACATTGCTTATCTTCAAGAACAAAAGTACGAGTATTGTCTTTCTTAGCTTGTTGGCTTGCCATAACTTTCAAGTAATTATTGAGTGCGGTAATACCACAGTCAAAACGATTTCGGTCATGTTTAGCTTTTTCTAATTGGACAGTATTCATTATTGAGTTTTATCCATATAACGTGAAGCGGCTTTTTGTAACTTGCTATTTGGCTTAGCAGGTTGGTCTAACGCAGTCATTAACGTCATAGCATCTTGCTGGCTTAGTTGTAGGGTTCGTTCACGTTCCATAATAGTTTTAGCTTTTTCTACAGCCGCACTAAGCACAAATGAGTTAATGCTAGACATACCGGCAATAGCCGCAGCTTGAGATAGTAGTTCTTGTGTATCAATATCTACACGTGCTGTAATACGAGGTAATGTAGTAGCCATAATAATCTCCATTCAGTGTCAAAGTGGCACAGGTGAATTGTAGTTTAATTATTATACGCTGACAAGTTTTGTGCCATTTTGGCACGCAGTTAACGAATGCATCAACACGATTTGCTACATTCGGCATTCTAGATTTCTTTGGGTTTACCGTATCAAGTGGTAAATTTAGGCTTAATTTGCATGGTAGTGAACGCGTTATGCAGGCGTTATATTCACAAAGCTTAAAAATTAAATCCGTATTAGCTCCGTACAAATTGCACTTTGGTTGTTTAAATCTTATACTCAATTCAACTACGGAATTACTCCGTACGATTGGAGGTTTTATGGCTACTACAAGACTTGATATTCGCTTGGATGAAGAAATCAAAGCTAAGGCTGAGAAAGCTTCAGCTTTACTTGGTTTAAAAAGCTTAACTGAATACGTTGTTCGTTTAATGGACGAAGATTCAACTCAGGTGATTTCTGAACATGAAAGCATCACAGTTGAAGCAAATGTATTTGACCAATTCATGATTGCTTGTGACGAGGCTAAAGCTCCGAATAAAGCATTACTTGAAGCTGCTGCATTTACTAAAAGTGGTGAGTTTAAGTGAGTTATTCCAAGACTTTTAAAGAATTGGATAAATCACAACACGATAGAGCATCATTTGACTGTGGTGAAAAAGAGTTGAATGATTTTATCCAAACTCAAGCTGCTAAACATATGCAAGCAGGTATTAGTCGGACAATGGTTTTGCCTGCTTCTGTGCCATTACCAAATCAAAAATATCCAATCTGTTCATTTTATAGTATTGCGCCAAGTTCGATTAGCCGTGATACGTTGCCACAAGCGATGGCTAAAAAATTACCACGTTATCCTATTCCTGTTTTCCTTTTAGCTCAACTTGCGGTTCATAAAGAATTTCATGGAAGTGGGTTAGGTAAAGTTAGCTTAATCAAAGCTCTAGAATATCTTTGGGAAATTAACTCTCATATGAGAGCTTATGCCATTGTTGTTGATTGCTTAACTGAGCAAGCAGAGTCATTTTACGCAAAATATGGTTTTGAGGTTCTTTGTGAAATCAACGATCGGGTAAGAATGTTCATACCAATGAAAACAGTCGGTCAGTTATTCACTTAGACGTAAGAGTGAATATGACAGATAAGGATATATGTCGCGCAGCCGACACCTATTCAAGTGTTGGACAAGCCCGAGCCGCTTTATATAAGTAAATATTGCGAATGTCATGATAAAACATAGGACACCCATAACTTTCTTAATCCATTACGATCAATTCTGACGGTGTTCCATGAATGGGTTTTAATTAATTAGTTTAAGATCATCAGTGGTTAACGTACCAGGTGATTTATCTAAATAGTGAGTAATGCGACGAAGTGCACGACCATAACCATCAATAGTAGCTGGACGTTTACCTTGTAAAGTTAGGTGGTAACTTGTTGTGTATAAAGATAATCTTAACGTTGCTGTTGTTTGTTGTTCATTTTTAATACTCTATTATTAGGAGTATTAAAGGTAGCTTAATCTGCATAGTAGCAAACGTGTTATGTAGGCGTTAGTTTGCCCACCGACTACAATCAGTCGGTAGGGAATTTTTGCTTCTGGTGTAGAACGCGCATTACACGAATTGCTGAGCCATCAACCCAGTAGGAAACGATCATTGAGATTTCCGGGATAATTAGTAATCGTCCTCGAATACCATCATGTTGAACACCCATAAGTGGTTGCTCAAGTAAGTTTTCTACTTTTGCTTCGATGATTTCGTCAGTTTTTTCTGCTGCGTTAGGGTTGAAGTCATAAAGAAGCTCAAAGATCTTCTCACGATCATTTAGCGATTCTTCTTCCCATAAAATCATTGTTGACCTCGGCTGCGAATCTTAGCTTTTCGTTCAGCCATTCGTGATTTTGCTGAGTCATGGTCAACAAATGAAGCTTTTCCTAAGTCAAAATTCTCAAATGCTAGGTTTACTTGTTCAGTTAACCAAGCGTCGTGAGATAATACTTTGCGTTGTTGTTCAGCCATTTGCTCAGTAAGTTCACGGCAAGCATCGCTAAGTGTGCGTCCTTGGCTCTCAGCCATTTGCTGGGCTAAGCGTTTAATTTCGTCATCAACACGAAATTGAATTCTAGTGTCCATGAGTTGCTCCTAATTTAATGTACACACAAATGTTAGCACTGGAGTTAGGTAAGGGCAATTAACAGATAAGGATATATGTCGCGCAGCCGACACCTATTCAAGTGTTGGACAAGCCCGAGCCGCTTTATATAAGTAAATATTGCGAATGTCATGATAAAACATAGGACACCCATAACTTTCGTAAACTATTACGATCAATTCTGACTGTGCTCCATGAATGGGTTTTAATCCGTTGATCAAAGTATCATTTAAGATCGTCAGTGGTTAACGTATCTGGCGATTTATCTAAATGGTGAAGAATGCGAATAAGTGCGCAACTATAACTATCAATAGTGGCTGGACGTTTACCTTGTAGAATTAGGTTGGTAACGTGTTGTTTATAAATATAATATTAACGTTGCTGTTCGTTCAATAAATGTATAAATACGATTTACTACACTCTGCATTTCAAGTTGTCGGTTTTTTCTCGTTTAGGGCGTCAATTTTAAGCATAAGTGCACAGTCGTAAATGAGTTATGCAGGTGCCACGTAGCCATAGTTATATACTTTATCAAAAATTCGTTTAATAGGGAGATTGATATGCCATTAGAAAAACAATGGTCATTTGAAGATAGCGGCTTATGGAAGCTTAAATTGCAGCTCCAGTTTAGTGGGTGGTTACAATACATTATTCATGCAATATGGATTTTGATACTACTACTGATTAGTGGGGTTGGTTGGTTAATTGGGCATTGGCAAGTTTTGTTGTTTTGGTTGCCTCTCGGTTTAGCTACATTATTAAGTATCGCATTGGTTGGAACGATTGTAATGGTGAAATATGGATTACATCCAACTGAAAAATTACCTCCCAATAAAAATCATCTCGATATATTTGATTTAATGCGATCACGCCAATCTTGTCGTTCATTTCAATCTCGTAATTTAACAGCGGAACATCATGCTGAATTACTCAAAGCAGTTCAGTTTCATACCCAAGAAAACCAACTACTTGGGCAAAAACCGATTCGATTCGAATATATCAAAGCACCATTAACCGTTTGGCCAGTTGTTGGTGCTCATGAATTTCTGGTGGCCATTGCTCCGAAGAAATATAACCGCTTATCAATTATTGATGTTGGTCGGAGTCTGCAAAAAATTGTTATCGAAGCAACTCGTATGGGAATTGCGACTTGCTGGATAGGACCAGGGGCTGATAATAAAAGTATTATGCAACATCTAGGAAACAAGATCGACCCAACAAAAGATCATGTTATTTGTGTTTGTGCAATCGGTTATGATTCGATGTATAAGCCATTATTCATTCGCTTATTTAATCGTTTAATGCATAAACGCTTACTTTTATCGGAGCTGTTTTTTTCTGACTTGTCATTTAATACGCCATTGGATACTCAAGCCAAGCCCTATTGTGTTTATGGACGTTGTTATGAGGTTTGCCAATGGTCACCGTCGTCATACAATGGACAAACTACACGCTGTATCGCAATAATAGATCAGGAAAATGGTGAAGAAAATCTCATTCGCTTTGACTTTTTCGCGTCCGTAAACTCGCGGTATTATTCTCCGGTTGCGCTTGGAATCTGGTGTGCTAACTGGGAAATAGGTTGTACAGCTTTGAATAGGCGCGGTCATTTCAAAGTCATGTCACCTAGCGAGAGAGTCTCCGCAGAAGCCCCCGAGTTACCACGTTACGACATCAGCTGGGTAGTTGCTGAAGACTTAAACCGACCTGATTAGATGTGAAGTAACATAGTTAATTTTGGCCACCTACAAAAGAAAACAGAGGACAGCCATATATTTTGGCTGTTCTCCATGAATAGGTTTTAATCAGTTGAGCAAAGTATTGCTTGAGATCATTCGTGATTAACATATTAGGCGATTTATCTAAATAGTGAAGAATGCGACGAAGTGTACGAATATTATTATCAAAAAGAATAGTCAATATATCAATTAAATATTAACTAATTTTTAGATTCTATTTGTTTAGGATATTTGATTGGGTGTTGAAATAATAATGAATATAAAAATGTATTTCTATTATATTAAAGGATGTGGGGTCTGGATATTTATATTGTAGTATTTGATAATATATTTCAGGTGTTGTCGACACTCGGAACTGTTAGTTTGCCGAGTATCTTAAATTTTTATTTTATTAATTTAAATGCAATGTTAAATGTTTAGAAACAGATATAGACTCGATAAAAGAGTTAGCATCTAAAGGATAAGATATGTGAGAGCTAATTATTGAGGCATTATATAAACAATAAACCAAATCTACTTTAATTATATTGTTATCTAATTCATCTCCATTGATTATATCTTCATTATTTGCGACGGCATTAATTGCTTTTTGTAATGAGATACTTAATAATCGAGACTCTGAGTCATAATTAAATGAATGTACTGCAAATTCATCAATCGAGACATCAGCACTATTACTATGAGTGTCAATAAAAATAGGTTTAATATGCTGTTTGAAGGTTATTGATATTTTACCATGTAAATCAAATGGGTATCTAATTTTTTTCATTGCATTAAGCCTGTGTATAATTTTCCACATCATAGTAAAATAAGGCATTTATTAAAATAGCACGTTGTTTCTTTTGACTTAAAATAATGCTAATTTAAATGACTAAAATAGATTTTTTTAAAATTTAAACACTAATGAAATATGTGAATTTTTACTTGACTATTACATTATTGAAATAAATATGAGTCACCAATTCTATTTTTTAAGAATAGTGAGAATAGTGAGAATAGTGAGAATAGTGAGAATAGTGAGAATAATATGAATAATCTTATTGAGCAAACAATTGGTAATATTGCTTTAGTTGTTGAAAATTATGATGATGCGATTGAATTTTATACTAAGAAACTGCAATTTGAGCTTATCGAAGACACAGATTTAGGCGGAGGTAAACGATGGGTTCAAATTTCGCCACCAAATTCAATAGGAACTCATTTACTTCTCGCACAAGCAAGTAATGATGAGCAGTTACAGTCTGTTGGTAATCAAGCGGGTGGTCGTGTTTTTTTGTTTCTTCAGACAAATGATTTCTGGCGAGACTATGAGTTTATGCAAGAGCAAGGTGTTAAATTTACAGAAGAGCCTCGCGTCGAAGAATACGGTACGGTTGTTGTGTTTAAAGACTTATATGGCACTAAGTGGGACTTGTTACAATTAAACCAAAAATAATTGGTTCGCAAAAAAGATGTTTGAACAGTATTACTATTTTTAGGAACCTATTTGATGAAACTAATATCTGAAACCGAACAACTAATAATAAGACAATTAACGTTAGATGATGCTGAATTTATTATACAGTTATTGAATGAAGAAGCGTTTATTCATTATATAGCAGATAAAAATGTTCGAACACATGCAGATGCTGTGAATTATTTAATTAATGGGCCATTAGCGAGTTATCGTGATTATGGTTTTGGATTAAATTTAGTTTCACTGAAAGAGACAGCAACGCCGATTGGGATCTGTGGTTTATTAAAAAGAGAAGAATTAGATTATCCTGATTTAGGCTATGCATTTTTAACTGAGTTTTGTAAAAAAGGGTACGCAGCTGAAGCGGCTTCTTCTGTGCTTAATGTCGGAATGAAAGCTCACTCTTTAAACACGGTTTTAGCGGTTACATTACTTGATAATGACGGCTCTAATCGGTTATTACAAAAAATAGGGTTTGAGCTTAAAGAAACAATGGTGTTGTACGGCTCTCAAAACAATTTATATGAGTATACGTCGGCATAATAAAGATAGGACAGCCATAAAAGAAATATAAAAAGAAAAAACGGGACAGCCAAATCATTGCAGACTTTCGATAAGCTACTACACTTAAGCTTCAAGTTGCTTATGGTGGAAGAAATGACTGTCTCAAGACGTAAATTGATCGAACCTCAAATTACTCCGTATTATCATATTATTAATCGCTGTGTCAGGCGGGCTTATTTGTGTGGTGAGGATCCGTACAGTGGTAAGAATTACCAGCATCGACGTGGCTGGATCGTGAATAGAATCAAGCAATTGTCTGAGGTGTTTTGTATTGATGTTTGCGCCTATGCCGTCATGAATAACCACTATCATTTAGTCTTGAAAATTGATACACAACAACAGCAGGCATTATCACCTCAAGAGGTTATTTCGCGTTGGTTACAGTTATTTAATGGTCATCCGATTGCGGTAGATTTTGTTAATAATGGTGATGTTGGTGTAGATAAGAAACAAGCGTTATCAACATTGGTTGCAGAATGGCAGTCACGATTAGGCAGTATTAGCTGGTTTATGCGGTGTTTAAATGAAGAAATTGCACGTAAAGCCAACAAAGAAGATGATTGTACTGGTGCTTTTTGGGAAGGACGTTTTAAATCTCAAGCGTTGTTAGACGAACAAGCATTACTCTCTTGCATGATGTATGTTGATTTAAATCCTATTCGAGCAGGGCTCGCAACATCGTTACAAGATTCTGATTTTACTTCAATTCAGCAGCGAATAGTAGAGTGCCATCAAACGTCTATAGCAAAAAAATCAACCTTAAATTCATCATCAATTAAGCGCTCTAAAATTGGATTATTACCTTTTGTTGGTGCTGAACATCAGGCTAAACAGGTGGGGATACAATTTGATTTTAAAGATTACTTAGAGCTGATTGATTGGACTGGACGTAGTATTCGCGATGATAAAAAAGGCTTTATTCCGGCCACTCAACCTAAACTGTTACAACAAATGGGGGTTAATGGAGATGCGTGGTTAGATAATAGTAATGACTTTATGGAGCACTATACCAATGTAAGTGGTAAATGGTCGCGAATGTGTTCGTTTCAACAGCATTTTGGTGGTCGTTGGTGTAAAGGTAAGGTAGCGAGTCAAAGATTACACCCTAGTTAAAAACCTATCTTTGATAAAGAAGCTTATCACCGCAATAATCGTTTATTGTGGCATTTGGCGATCTTGTTAAACAATAAATAAGGTATTTTATTATTGTGAGGTTGGTTTTTGTTACATTAAAAACCGAAGTAAATGGTATTTGGTTGTTATTGTCTCAGTGTGTGGTGGTCTTGATGCTAGAAAGATATGGCTGTCCCATTTTAGTTATGGCTGTCTAATATCAAAGTGATCTTGTTGAATTGTTAGCTTCGATTTGGAAAAGATATGCCTGTCCCATCTTAGAAAATATCGCCATAAAACTGTATAACAGATCTTATGGCGATTTATATCAGTTAAACGGATTTAGGCTTACGCGTTCCGCGTGGAATGCCCGTATCACGATCAGTGATTGGCTTGCGGTTTTTCGGCTTCTTTGCCTTTGGTTTATCAGTGCTTGGTGCATTGCTTCGCGGTTTACTATTGCGACGTGGCTTGTCACCGTTGCTATTATCATTTTCAGGCTTTTGGTATTTAGGCTTGAAGTTTAAAATAGAAATAGGCACTTCTTTAGTTGGTACAAAGCCATCAATTTCTTTACGTACGATTAAGTGGCCTAACAGACGTTCAATCATGCATAAGTTTTTGAAGTTATCGCGTGATACAAATGAAATCGCTTCACCTTTAGAGCCTGCACGACCAGTACGACCGATACGGTGAACATATTCTTCAGGAGGGAAGGGCAGATCATAGTTAACAACGCGGGTTAACTCATCAATATCAAGACCACGAGCAGCAACGCCTGTTGCGATTAAGTATTTTACTTTACCCGCTTTAAAATCTTCTAATACTTGTGCACGAGAACCTTGGCTACGACCACTATGGATTGCTTCTGCGGCAATGCCACGTTTTTCAAGTTGGCTTACTAATTTAGCGGCACCGTGCTTGGTTTCGATGAAGATCAATGCTTGATCCCATTGTTGCTCATTAATTAAATGGCTCAATAGTGATGATTTCATGTCTTTATCAACAGTGATCAAACATTGGTCAATTTTCGGCTGTGATGCTTCATCTTTAGCAACACTGATCTCAACTGGATTACGTACTGCTGTTTTTGCAAGAAGACGTACTTGAGCTGATAAGGTCGCTGAGAACAACATGTTTTGGCGATCAAGCGGTAAACGTTCGATGATCTTATTAATATCTTCGATAAAGCCCATATCTAACATACGGTCAGCTTCATCAAGCACTAAAATTTCAATCGCATCAAAGTGGATAGCACGTTTGGTGTACATATCCAATAAACGACCAGGTGTTGCTACTAAAATATCAACACCTTCAATTAGGCGACGTTTTTGTGGTTCGTAATCGACACCACCGTACATTGCCATTGAGGTTAAATTGGTGTGTTTGCTGTATTGAACAATATTTGCTTCAACCTGAACCGCAAGTTCACGTGTAGGCGCAAGAATTAATGCACGAACGCGTTTAGCTCGCACTTGCTGGCCATCATCAAGCATTTGCAGAATAGGAAGAACAAAACTAGCCGTTTTACCGGTACCTGTTTGTGCTGCTGCAAGTAAGTTTTTGCCGGTTAGTGCCACCGGAATGGCTTTTTCTTGAATCGGCGTAGGAGTGGTGTAACCCATATCGGTTACTGCTTTAACGATAGCGTCGCTTAATCCAAGCTTAGAGAAAGGCATGTAGAATCTCAGATAAATAAATCAAATAACGGCTATCTCTAAAAGTTAAAGTAATAGCCGACGAACAATGCCGTGGATTATAGCACGGCTACCTTAGGTCATTATATTATTTCGCATTAAGCCACGGCGGACGTTTTTACATAACTTTCCAAACTGGCGAATTTCATCAAACTGTGGCGTTACGCCACGTTCAATTGCATGTTCCCAGTAACTAACTTCGGTATCGACGAGTTCTAATAATTTCTTAGGACAGCCAATACATTTATTATCAGGTCCACAAACAAAGGTTTCAGGTTCATAAAGTGGAAATGCCTGCTTAACCTCAGTCAGAAGTTGGCGCATTGCCGTTTGACGATCAGGTTTTTTATTCATGGTATCAAGTGTATCTAGGCTAAATTGGTATTCTAATTAAGCATAGTTAAAATAACCATGTTTATCTTATGAAAGGGTATTATTGGACAGATGAATTGATTGGTATTAGGGCTAGAAAGTTGATTTTGTCATCATAAAAAAACCAGCAATAAGTTATTTACTTACCGCTGGCTTATTATTAATTACCCATAGTTATTATCTAGATAATTACAGTTTGTCCCAAGCATCAGCCCAGTATTGGCTTGTTGCTGGTGCGTATGATGCACTTGCACACCAACCTGTGTATGGCCATGGTTTACATTGGTATATATTGCCATCAGACGCTAATACCTTATCACCTGCAAGGTAAGCTTTACCTGCTTCATAAGCTGGTGCATCTGTAACTGGTGGCTCAACTGTGCCTTTATCTTCTAAAGTGAAATGTGCACGTTGTTCTACGCTGTCATTGTTTGATTCAGCAATCATACGTAATGAGTATGTGCTAGCAACAACATTATCAAGCACCATATTAATGGTTTTGCTGTTATCGACCTTAGCCGTAAATTGACCTCCTGAAACAGGGTAACCCATTGCATCAATGACATCGATTTGTACTGAAGCTGCTTTATTTGCGGTGTAATTAAGGGTTAATTTTGCAATACCATTAGTGATGGTGTAGTTGCTATTAATACCGGTTAAACTCGCAGTAAAATCAAGCTCAGGTTGTTCCACATCGCCGCCACAATCGGTGTCACCAACTTCGCGCCACACACCCCATTCACCAGTGGTACCCGGTTCATTTCCTTGTGTCCACCAACCCGCTTGCCAATCTTTACCATTGTGACTGACAACATCACCTTCAACATAAGTTGCATCTGCTTTCCATGCTGGTGTACATACGATAGAGCCATCGTTAACCACCACAACACGTTTTACAGTTACAGTTTGGTTTGCACTGTCTGTAATGCTGTAAATCAGTTCATATGAACCTGCAATAGCTGTGGTTACAGTGCCAGAAACAGAAATGTTTGTTGTTAGATCGCCGTCTTCAGCATCTGTTGCAGAAACGCCAGCCATTGGGTCAAAAATGTCACCCACTTTAATCACTCTGTTTTCTACACCAGCAAAAGTAGGAAAGGCGCTAAAGACAGTGACTTTACGTGGTGATACGGTCTCGTTGTCATTTGAATCTGTTACTGAGTAAGTCAGCACATAATCACCAACACGTTGAGTATCAACATTACCCGTTACCGCGATTGAATCGGTTAGATTGCCATCTTCTTTATCGTTAGCTGTTACACCAGCCATTGGATCAAATGATGTTTTATGCTGTACGCGAGTATCTGTTATTCCAGCAATAGTAGGCTTTCCAGGTTGAACAACAGGTGGAGTTTGGCTGTGAACAAATGGACCATAGGTTTCAATAAAGCTGCTGTTGTATGCTTTACCTGAAGCATCAGTACCGATATCCCAGTTAATAGACCATGTCATCACACCACGAAGAGGCTGTGATTGTTTTTCTAAACGTGCAAAAGCATTAAACAGATCTTGAGGATTCTTAATAAAACCGGTTGCCGCGGCATCAATGTTAGTTGGAATACCAAACACTAATTTGTCGTGTGGAATAGTAGTAAAGCCACGCGTACCGTTAACCAATGAATCCGCAATGTAATAAATGAACTCTTCTTTTAGTGCATCGTTATTTTGTGCAATCCAACCAGGGCCTTCAACATAAACACCGTCGCCACCTTGGTTGTAAAACTGAGGGTTGATCCAATCGTAGTAACCATCAAGAGCGGTGATATAAGGAATATATTTACCCGCAGCAGTTAAGTATGGGAACTCAGGAGCCATAGTGATAAGGAAGTTTTTACCTTGCTCACGGTAATGATCTTTTACTATGCGCAGTGCTGCTGGAATAACGGTTTGGTTATCTTTTGCATCAATAGCCGCTTGCTCAAGATCGATATCTAAACCATCAAAGCCATAAACATCAGTGAGGCGAATAATTTCAGCGGCAAAAGCATTTTCATCGCCTTTTTGCAGCTCAACGTGTGCATCTGCACCACCAAGTGCCAGTATAACGGCACGGCCTTGATCGTTTAGTAGCTTAATTTGGTCGATAAATTGTGATTCAGTTAAACCTGTTGCAGGGTCTAAATGAAAAGTAGGGATACGACCTTCGGCAGTGTCATAAACTTTCATAAAAGAAACAGCAACCACATTATACATTGGGTTCGTGGCTTTAAGGCTCATAGCGGGAGCATTACCTGCTTTATAACCACGACCGTCAGCCCAGTTATGCCAGTAACCAACGACAACGCCATTTTCAGGGTTAACCATCTTTTCACCAGCGTTGGCGGTGAAGCTCATAGAGGTTAACGCGAGAGCAATAGCATTTAATGTGAGAAACGTTGTTTTTTTATTCATTTATTTGACCCTAAAAAGAGGTAAGAGTTGTAATAATAAAGCGAATAAATGCTACCACAAGGGTAGGAGATGAGAAGCGTGATTGTGTAACAAAAAACATTTAAATCAGTTGCTTACGTGTCAATTAATTGGCGTATGAATATCACTTTTAGTCTGAAAACTGTCGTTATTTATTCTTAATTGAACAATGGTTTATTAGGTGGCGATTTTTTGGAATAAATGATGAATAAAATAAGCGTAAATATGAAAAAGGTCTCAGAAACAGATTGTTATCGTTGAAAGGGTTTTATGAATATATATTAATAAAATGGGTGTTTTTTATAATGTTTACGCCTTGGATTAGGATCACTTATTAAATTAATTGTTATTATCAATTGTTGTTGCAGCTTTTTTTTAGGTAAAGTAGCGTCATCAACAGAATATCGTAAGGATTTTGATCCTTTGCGGTAATCTGATAAGTTACTGCAAAGTAACCTAAGTACTCGATTAAGTAAGAGATAAAATGGCAGTTTTAGAAATTTTAACCGAACCAAATCCAAAGCTACGCGTTCAAGCTGAAGAAGTAACAGATGTAAAAGCTGAACATATCCAAACGCTTATCGACGACATGCTACAAACCATGTACGAAACGGGTAATGGTATTGGTTTAGCTGCTCCTCAAGTAGGTCGCAAAGAGTCTATTATTGTTATCGATTTATCTGAAGAGCGTAATGAACCACAGGTATTCGTTAACTCTAAGATTGTTCGTGGTGAAAACCCAGTAATTGGTCAAGAAGGCTGTTTATCAGTTCCTGATTACTACGCAGATGTAGAGCGTTTCGAGAAAATCGAATTAACTGCGCTTGATCGTGATGGTAATGATATTCACCTTGAGCGTGATGATTTTCTTGCTATCGCACTCCAGCATGAGATTGATCACCTAAAAGGTATTCTTTTCATTGATTATCTATCACCTCTTAAGCGCCAAATGGCAATGAAGAAAGTGAAGAAATTCTTGAAGACTCAAGCAAAGTAATCTTTAGCTATAGCTGTTGAAAGGCTGTTGAGAACTACTCAGCAGCCTTTTTTATTGGTAAATGATGACGATTTATTTACTGTGAAAGGGGGGTTGAATGCATATTACGTATTCAGTCATGTCTAATTCCGTTGAATCTTGGTTACGTTGTAACGTTATGCTTTCACCAAGAATAAATGGTTGATTATATTTGCCATGACCAAAGAAAGGAAAGTAATACACGGGCTTATTACATTGATCAGCAAATCGTTGTAATACTGCTTTGTACATCATTCGTTCTTGATCTGTTGGATCGGTAGAATAATATTGACCAAAAATAATCGCCTCTACATTGAAATCATTTAAAAACAATAATTGTTGTAAGTAACGATCTAATTGACGAAAAGTCACACCAATGTCTTCAAGTAATAATACTTTACCTGTGAAATCAGGCTGATATTTAGTGCCAAATGTTGCAGCAACAAGGGTGTGATTACCACCGATTAAAATTCCCGTAATAGAAGCTGCTTGTTGTGCTAGTGCATTAAGTGGCAGTGCATTGTTATAAACTATACCGTTATTCATTATTTCGAAGATATCAGGCAATGGTTGCTGATTTGTTGTGCCCATATCAAGGTGGTTATTGGCATTAACACCGTGAATTGAGCGCCATCCTAATTCATCATTTAGAAAACTATGAATAGCAGTAACATCACTGAACCCAACAATCACTTTTGCTGGAATGGCTAATAGCTGCTGCTTATAACGGTGTAGGTACGGTAATAAGTTTAATGCACCACCACCACCACGATAAAACCACAACACATCAATTGTTGAATCAAGTAATGCTTTAATTAAGTTATGGGCTCGCGCTTGATCAGTATCAACATAACCAAAATCTGAAATATTTTGTTGTAAATAATGGCAATTTACATGATAGCCATGACTCTCTAAAACGCTAACCACTTGTGGTACTTGTGTTGGGTCAAATTGAGTAGAGCAAGCAATTAAGGCAACATTTTTATAGGGCGTGTTTGTAATCGGTGTGTTCATGGAAAACTCTCATCAAAGGCCAATTATTATCAAAGTACAAGAATCATCAAAGCGTAATATATCGTTAATCCGCAGGATAAATCGCGCCTAATTGGGCTAAACGACTGGCTCCAGTCACTTCGGGTAAATTACCTGATTGATGATGCATGGTGCGATACGCAAGCCATGCAAACGCCATTGCTTCCATGTTATCAATATCTACGCCACGATCTGCGGTTGTTATAACTTGCCAGCTTGGCAGCAGTTCTGCAAGTCGCTGCATTAAAATCGGGTTATGAGCGCCGCCACCACATACTAAGAGTTCATTTGGTGTGACGGCAGGGGTTAGGCCTGTTTTTTTGACATCATTAGCAATAGTTTGCGCGGTATATTCAGTGAGTGTTGCTTGAATATCACAAGCAGAGAGTTGCAGTTTAGCAATCGTTGGTTCAGCTAAATACTGTTGTAGCCATGTTAGGTTAAATAATTCTCGGCCAGTACTTTTAGGGGCTGATAGCTGCAAATACGGCTCAGACAATAAGCGAGTTAATAATACTGAACTCACTGTTCCTAAACGGGCCCAATTACCGTTTTCATCATAACTTTTTTGCTGGTGGAGGTTGATCCATGCATCCATCAACATGTTACCAGGGCCAGTATCAAAGCCTGTTACCGCTTTATTGGGTTCTAAAACGGTAATGTTAGCAATGCCGCCAATATTTAAAATTACTCGAGTACATTGGGTTGTACTAAAAAGTTGTTGATGGAAAGCGGGCACTAGCGGTGCACCTTGGCCACCAAATGCCATGTCTTTGCGACGAAAATCAGCAACGGTAGTAATGCCTGTTTTGGCAGCAATAATATTGGCATCACCAATTTGCATCGTAAACGCATATTCTGTGTGAGGAGAATGAAAGACGGTTTGGCCGTGGCTGCCGATAGCGGTGATATCTGTAGCATCCGTTTGGGTTTTATTCAGCAGTGCTAATACAGCATCAGCAAAAAGATGACCTAAACGGTGGTCTAGTTCACCTAATGTTTGTAAATTTGTTGGTTGGCCTAAACAGATATCTAACAATGATTGTTTGAGATTATTACCCATAGCAAAGGGATGCGAACCAAGTAATCGAATATTATTGTTGTCAATTTCTACGAGAACAGCATCAACGCCATCCATGCTCGTCCCTGACATTAAACCAATATATTTTTCCATCGCTGTTCCCACTGTATTTCAATTTAACGGCTGCTGTTTATCATGGCCGTTAAGCAGTTAATTATACTGTTCGAAGTATAAGCTATAGCGTCACTCTAATCAGAAGTGACTGAGAAATAAAGTAGCGATGGAATATTTACGTTAATTGTTTTAATGCATGACACTACGAGAAGCGGCAAGACTATTAGCCCCTTGCTGTTGAACGACGTTGTTCATTTTATTCGCAAACTCAGCTAATTCGTGGCTCACTGCTGAACTGGCAATCATTGCATCATCAAGATCGAAAATTTCAATCATATGACCAGTCGTACCGTCATCATAAGTGCCTGACACAAAGTGAATTGCAGTATCAGTTAGAATTGAACGGCCATAGGTATTCTCGACTAAACGCATCCAGTGGATTAATTCATCATGATTTTCTATGATTTTTGAGTGCATAAACACTGATCCTTTTCGCATCGGAGGCATACATTGAGAGGACCGATTGTCCTTTATTTTGTGATGGCCTTTTATGCACTAAGTGTATCAGTACGGTGCAAATGATAACTTTAGCGTCACGGCAAAAATAAGTGTTAAAAAAAACAAAAAGTGACAAAAACGCACATTTTCTTAAAAATTCCAAATTAATCAATATCTTGCGAGCTAAAATTTGCTGTTATATAGTCAATAAACGCTCTTAATCGTGCTGGCATAAATTTCGTTTGGGCGTATTGAAGTGCAATATCACCGTGATAGTTACCACGTATTGTCCATGCAGGTAATACTTGAATTACCACACCTTTGAGTAAGGCTTCTTTGATGACAAAATCAGGGAAGATACCAATTCCTAAGTTATCTTTTACACCATTAAGTCGCATTTGAGAGTGATTAACTGCATAACGACCACTTACAGTAACGCGATGTCGTGTATGTTGTTGTTCAAACTCCCAAATATTGTCAGTATTGGTTTCCCCTAAATACAAACAATCATGATGAATAAGATCTAATGGCGTTTGGGGTGTGCCACGTTGTGCTAAGTATTCAGGGCTAGCACATAGCATCAGATCGACTTTGCCTATTTGCTTTAAGACTAAATCCTCACTTGGCTTTTCAGTTAGCCTAAATACCACATCAATCCCTTCTTTTATAATATCAATATCACCATCACGGGCTTTAAGCTTTAATTGAATATCTGGATATTGGATTAAAAATGGCGTTACTAAAGGCTGCAAGACAATTGATAGAAATGCTTTGGGGGCGGCAACTGTAATCATGCCCGCAGGCACAATCGGTTCTGAATGGGAGATTTCAATTGCTTGTTTAGCGGCATCAAACATCGTTGTACATTGGCTATAGATACGTTTACCAGACTCACTGATCACCAAGGTTCGAGTGGTACGTTCTAATAATTTAACGGAAAGCGCGGCCTCCAAGCGTGATATCTGTTTACTTAATGCAGAAGGGGTGACATTGAGCTTTTTGGCGGCAGAGGTATAGCTGCCTTCATCAACCACCACGATAAAAACAGCCAGATCTGGCATTAGTGCGATGAGCTTATTAGTTTCCATTCATTTGTGCCTAAGAGTCAATAATCATTTTCCATGGTATGGGATAATACTGTGGTTAGGTTTGAATTAGAATGCTGAAAAGTGACCAATTAAGTTCTAGTTCAAAGTGTTGATAAAAAACACCAAATAGTTGGCGATTTTCAAATAAAAAAGGTGTAAAACGAAAGCTACTCCCTAGACTTCGATATTTAATGCTGCCATTGCAGTGTATTATTAGTCAGGAAGAAATAGCTTTTAGGTTTTATCAGCGATTGCGCTTAGCTACCATCCAATAAATCTGTGAGGAACACATGTCTTCTGCATTTTATAAGCAAATTAATCAGCAAATTGAAGATGTTAAAGCTGAAGGACTCTACAAATCTGAGCGTATTATTACGTCTGCACAACAAGCTGCAGTTAAGATTCAATCAGGTGAAGAAGTATTAAACTTTTGCGCCAATAACTACTTGGGTTTGGCTAATCATCCAGAGCTGATTGCTGCGGCAAAAGCGGGCATGGATCAACACGGTTTTGGTATGGCATCTGTACGTTTTATTTGTGGTACACAAGATGCACATAAAGAATTAGAGCAAAAACTATCGAATTTCCTAGGAATGGAAGACACCATTCTTTATACCTCATGTTTTGATGCCAATACGGGCCTGTTTGAAACGATCCTTGGTGCTGAAGATGCCATTATTTCAGATGCACTAAACCATGCTTCTATTATTGATGGTGTACGTTTATGTAAAGCAATGCGATTCCGTTATTCAAACAACAACATGGAAGAGCTTGAGCAACAATTGATCGCAGCTAAAGAAGCGGGCGCACGTAATACATTGATCGTAACTGACGGTGTGTTCTCAATGGATGGCGTAGTGGCTAACTTGCCTGCTATTTGCGATTTAGCGGAGAAATATGGCGCACTTGTAATGGTCGATGACTCTCACGCTGTCGGCTTTATGGGCGCAAATGGCCGCGGTACTCATGAGCACCATAATGTGATGGATCGCATTGATATTATTACTGGTACGCTAGGTAAAGCAATGGGTGGTGCATCAGGCGGTTACACATCTGGTAAGAAAGAAGTGATTGATTGGCTACGCCAGCGTTCACGTCCATACTTATTCTCAAACTCTGTTGCGCCAGCGATTGTTGCCGCATCAAACCGTGTTATTGATCTATTAGCTGAAAGTGGTGATTTACGCGACAATCTATGGATTAACGCGGCGCATTTCCGTGCTCGTATGACAGCAGCGGGCTTTACTATGGCGGGTGCTGATCACGCTATCATTCCAATTATGCTAGGTGATGCAAAAGTAGCAGCAGAATTTGCTGAGCGTGCATTAGCAAAAGGTATCTATGTGGTCGGTTTCTCATTCCCAGTAGTACCAAACGGCAAAGCACGTATTCGTACTCAAATGTCAGCAGCACATACCCGTGAGCAACTTGATAAAGCGATTGATGTCTTTATCGAAGTGGGTAAAGAGATGGCTATTATTTAATTCGTTTTTCGTTGTTAACATCGGCACGGCCTTAGCAGTGTGTTAAGGCTATTGTATAGAACAGCTATTGAGGTTGTTCTAGCTTTATGGAATAAGTGTTATGAAAATCAAAGCTCTTGCTAAGTTAAAGCCTGAAGAAGGTATCTGGATGACTGAAGTAGATAAGCCGCAAATGGGGCATAATGATCTACTTATTCGTATTAAGAAAACAGCTATCTGTGGTACTGACGTGCATATCTATAACTGGGATGAATGGTCACAAAAAACCATTCCTGTGCCTATGGTTGTGGGTCATGAATATGTGGGCGAAGTCGTTGGCATGGGGCAAGAAGTCCGTGGCTTTAACTTAGGTGACCGTGTTTCTGGTGAAGGGCATATTACCTGTGGGCATTGCCGTAACTGTCGTGGTGGTCGTACCCATTTATGCCGTAATACCGTTGGTGTTGGTGTTAACCGTGAAGGTGCGTTTGCTGAGTTTTTGGTTATTCCTGCATTTAATGCGTTTAAAATTCCAGATGATATTTCAGATGATTTAGCGTCGATTTTCGACCCGTTTGGTAATGCGGTTCATACTGCATTATCGTTCGATCTTGTCGGTGAAGATGTCTTGATCACCGGTGCTGGCCCAATTGGTATTATGGCAGCCGCGGTTGCAAAACATGTTGGTGCTCGCCATGTTGTGATCACCGATGTTAACGAATACCGCTTAGATCTTGCACGTAAAATGGGTGTAACTCGCGCCGTTAACGTTGCCAATGAAAACCTAACTGATGTTATGGATGAGTTAGGCATGAAGGAAGGCTTTGATGTTGGTTTAGAAATGTCAGGTAATCCAATGGCATTTAACAGCATGTTATCAAGCATGAACCACGGTGGTAAGATTGCATTATTAGGCATTCCACCATCAGACATGGGCATTGATTGGACTCAAGTTATCTTTAAAGGCTTAATCATTAAAGGTATCTACGGTCGCGAAATGTTTGAAACATGGTATAAGATGGCAAGCTTGATTCAATCAGGCCTAGATCTAACCCCAATCATTACGCACCATTACAAGATTGATGATTTCCAGCAAGGCTTTGATGTTATGCGTTCAGGCATGTCGGGCAAAGTTATTCTTGATTGGGAATAAGTGATTGAAGAGGCCGTCTTTGTAGACGGCTTCTTTATTTTTGGCATTTTTTATAAATGAGGAATTGGATCTGGTATTCCGTCAGGGTCATTATTTACATAGTGACTAATATAATAACTTCCGATGATCGCTAGACCACAAAAATGGGGCGATGCCATTGATGTACCATTATATTCTACTGTTCCCCCTCCAGCTTTGGTTGATAAAATATTTACGCCAGGTAAAGAATATTCAATAGCTGAACCATAGTTTGAGAACCACGCGAAATTATTATTACTATCAAATGCTGATATTGTATAAACATTGGGGTGAGTTGTACTTGCTGGAGTATAATTAGCCGCATTTGCAGCATCATTACCCGCTGCAATGGCAAAAATAATACCTTTATTGGCTGTTGCTTTTATTGCTGAATCTAGTGCGCTTGAAAAACCTTGAGCACCTAAACTCATATTGGCACAATCACCATAGTTACCATTACGATAGACATGATCAACACCGGCAATAACGCCATCCATTGTCCCACTACCGTTATTATCTAATACTCGAACAGGAATAACAGTAGCACCAGCTGCAACCCCAACAACATCAAAACCATCAAGTTTTGCTGCAATAGTTCCGGCTACGTGGGTGCCATGCCCATTACCATCCTCGGTTGTATTTTTACCTTTAATAAAATTGGCACCACGAGATTTATCAACATTTAAATCCGGGTGTCTGCTATCAACACCTGTATCAATAATCCATGCGGTGCCATATTCAGCGACTTCCCCCCCTCCAACATATGCTACGCCCCAAGGAATAATTTCTATTGAACGTACTGGCGTTGAATCATTATTATCAGGCTTTTTATTAGGTCTTTCTTTTTTCGCTACTAGGGCCACGGTAATATTTTCTTCAACATGAATAATTTCAGGAAAACGTTTTTTTAATGCCTGTAAAGCTTGAGGAGGTAAGGTTATTGACATACCTTTTATTGCGTTATGATACTGATGTTTTATCTGTCCTTTTTTATTGATTATTTGTTGTGTGATTTCTGAACGCTTCTCTTTTGGTATAGTATTATCAAATTGAATAATATATTGATTTTTAAGCTTTTCTGGGGTGCTTGATGCGTATAAAGGTATTGATAAAAGAAGAATAGATGATAGCGCTATTAATCGAGTCATAATAATATACCTAGTAAGTATTGAAATTGACTTACTATGATTATAGAAGAGAAGAACTATTTTATATGTTAAAATAGCCAATTATTATTTATTTCGTATTGGAATACTTATGCCGCAATCATTACAGCCAGAACAACTGACGCTAGAGCAGCAATTACTGCAAAATAATCCATTACATGGTCTTAGCTTAGAGAAAATGCTAACAGAACTTGTTGATCATTACGGTTGGGAAATTCTTGATACAGCAATGCGTATGAACTGTTTCAATACCAAACCATCTATTGCAAGTAGCGTTAAATACTTGAAGAAAACAGAGTGGGCACGTGAAAAAGTAGAAGGTTTTTACCTGTCTCGTTTTAAGCGTATGCCTCGTGCTTCTGCGGCTGAATTTGAATTACCGCCACGTATGCGTACATTTGCTCACGGCATTACACCAAAAACACCAATGGAACTCACTGTTGAGTCTATTTTGTTATCGCAAGCAAAAGCGGCATCAGCACATAAAGAACGTTCTAACAGTGGTCGTAATGGTGGCCGCAACAACGGCGGTCGATCGCGTCGTTAATCATTAGTTACTAAATAGCAGCACTAATTTAGGGTGATGTATGTCACGAAAGCTGCTATACTAGACAACAATTTAGAGAAAAAGTCGCCTATATTGAGCGGCTTTTTTAATGCTTGATATATTCACAAATTTTGGAAACAGTACATTGATTTCAACAGCTAATATCACAATGCAATTTGCATAGTAGCTAATACCTCCAAGCCTTACACGTTCACAATGAGGCTATCTGTTATGAACAAACCCAAAGCTATACCCTATATCCGCTTTTCTTCCCTTGTCCAAGGTAACGGCTCATCTGTTGCTAGACAGCAAGATTATATAAACAAGTGGTTAAAATCTAATCCTGATGTTTTATTATCCAACCTTCAATTTAAAGATTTAGGTAAATCTGGTTATACAGGAAAACACCTTAAAAATGATTTGGGAAAGCTACTCGTAGCTATTGAATCTAATCACATTAAAGCTGGTGATTTCATTTTAATTGAAGCAATGGATAGATTAGGTCGTTTACCTGAACTTGAAATGATTTCTATCATTCAACAAATCATTAGTTCAGGGGTAAAGATTGTTACTCTTCAAGATAACACCGAATACAGTACTGACTCTATTGCTGCTAATAGTGGCTTATTGTATGTCTTAGTTGGTAAGGTTCAAGGCGCACACCAGTATTCTAAAAGCTTATCAGACCGCCTCAGCAAGGCGTGGGAAGACAAAAAAAGAAAAGCCACAGAAGGGCTGGGAGTGAAAAGGAAAACCCCGTGGTGGATTACATGGGACGATTTAACGAAGAGATACGATAAAGTTACTGATGATGATAAGTATATCTTAAATAGTGTTTATAATTTATATCTTGGTGGCTTTGGTGAGCGTAGGATTTTAAATAGACTACGGGAAAAGTACCCAGAGAAGTTTGGAACGACAGACCCTGCAAGTGTTAAACGATGGTTGAAAAATAAAACTGCTATTGGATATTGGGGAGATATACCTAACGTATACCCACCAGCAATTCCCGAATCATTATTCTATGCGGCTCAAGCTGAATTAAAAAATAGAGGAGCAGGGAAAAGTCAAACACCGAGAAGTGGTCGTTTCCTTTGTGGATTAGTTAAGTGTGGTTGCTGTGGTGGTAATTATGCAATAAGGAGTAATCCACATTCTAAGGACGCTATGCTATGTTCACAGTCAAATAAACGTAAAGATAAGTGTAATAATAAGAAAACGATTCCTTACCAAGTATTGGATTGGGTGCGTTCTCAAACGTATCTTGATGCTTTAGCGCGTATAGCTACAAGGTCACAGAAGACTGATATTGATGAAAAGTTGATTGTTATTGATGGTGAACTGGATTCTTTAAAATCTCAGCGTGATAACTTACTAGAGCTAGGCTCAAAAGTTGGTTTTAATGATTCTCTTACTAATAAATACACAATTCTAGAACAACAAATAGATAAACTAGAAAATAGTCGAGTGGGTATAATCCAAACGGTAACAGAGCCTAAAGATATTGATTCAAGTATGTTACCTGAACTAGAAAATGATTTATTTGAAGATGTAGAAGCCTTCGGACAGCTATTACAAAAAGTCGGATTGAAGTGGTCAAGTAAAACTGTACACCTTTATAGGTGTTTAAATTAAGCGGCTG
>NZ_CAMRAN010000053.1 GCF_947039875.1 uncultured Photobacterium sp.
CAGCCGCTTAATTTAAACACCTATAAAGGTGTACAGTTTTACTTGACCACTTCAAATGAAGTCAAAAGGGCGAGTGACTCCGAAAGACCACACTCCTCAAAAAGATGGGAATACTCAATACCCTAAGTTGACAGTAGACGATTTTGATATTTCAGATAACCAGTTGTTATTAATGTCTTATTTATTTGAAGCTGAAACTGAATTTACTTGCGGTTATACTATGGCTGGACTGAAGCAAAAAATAGACGAAAAAGAATATAAGTTAAATATCTCAATCGTTAAGCTAAATCGTGCAGGCTTTGTAAGTAAAGAGCTAATAACCGATGAGTGGAACAATGAATACTATGTATACACGTTAACTCAAAATGGTGTTGAATATGTTCATTGATAATGAAGCAGATTAGACCAATTACATAATTCAAAAGAAGAATGGGAAGAAATAGATAAATTTTTATCAGCAAAATAGATTTATTTTTAGTCTTTAAGTTGAAAATAATTAGTTGATATTTGTAATAATTCCTTGCATCTTGTTAGGTGATACAACTCACATTTTCTGTTATACTGCTGCCCATGAATTTATAAGAGGTTGACAATTTAATACTGTCAGCCTTTTTTAGTTATTGAAAATAAACAATATTACTTGGAGGGTGAAGTTATCATCCAGACAGCGAACATTACAATGCAATTTGGCGATAAGCCATTATTTGAAAACATCTCAGTTAAATTTGGTGGTGGCAACCGTTACGGCCTAATCGGCGCAAATGGTTGTGGTAAATCGACATTCATGAAAATCTTGGGTGGCGAACTAGAGCAATCTGGTGGCACTGTTTCACTTGATCCTAACGAGCGTATGGCGAAATTAGGTCAGGACCAATTTGCATTTGAAAACTACAGTGTTATCGATACTGTAATCATGGGCCATAAAGAATTATGGACTGTGAAAGAAGAGCGTGATCGTATTTACGCGATGCCTGATATGTCTGAAGACGATGGCATGCGTGTTGCTGATCTTGAAGTTGAATTCGCAGAAATGGACGGCTACTCAGCAGAAGCACGTGCAGGCGAACTTCTTTTAGGTCTTGGTATTTCTGAAGATCAACACTTTGGTCTTATGAGCGCCGTTGCTCCTGGTCTTAAAGTGCGTGTGTTATTGGCTCAAGTATTGTTTGCTAACCCAGACATCATGCTGCTTGACGAACCAACGAACAACTTGGACATTCACACCATTGCATGGCTTGAGCAGATCCTTCTTGCACGTAACTGCACAATGATCATCATCTCGCACGACCGTCACTTCTTAAACAGCGTATGTACTCATATGGCTGACCTAGATTACGGTGAAATGCGCCTGTTCCCTGGTAACTACGACGAATACATGATCGCAGCAGAGCAATCTCGTGATCAACTTCAAGCTGATAATGCGAAGAAGAAAGCACAGATGGCTGAACTACAAACGTTCGTAAGCCGTTTCTCTGCTAACGCATCTAAAGCTAAGCAAGCCACATCTCGTCAAAAGCAATTAGACAAGATCCAGCTAACAGCTGTGAAAGCATCTAGCCGCCAATCTCCATTCATTCGTTTCGATCAGGAAAAAGAACTGTTCCGTAACGCACTTGAAGTTGAGAACCTAAAACAAGGTTACGGCAATAACATTCTTATCAATGGCGTTAACCTATTGGTAGAAGTGGGTGAGCGCATTGCGATCATCGGTGAAAACGGTATTGGTAAATCAACTTTCCTAAATACACTAGCGGGCCAAATGGACCCAATGGAAGGTATGATTAAGTGGTCTGAAAACAACAATATCGGTTTCTACGCACAGGATCACAGTGCTGATTTCGCTGAAGACATTACACTACTAGAGTGGATGGGTCAGTGGAAGAAAGAAGGCGACGACGAGCAAGTAGTTCGTGGTATCCTTGGTCGTATGCTGTTCTCACAAAACGACATTAAGAAATCAGTTAAAGTGATTTCTGGTGGTGAGCAAGGTCGTATGCTGTTTGGTAAGCTAATCATGCAACGTCCTAACATCCTACTAATGGATGAACCAACAAACCACATGGACATGGAATCTATTGAAGCACTTAACCTTGCGTTAGAGAACTTCAAAGGTACATTAATGTTCGTATCTCATGACCGTCAATTTGTAACTTCTGTTGCAACACGCATCATTGAGATCACTAAAGATGGCGTAGAAGACTTCCACGGCACTTATGACGAATACATTGCTAAGAAAGCGCTAATTGGTTAAGTTTCATTATTAATGAAGCGGCCTAAGCCAAAGAATTAAATAGAAGCCGCCTTTATTAAGGGCGGTTTTTTTATAGATAAATTTAACGTGTTCATTCACGTAATCTCAATATTTAAGGGAAACCTATGAAAATTTGGGTTGATGCAGATGCATGTCCAAACGTTGTAAAAGAGATTCTTTTTCGCGCAGCAGATCGCGCCAAAATAAGTGTAACGCTGGTGGCGAATCAATATATCCGCACACCACCATCGCCATTTTTACGCTCGATTCAAGTAGAGCAAGGCTTTGATGTTGCAGATAACTATATTGTTCAGGAATGCGAAGTAGGGGACTTGGTGATCACCGCTGATATTCCTTTGGCTGATGAACTGATCACCAAAGGCGCACACGCATTAAACCCACGCGGTGAGCTTTATACTAAAGACACCATCAAGCAACGCCTACAAATGCGTGATTTTATGGAAACCATGCGGAGCAGTGGAATTCAGACTGGTGGACCATCTGCATTAACACAAGCTGACCGCCAAAATTTCGCTAATAAACTTGATGCTTTCTTAGCTAAAAATCATAAGATACAATAAGTTATAACGTTGGAGGTAAACACAGCTTTACCTCCTTTTATCCTTTCAGTTGTATTCACATTTCTTCTTATTTTCCTGCTAAATCCCAATTGCTAACGTTTTGCTAATATGAACTGCTAATATAAATGATTATTTTGCGTTTTTCGAAAAAAAACAAATGCATAATTATTTATAAATTTGAATAATGTAAAGGTGGTGATGGAGGGCTTTAATAGTGATAGATCATTTAATTTAATGATATGAAAATTTAAATTAATTTAGTTTCTATATTAATTAGTCAAATATCTCATTAACGTGATTTTCTATTAGTTTAAAAATCTGTGTATCTATATAGTTATCATGGTATTTAATACTTTTATTGAATTATTTTATAGGTATCTCACAGTAATAAAGAGTGGATGCCATTTAATATGTTGTTATTTTAGATGTATAGACTGTTTATGAGGATTTAATGGACTATATGACATTGAAAGATCCAGATTCATTACATCGGATTTTTCGAACATATCGTAGCCTCAAAGGTTTTGGTTCATGGTTTCGTGGCCAAGCGGATGAGAAATGGGCATTATTACCCAGTGCTGGAAGAGAAGATTACTATCTACCTTCGAATCGTGATTTAGGCCGATTTAGGGAGTGGTCAAATTATGCGATCGCACATGAAAGATTACCTGAAAATATAATTGAAGCTCTTGCTTTAGCTCAGCATCATGGACTGTCGACAAGATTATTAGATTGGAGTAAAAATCCATTAGTTGCTTGCTATTTCTGTGTAATCTCAGAAATAGAGTCTGATGGTGCAATATATATACTAGAGCCACCCAATGCGATGGCAAAGAAGAGGTTAACTCTCGAAGAAATAGAAGATTATGACGGTGTGATTTCATATATACCAGCAGCATTTACTTCTCGAGTATTAAATCAGCAAGGACTATTCACTATTCATTGTCCTGCTAACCGTGAGATTGAAATACTTCAATCTAAATTTACCCCAGAAGAGCATAATATAAAAAAAATTATTGTACCAAGTCACATGAAGGCTGAAATTAAATTAATGCTTGATGATTACGGTATTAATGAATCAACGATGTTTCCAGGTCTAGATGGTCTTTCGAAGTATATAAATGGCGATACTAAAAGCATGGTAAAACGTAAAAAATCAAACTAATCATATTCGGATTATTAGTTTAAAGCGTAGTTATGTGAACGGTGGTAGTATACTTTATATTATAACTGCCGTTTAATATTTTTAATGTAGATTATTGAGTAAGAAATGTTATGAATATATTTGAAAACTTCAGAACTCTTAAAATAGATATGGAGGAAAAGGGGTGGGTAATTGAAGCTTTTCTATTTAGTTATAAGAATATAGACTATATTTGTCTAGTTAAGCTTTATCAAGAGAACGATGTTAAGGAAAACCAATATGCTCTTTTGAGAGTAGAGTTCTTAAAAGTTCATAACATTGAAGATAATTTAATTATTCCTGCAAATGCTCGTGGATTTATAACTAATGCTCAAACTTTGAGAGAATATTTTGGGATTCAGTGGTCAGATAATATTGGTGATATTTTACACCAATTTAATGAAAATTTTTCCCGATTTATACCTGATAAAGTTAACTCATCTAAAGATGAGTGGGTAAAAGTTGCAATGGTAAAATCACTATCTGAAAGTGATAGCCAGAATCCGAGTAGAATTTATTGCTATTCTGTCCGTAGAAATTCTGGCGGTGGAATAAGATCTATATTCAATGATAATAAATCTCGATTACTAAAACCTGATTTATACCAAAAATTTAAAGATGATCACACTGTTAGCTTTTGTTATTCATCAGAGAGTGAAAGAGAAAAAAGTGATACAGAAATAATTAGAAATTTTAGCCATAAATAAATCTTTATATTATGGTGGGTTTATAAATATAATAAAATTATAAAGTTAGATTTGAATTATTATCGTAGCGTTATCTATAACCCTTTTTACTCGCATCAATCAAATAGTAAGTTACATTTAGTATCCTTCAACCCAAAAAGCCCTCACTTCAAGTTGGAGGGCTTTTTGCTATTGATCACTCTTAGGTTGATTAATACTTTTAAGATTGAGTGGTGGCACCATATCCACTTTGCGATCATAGGTATTAACTTGGGCGAATTCTTTATGGCCAGAGAAGCGTTGTTTATCAGCCATTGTTCCTTCGTAATCTGAAATGCCTTTAGCTTTTAAATCATGGAATGTGAAATCAGTAGTAATGCCATATTCTAAAGCGGCTTGCTTTTTTGCTGCTTGCCAATAATCTTGTAGTGAACGATCGTGAACCTTTTGGCCATTAGGGCGACGAAGTACAAAGTTAGTTTGTTTTTCAGCTAACGTTTCAGATAGTGCAATGGCCTCACGTAGGCGTGGTGACCACATCTTGATTTGTTTCTTGCCAGTTTTAGACTGAGTAATGAAAATACCATCTTCTAATAAATGCGAGTACTCAAGCTTTAATATGTCACCTTTACGAGTTAGAAGTGCAATTTAAGACGTTTTTCCCTGGGACTTTCTCCGTTACAGAAGCTCAAATCAAAGGCTGTCGAGTAAATACTGAAGACCTGATTGATATCTTGCCTGCGATTGGCCAGCAGCAACCACCACAGGTTTCAAAGTGAAAAGTTTTCTGATTTATAATGCTTCTTGTATTGTTAATAGATAAATACGGGGGCATGTTCAAAGAATCAATTCGGGCAAGTTGTTAGTATAATCAGTTGTTATACCGAACGGGGTTTTATGAAAATTTTAATCATTATACTGTCATTGTTTACTGGGATGGCTTTCGCTGAAAAAATACCAGAAAATAGTTATAAAAATAAAGATGGTAGTGGGTGGTTGTGCCATAAAGGTTTTTACAAGTCAGATGGTCAATGCTACACCGTTAAAATACCTAAAAATGCAAAGCTCAATTATGTAGGCAGTGGCTGGGAATGTAATAAAGGTTTTTATAAGTTAAATGGTCAATGTCAGGCAGTTAAAATACCTAAAAATGCCAAACTTAATTATGTAGGCAATGGTTGGGAATGTAATAAAGGTTTTTACAAGTCAGATGGGCAATGCCATACAGTTAAAATACCTAAAAATGCCAAACTTAATTATATAGGTAGTGGCTGGGAATGTAATAAAGGTTTTTACAAGTCAGACGGTCAATGCCATACAGTTAAAATACCTAAAAATGCCAAACTTAATTATACTGGCAGTGGCTGGGAATGTAATAAAGGTTTTTACGAGTCAGACGGTCAATGCCATACAGTTAAAATACCTAAAAATGCCAAACTTAATTATATTGGTAGCGGTTGGGAATGTAATAACGGCTTTAAGAAAAGTACTAATTCTTGTATCGCAATGACGGCTGGAGAAATAATAAATCAACAGGAATACCTAAAGAAAGAAGCTGTTGAAATAGAACGTCGTAGAGCTCAAGGTGTAAGTGGGGACGACTGTGATATTGAATATAAAACTAATACAAAAGTTTGTGTTGAAATCACTGGTGGAAATCTTGATTGTAATAAAAGTTATTCTGGTAATTATTACAGAAATTGTGATTTATCACTTAACTATGACGTACAAACTAATTATCAAGGCAAAGAATATCTTGACGTTAAAATAGAGTGTTCCGTAGAAATTGAATATAGAGGCAGAGAAATATACTCTAGAAGATCAGATTCAAGTTATCAGGTTAAGTCATATAATTTATATGCCCATGGAAGCGATTATGGAACAATGTCTTTTGATTTTTATTTCAGTCGATATAAAGACGTTATTCGTGCAAAGATTAGTTCGGCTCGCTGTGAAGTTCAAAGCATAGATCTTTGGTAGTTAGCATAAATGTCCGCGTTGATCTAGGAGGTGAAAGTCCTCCATGGGCTCAGTCGAAAGAGAACCGTTAGCCTATGAAAAAAAATATAGGACAAGAGTAAACAAGGAAAGCATAGGACACCCATAACTTTCTACTCATCATTCTTGAAATCTTTGTCACTTTTAATGGTGAATGATTTTAATGCTAAAAAAGCATATTCTTACTTTTTTAGTAAAGGGTTGTTGAATGAAATTTAATTGTAAAAAGATAACGACATTGATTCGTTCGGTAATGACTGTTTCGGCATTATTAGCCTGTGGATCAGCTTTGGCTGCTGATAATACGGCGACCAATGCGCTAGATTTACATGTTCTAGATGGCTTTACAGTGAATAGCACCGCATCTTTGTGTTCAAACTCAACGGTAAAAGTGTGTAACGAGAGCATTTTGGATACGCTATATGCTGAAAATAACTTCATGCCATATTGGTTAAACCCAGTGCTTGTCAATGCGATTATGCCGCAATTACAAGCGCTGGCGGATTCCAATACGCTACCAGGTATGAAGCAGCGTCTAAAAGAGTTGAAGCAATTAAAGGCATTGCCAGATCAGCGTGGATTTGATCTGTTATTAACCGATACATATTTGGTTTACGTGGATTATGTGCATCAATTACAGCAAGATCCTCGACCATTATACAATTCACATCCAGTAATTTTGACGCCTTTGACATTGAAAATGGTGCAGAATTATTTCCCTTTGACGGCTCAAAAGATCAATTCTCTTATTCCTTCTTCGCAGTTTGTTTCGACAATGGGGGTGATCAACCATCTCTTAAGTTTACCCGCCAATCCTCTTGATTCAAGTAACGTTCACTTTGATAAGGTTGTTTACCTTGGTGACATCATTCCTTATGGGCTTAAAGTGGCAACAGTACTTTGGAATTTGGGCTATTTGACTCAGCCTCAGTATCAACAAATTACTGCTCAAGCGACGATTACAAATACCGGCGTGATGAATCAAGCGATTAAAACCTTTGAAGGGAATTATGGTTTGAAGATGGACGGCATTATAGGACCTGACGTTGTGAGCCAATTGATACGTCCTTATTCAAGTTTGGCGCGTATTACTGCATTGAATTTACAACGTGAACGTTTTGCACAATTGCAAGGGGATGGCCCACAAATTATTGTCAATATTCCTGATTTCAAAATGACGCTATACGATAATCAAAAGCCAGTATTTGAATCAAAAATTATCGATGGGATGCCAAAACGCCCAACCAATTTGTTTCAGTCATACATTAATACGGTAGTGATTAATCCTTATTGGTATGTGCCTGAAACCATCAAAGTGCAGAACACTATTCCATCGGCTAAAGCTAATCCTAATTTCCTAAAAAATAACCGTATGGATGTGATTAACAGTTGGAGTGATCGATCTGTTGTGCCACCTAGTTCAATTGACTGGGCAACGGTAAATCCGCATACCTTTACGCACCAATTCCGTCAAGATCCCGGCCCTGAGAATGCTTTAGGACGTGTAGCATTTTTGATGCCTGATTCATTCTCTGTATATATGCATGATGAATCACAATCAGAGTATCCATTATTTAAACGCCATCACCGGGATTTCAGTTCTGGTTGTATGCGTGTTCAAAAACCACGCCAGATGGCTACGATGATTTTGTCTTATCAAAATATGCCAAGTTTGCCTTCTGTTGACGATATGATTAATTCGAACAAGCACCGTGAGATTGGCTTGAAAGTGCGTGTGGATCTTGATGTAGCTTACTTAACTGCTTGGGTAACACCAACTGGTCAGTTAGAGATGCGTCATGATATTTATGGTTATGATAATCCTCGAACTAAACCAATCCAGAATCAATTTATTTCGATTCCAAACTACCGTACGCATCAACGTATTAAATTGGCATTGAATGGCCAAAGTAGCTAAATTGAACGTTTGAATTAATTAGAAGTAATAAAACATAGGACATCCATAACTTTCTATTTTAAAGAATATAATATATGGGTGTCCTGTATCGCTGTATCGCTGTTGGAATTGTAAGGATCTTCAAGTGAGTGAGTGCTCTTGGGCGAACATTATATTCAACGGCAGATCCTTTTTACACCAGTCGAGAACCTGACGATGGGACTTACACCATAGATCACTTATCATACCAAGTTACTAAAACTTGTAGACACAAGGCAAAACTACTCGGTACAAGAATAAGTTTTATGCTGAGCTCTTTTATTTAAAGCTACTGGTTTTTTGTTATCAATAGTAATCATACATAGTTAGCATAAACCTCTAGATTGGGGGTTAATCTGCACTCTTTATAATTCAGTAAGTAGCAATGGTGGTTTCAGATCATTTTAGTGGCAAATTTGAAGTCGAGTTTAAATATCGATTGAAGTCTATATCTCAGTTCTTAGTGATATTAAAATCAATGCCACATAAAATTATGTTTCAAGATAATATGGAATAAAGTTGTTAGTTTTCAATTTGAAAACAATTACTTGTTGGGTTGGTGCGCTGTCAGGCAGAATCATCTCTAAATGCCGTTAAGAAAACAGATAATTATCATTGTTATCTGTCATTAAGTTAAAATTCACTATCTTCTTTTCTTGTAATAAATTTTCTACGAGAATGATGGGGACCATAACGATTGTTGCTATGGTTGTCTTCGTTTTTCTTCATTACCTCATTTTAGTGTATTTACACTGTGATGATTGTTATGTTATAACGTAACAATATGGGTGCGGGCTTATTCTTCGTTCAATAATACAGCTATTAGATGTTGTTAGACTGGACAATTGGACTACTCGTTAAGACAACAATTTTTCTTATGATGTTAAAGGGTGAAAGTTAATGAAGGTTCTTAGTTCGTTGAAAAGCGCAAAAAATCGAAGTAAAGACTGTCAGGTGGTTAAACGCCGTGGTCGTATTTATGTGATTTGTAAATCTAACCCAAGATTTAAAGCTGTTCAAGGTAAGAAAAAATAACGATAGAAAAGAATAGGGAGAATTTAATTCTCTTTGATATTAGTAGTGTGCTGTTAGATAAATATAAGTTGGAAGATCTAAAGCTCAACGTAAAAGCCCTTAATAAATAAACTGACCATTCGTCTGTTTACGTAATAAGGGCTTTATGTTAGCTATTATTTTTATAGATTAAAGGCAGCTTTCAAAACCTTCAAAGTTTGGCGCGCCTAAATAGATCTCTTTGTTGCCTCGCGCGTTAGCATGGGCTTTACGGAATTGCTCTGACTGCGTCCAATCTTCAAATGCTTGGCGAGAGTGCCATACTGAATGAGATGCAAACAAGGTATATTCATCATTAGATGCCCCTTGCAGTAAATCAAATGATTGAAAACCAGGGACAGTATCAAGATAAGTTTCACGATTTTTCCAGATATCGATAAATTCTTGTTCAGAACCCAAACGAATTTTGAAACGGTTCATTGCAATGTACATACGATGCCCTTAGTCATTTTTACTATTGATAGTCATTATTATTATCATATCAATGGCCTAATTGACCATTGATAAAAATAGAATATGTATTTGCTAAAAAAGAACGCCAGAGAAAGTAAATAGAGAAAAGAAACAGAAATAAACAGAGGACACCCATAAGATTACTCGTTTTTTAATGCTTCTTCTATTTTGTGATCAATGACTAAGTTGGTGATTCTCTCAAGGTATAAACTGATGCCAGTTCAAGCGAATAGATAGCATGATCATTATTATATTCAGATGGTTACATGAGATCATTCCTATCTTTGAGCTTGATAGTCACGTTAATAAATTTGTGATTTGGAGAGACAAATGAAGGCTGTTTTTTCTGGTAAAGATTGTAATAAAGAGAGCTCTACATACTGGTTTGATGTATCAATTAATGTTACTGGTGAAGCCGATGGTCTTATTCTCGGTGTTGTTGAAAGCCAAAGTGAAGATATTTGTATTGTAGACTGTGAATCACATTGTATTAAAGGGGCATGGTTTGCACCTTATGTAACAAATTTGCCAGATTATGTATCTAATGTAGAAAGAGCGATGTAGTCGTTTCCACACTTTTTAATGGCATGTTTGCTGGGTGGCCTAATGAGCCACCCTTTTTGTTGTTAATTATGATGTGATGAATAATTAATTAAGCTGTTCAATAGGCTTACTTTTTTTCAATAAATGCGGTAATAATTGCATGGTTGCAACTGAGCCAACAATAACAATAATACCTAAAATTGATAATGAGCTTAGAGAATGCGCTTTGATAATATTTGGCCACCATCCCATGGTGACAACAAATGCGCTTGACATAAAGCTGATCACTGGCGCTACGGCAACAACAGCACTCACTTGAGCTGCTGGCCAGAAAACCAATGCTTTGGCTAATGCGCTATAAGCAATTAACGTATTGAGTGCACAAAATAAAGCAATGCTCCAATCAAAGCCTGACAATGTTGATAGTCGCGTAAAATCAGTCAATGGTGTTAAGAGAACCATACCCACCCCAAATACGCATAGTAAAACGTTCGACGTTGATAATTTTGCCATTAATGACTTTTGTAATAGGGTATAGCATGCCCAAGATAATGCTGAAAATTCAATAATGCCAACACCAATTAGAACTGAAGTGGCATAGTTAATATGCCCACTAAGATTGGGATGGAAGAAAAGAATAATGCCAACAGCTAATGTAAAGAGGCACGAAAGTTGGATTGCCGTTAAGCGTTCTTTAAAAAATAACAGACTACCAAAAGCAAGGAAAAAAGGGGCAACTTGGAAATTTAATTGTGCTTCACCTGGCGATAAGTATTTTAATGTTAACACAAAAGTAACGTAGTTAAGTGTTAAAAATATACCAGCAAATAGCAGTTTAATTATCTCTTTTAGTGTTATTTTTCGAAATTGTTGCAACCTATTAGAGGTTAGTTGAAGAATAAAAATAACAATAAAAGCAATGAAAAAACGGAACCAACTTAATGATGTTGCATCAATAAATTTTTCAGAAAGTTTTAGCGCTATAGGCAATATTCCCCAGAATAAAAGTGTAATACTACTGTAAAGTAGGCCAAGCTTATTATTAGTCATAATGATTGTTCTTTATGTAATGATATAAATCTCAAGCAATATAAGTGAAGCACGAGCAATATTGTATGATAAATATCAAATGATAAGGTATTGAGCTGACATCTATATTTATTTCATTAATCTGTATATTTATAAAAATCCTCTTTTATGTATATTTGCCTCGTCTTTTAATTAGATACTTGAATGTTAAAACGATTAATATTCATTAGGTTAGTGTGTTTTTTATTATTTTAATTATTCATGTTAGCTTTCATCACTGTTTGTATTGGGTATAATTGCTCGGTCATTAGGTGTTTACATGTGTAAGCATCATTTAAGAGGTCGTTATGTCTAACAAATATGAGTCAATGGTTGGTGATTACTGTGTCGTTGTTAATGCGATTGAGTGTTATGTAGCGGCTAAAGTGACAGACTTTGAGTATTGGGATGCTGAAGGTTCTAAGTTTTTTGTGGATACTGAATCAGATACATATATGTATGACTATGTTGAAGCCGCTATCATCCTTGGTGTTTCAGAAGAACAAATGCAGCACTTTTTTGTGGTGCATTGCTGCTTAGGTGATTATTTAGACGGCCTAATTGGTGAAAAAGATCCCGAAGCTTGGGATATGAAAGGCCAGCAATTAGTGGTTACTTATACTGATAACTCAGAAGATGTATTTCAAATCGCTGATATCTGTGAATTAATGAGTAAAACTGAAGCGGTAGGTTGGACTTTTGCTGATTTAGTGAAAGCTGAGAAAGTATTGCAACAACAAGCAAATAGCTAATATTACGTATTAGATTGGGTATGTGCCGCAACATTGGCACGTATCCTAACCCTTGTTGTATTTTTTAAGTTAAGTGTAAGTGGTTGCTATAAATGGTATTAATTTTTGATTTTGATGGAACAATTGCAGATACATTTAATTTGTATATTGATGTAATGAGAAAGATCCACCATGAATATGATTTTAAATATATTCATGATGAGGATATTGAACTATGTCGAGCCATGACCAGCAAAGAGATAATTCACTATCTCGGTATATCACCATTACAAATACCCATTATTGCTCATCGAATTCGTGGTGATTTTACTAAACGAATGAAAGAGCAAAAAATATTTACAGGGGTTGCTTCTGTTCTTGAAAGCTTAAAACAAGAAGGGCATAAACTCTTTATATTGAGCTCTAATTCGGAAGAAAATATTAATATTTTTCTTGGTTTAAATAATATTACTCAGTTTGATGGTGTATTTTCTAAGTCTAGTATTTTTGGTAAATCTGGGATCATAAAAAAGATCATCAATAAGAATAGATTTATTGCCGATAATGTGCACTACATTGGTGATGAAACCCGTGATATTGAAGCAGCTAAAAAAATTAATATTAAAAGCATTGCTGTTTCATGGGGATATAATAATCGAAAAGCGCTTCTCGATAAAAATCCAGATTATATTATAGATAAGCCGCAACAACTCATATCATTGTTTTCAGTCTAGAAAAGAAACAAAAAACAGGACACCCATAAGACCACTTTTTCGATAACTAATTGTTATGTAATAAAATTTGTTATACTTTTACGATGTATTAAGTTATGGCTGTCCCATCTCTTGATCTCTTTTGCTTCTTTTTATGTTGAACGATAAGCAGTAATTGCAGCCTCAATACTGGTATATTCTGTTTTTTGATCTAATATCGCCAATAAGTTGGTTGTCTTAACTAAACGCCTAAACCGTGGATGTTCAATATTAACAAACAGTAATGTGATGTTTCGATGAGCTAGTTTTTGATTCAATACTTCAATTTTATCAACAGCAGTTAAATCCATATCACTAATACTGCTGGCATCAATAATCACTAAACGCAGTAAAGGACGTGTATTGGCTAAGTTTAAAATACGCTCTTCAAAATATGTAAAAGTGGTGAAATATAAAGGTGCTGAAAAGTGAAGTACAGCAACATCTTCTTCTGCGGATAAGTTATGTTCTGGATTTAAACGTGAACGGTGTCCCCAGTGATCACTGTGTGGTTCTCGAAATAATTCTTCACAGTTTGGGCGAGTAATAATAAATATACTATGCAGTAATGATAAGAAAACACCAAACATGACGCCAATATCGATACGAAAAGTCACGATCATCAAGATAGTTGTGAAACACAAATAGAATTCTTGGCGGTTTTGATGATAGATACGTTTAATTTCATTCCATTTAAAAATACTTAAACCGACATACACTAAAATACCTGACAATGTTGCTTTAGGTATCAGATGAAAAGCGCTTTGTGCATATAACAAGACCACACAAATAACAGCCGCTGAAAATAACGCCGCCCATTTTGAATGCGCACCACCTTGTTGAATTAGCATGCTACGTGGTGGGCTCGCATTTCCTGGGAAGCCACCAATTAAACCTGATAATACAGAACCTAAGCCGATGCCAGCAAAGTCACGGTTAAAGTTAGGGGTCGTATTACGATCTTTAATAGTGCTTGATACCGCAGAGGTTTGAACGATACAAATCATTGCGATTAATAATGCTAATGGGAAAATCGTTAATGCTTGATGCCAAGGTAAACCAATAAAAGCCCAATGAAGTTCAAATCCAGCGGGATTTGATAAGGTTGGAATATGAATGTTCTTTGCATTTAAGGCTATTTCAATGGTGATACTGATAGCTAAGGCGATCAGTGCTGCGGGGAAACGTTTATATTGGCGACTAAACCAGAAGATAAAGGCAAACACGCCGCCACCGATGAATGTCGTGATGAGATTCAGTTGTGTGATGTGTTGCGCTAAGTGGTAAAGCGTTTGAAATGGCGATGCTGAACTGTGTGGCAAACCTAATATTGACGGCAGTTGGCTAACAATAATATGAATCGACACACCCGCTAAAAATCCTAGTGTGACCGGATAAGACAATAAATTAGCCACCCAACCTAATTTAAATACATATACCCCCAGTAATATCGCTCCAACAAGCAATGCTAATAGTGATGCTAATGCCATATATTGCACGCTGAATAATGTGGCGTAACTGGCAAGACTCACTGCAAAAATAGGGGCGATGGTTGAATCTGCACCACAAGATAAATAACGGTTACTACCAAAAATGAAAAAGCCAAGGCTGGATACAACAAAAACGTATAATCCATAAATAACAGGAAACCCAGCTAAATGCGCCGTCGCCATTTGAGCGGGGAGGGCAATGGCAGCGACGGATAATCCGGCAAAAATATCCTGACGCCACGCCATCATATTATGTACTCTATTTTGCATTTGATACTCCGATATCAAGATGACGTTATATAATTGGCGTGCATAATCGCATTCTTTATATGAATGTCAAAATAGATAATTCAGAAAGATCTTGGTAACACTTTGAATTATTGACGATAAATGTATTATAGCTACTGACGAAGGCAATAGTAACTCTCGTGTTTTTTAGCTAATATTCCTTATATTTTATATGGTTAGATGATATACGTGATAAGAAAATGCATGGCAATAATATAGACGCGGTACTTGATATCTGGCTTCAGACGTTAATAAAAGCGCATGATTTTATTTCATCTGATTTTTGTTGAGCTTTAATATCAATATCAAGGACAAAGGATTGGTCGTCAATTATTAAATCACGCTAAACGTCAATTAGGAGTATTAACTTTGTCTATTTATAAAAAAATAAAGCGAGTTACCAATTTTATTTAGCAATTGAGACTGTAACGATAAAATCACCTTTTGTTGTCTGTGTGATTGATAATGGGTATTGATTAATCTTACAAATATTATTAACAATCGATAACCCTAAACCGTAGCGGTTATCATCTGATCTTGAATTATCATATTGATATAATGGTTGAATTAACTTTTTAATCTCAGTTTCTGAGTAGTTAATAGTAGCAATATTTATCACTTCAATAATGATGTTTTTTTCGTGATTAAGTACATTAACTTGAATATCAGAGGTTGGTAGACTGTAAAATAATGCATTATCAATAAGATTGGTTAAGATTGTTTTTAGACTAAAGGTATCGGCAATGATCACTGTGTCTAGCTGTGTTTTAAGTAGAATTCTACTTTTAATATCATGGTATTTAAATGTAAGTTCATGCTGAATGCTAGTTAATAACAGAGCGATATCAATTGGCTCTTTATATAGTTCAATCGTTGACGAAGTACGCTGGAGTAATAATAGATTTTCGACAATGACTCGCATTCTATTGGAAATATGTAAAATATCGTCAGTGAATGTTTCTGCTAATCGAGCATCGTTAGGAAAACGCTGGTGGACTTCTGTTAATGTAATAAGCTCTGCAATAGGCGTTTTTATTTCATGCGCAATATCAGAAGTGATCCGTTTTTCATTCTCAATACTATTTCGGTGAATGGTGAGAAAGTTATTTAACTCTTTTATTATTAAGTCTATTTCTGAATAAGATTTTGGTTCATAAAAAGAAAAGTTTTTATTTAAATGCTCATTATTATTGTTGAATGTTTTAATTTGTCTATTCAAGGACTCTAAAGGATATAAACCTTGCTGAACGATTTTTTTTGCGACAATTCTCATGATGATCATCGATAATAAAAAACTGCCGATAAGTAATATATCTAATATGTTTGTAATACGATCAAGACTCTTGGTTGAGGTTGATACTGTAATATACATATAGTCACTTGAACCATCTTTATTTCGTTGAATATATGAAGATAATAGCGCTTGTCCTGACTCGTTGTTTGGCATTATTACATCAACTAGTCTATATGAGTTTACTGGGATTTTTGTATGCAGCAAATCTAATTCAGGGTAAGAACGAAGGGATGTCGAACGTTTGATTGTTTGGTTATTCTTCCAGATTTGATAGACATAATTACTCCCTGGGGTATCCAGTCTAGATGTGATGTCATCATGAGCTAGCATTTTAATTTGGTTTGTTTTTTCTTTTAATTCAGTTTTGAACTGTTGCTGAACCCAATCATCAACGCTGATATCAACAAAGGTAAATACAATGATAATAAATAAGCCAAAAATAGCTGAAATAGAATTAATGAGATTTCTTTTTATTGAGCGTGTTTTCATTATTATTTACTCTCAATATAGTAGCCAAAACCACGTTTGTTTTTAATCGGAAACGTAGCATCAATCATCTTTATTTTTATTTTTTTTCGGATAGTTGATATATGTGCCTCAATAGTATTTTTAGATATATAATCAAAATTATTAGCAATATTATCGCTGATCATTGATGTGCTCATAACTTGATTTTTATGATTGAAAAGGTATTCAACTATTTTAAATTCATTAGGTGTTAATTCTATATCGGTAGTTTCATAACGCAGTGTCATTTTATTTGAATCTAATATAAAGCCATTAATAGTGATCGTGTTTGTGAAGTTATTAATTAAACCACGGCGGGAGACAGCAAGGATTCTGGCATGTAACTCATCAAAAGAGAATGGTTTGGTAAGATAATCATCAGCACCTTGAAGTAGGCCATCAATACGATCTTGACGTTGATTTTTAGCGGAAAGAATAATTATCCGTGTTTGAACCGCTGATTTTCTTAATTGTTTGAGTATATCCATGCCATCGATACCTGGCAGCATGAGATCTAAGATAATAATATCGTAGGGATTATTAAGTGCTAAGCTGAGCCCATCACTACCATTGCTGGCTTCATCAATTGTTATACCTAAGTTATTGAATCCTACAACTAAACTGCGACGCAATGCGGATGAATCTTCGATAATCAATAGCTTCATTATATACTCAAATTGAAAATGTATACCTATACGAGATGTATAAGTATACATTAAATCATAATGTTATCTTAGTTGATTAAGATGGAACTCTACAGCTTGCGCTAATATCAAGTGCGGGGTTGATCACTTTAGATTGGACGCCATAAAGCCCTAATAGACTATGGAACAAATTGTCATGTGATAGATGGCCAATATCCTCTTTATTTCTTAAGCAACTAAGATTAATGCCTTTTTGTTGAGCATATTGAGTTGGGAGCCATAATAACCATGGCACATGTTTTTGCTCTTTCGGTGCAATTTGAAAAGGTGCGCCATGTAGATAAAAACCATTTTCGCCAAGAGATTCACCATGGTCAGATATATATAGCATTGCTACATTATATTTCTCTTTGTTTTTCTTTAATAACTTAATCACTTGTTCATCGACATAGTCGGTGTAGAGAATAGTATTGTCATAAACGTTTTTAATTTCTTGGTCAGTACAGTTTTCAATATCACTACGGTTACAAGACGGTTTGAATCGATCAAACTGCTTTGGATAACGTTGGAAATATGTTGGACCATGACTCCCAATTAAGTGTAAGACTAATAATTTATTCTTATCATCTTTATTAATAAAGGCAGCCGCTTTGCTTAACATAACGCCATCGTAACAACTCGTGCCATCACAGTATTGATTGTGTTTTGAAGTATCAGTAGCCACATACGGTACTCTCGCTGCAACGCCTTTTGAACCACCATCATTATCAATCCATAATACTTCAGCGCCTGCGCGATGAATAATATCAATGGCATTATCTTGGCTGTAAGCACGATCTTGATTGTAGTGAGCACGCGTTAAATTAGAGAACATGCAAGGAACAGATAGTGCTGTATAAGTACCGCAAGATTCAACATTTTTAAATGAAATAATACCTTCGTTTTTAGTGTAAGGATTAGTATCTCGTTGATAGCCGTTGTAAGTGTAGTTATAAGTACGTGCGGTTTCGCCTAACACCATAACAAATAAGGTTGGTTTGTGGTTTTTAGTTGGCAGTAGTTTTGCATCTAAGCCTTGTTTTTTGTAGGGTAGAGGTTTGTAAATAAACGCTTTGTATAAGTATTTTCCGCCTGCGTATACATGACCTGGAATGATCATACGGTTTAAGTAATGATTATTACGACCAACCGCGGCATAACTTTTATAGTTAGTTAAAGCAATAATTAACAGTGCAGTCATTGCGATACTAATAAGAATAATTCGCGCAATGATTTCTTTGAAAATACTTTCACGCTTAGTGATTTTTACACAAGCGATCCAAATACTGGGTAGTAAACCAAATACGATGATATAGGTTATCGAGTGTAAATTAACATACGACCATGCTTCATCTGAGCGTGTTTGGAAGATACTTTCGATAACTGCATTATCAAATAAGGTGTGGTAATTGACTGCAGCAAATAAAGCCATTGATGATGTTATGACTAAAAAAATCATGATGGCTTTAAAAATATAAGGCCAACATAAGCAGCTAAAAATAATGATAAAAGCAGCGATTAAAACAATAGGCGCAGTATAAGGAAATACAGGATTAGAGACTGTATTACTTAATGAGAAAATCTTTTCTAATGTCGGAAAGTTAAAACATAACGAAAAATAAATGGATAGCCATACAATGAAACTGGTCATATTTAAGTGGAAAATCTTACGCATTATTTACTCTTTAAAGTACTAACGAATGTCACTATTATCTAAAGACTAACTTAAGAATTACTTAAGACTGATTGCGGAAAGCATAGAATAGAAGCTATTTTAAATTTGTTAGTGTCATCATCATATTTATAATATATCGATAACAATATTTACAAAGATACTTATTTTGTTAATGTAAGAAGAGGTATAGTGATGAAGTATTAATGCTAAAACTAATTATGAGATAACTATCAAAATAAGAATAGTTTGGAAAGAAGATAATATCTTTCATATTATTGACGGATAGTAGTCTATTAACTTATCAAATAGCAAACCATTGTATATTGATTTTTTCTTGGTGAAAAAAACGCCGATTATTATTGAATAGGCGTTTTTTGTATATACAGAGAGATAACCGTATTAATTAATGTGTACAGCGAGGGCCTTTGCTCACTAATTCCTTACCGTTTTCAAATACAGCATCGCTCACCCAACGCCCATAAATAAGCTGATGTTGGTTATTAAAAACAGCAACAAAGTGACGACCATCAGTATTGTTGGTTGCCATACCGATACCTTCGACACCCTGTAAACCTAGGCCGCCGTTTTCAACTGAAAGCAAAAAAGCTTCTAGCTCTTCAAGGCTATCGATAACACTTAGTTCATTATTAATCATTTTTGTTCTCTTTTACGTGATTACATGTTGCGATAGCGTATTTTAAGGAAAAACGACCAATTACACTAGCCTAATTGTTGAGATAACAATAGCGCGGCGACAATGAAACCATCTTGACGTTGATTATTGCCTTCAATATAAGCATTCGCAATTGTACTGTTATTGGTTGATAACCATAAGGTTCCATCAGGTTTAATTACTGCATTGGCAACGGTGCCATGATTATCCTGTAACCAAATTTGATTACCACTACGCAAGATTGCAAATGGAGGTTGAGTACTCGTTTCATTAATCCAAAGATGGTTGTTTTTAAGGATCACAACACCTTGGTTATTTGTTAATGCTTGCGTGATCTTGTTCTGATCCATTTGATGCAAAATAATAAAATTAGGTGTTTGAGTTTGATTTGTAGGTAACCAAACTTGATTGTTTTTTATTATTGCATTTGGCGTAATACTTTTGCTGTTACTATTTAACCAGATATTACTGTCAGCGAAAGCATTACTAGAAAATAGTATTATGAGCAGGATTAGATGATATGTTTTTTTCATTGGATTATGACCATCAATATAGAATATGAATAATATACCTTATTAAGGTTATGTTGTGATGATCGAAGAGTAGTAATTAATAACTTTTAGTTTCTAGTTTGATGCTGTTATTCATGCTATACAATGAATATTCAATAACATACTGACGACACATTGAGGGAATAACATGTCTAGTCATAAAATAAATACTCAACTGATCATAGCAGGGCGATCAAAGCAATTTGGTTTAGGGGCTGTGAATAGTGTTATTCAACGAGCATCTTCATTAGTCTTTGATTCTGTCGCAGATAAAAAGCAAGCCACGATCAATCGTGCTAATGGTGAATTGTTTTATGGTCGTCGTGGCACATTAACTCATTTCTCATTACAACAAGCGATGGTTGAAATAGAAGGTGGCGCTGGGTGTTATCTTTATCCTTGTGGTGCGGCGGCGGTAGCTAATTCAATTTTAGCATTTGTAAAAGCGGGCGATCATTTGTTAATGACGGGCGCGGCTTATGAACCAACCCAAGATTTCTGCAATGTGGTATTAAAAGGGCTTAATGTTGATACTACATATTATGATCCTCTCATTGGCGCTGGTATTGCGGACAAAGTACAGCTCAATACTAAAGTGGTGTTTTTAGAATCTCCTAGTTCTATCACGATGGAAGTGCAAGATATTCCGGCTATTGTTAAAGCGGTTAGGGCGATTAACCCTGAAGCGGTGATTATTGTTGATAATACATGGGCTGCTGGAGTGTTATTTAAAGCACTCGATCATGATGTAGACATCTCTGTTCAAGCTGGCACCAAATATATAGTGGGTCATTCTGATGCGATGTTAGGTACTGCGGTTGCAAATAGCCGTTGTTGGAATCAATTGCAAGAACGCTCATATTTAATGGGGCAAATGGTGGATGCTGATACTGCTTATGTCGCAGCCCGTGGCTTACGTACGATGGGAGTGCGTTTAAAGCAACACCATGAAAGTAGTATTAAAATTGCAGAGTGGTTAGCACAACACCCTCAAGTTGAACGGGTTAACCATCCCGCGTTACCTAGCTGTAAGGGGCACGAATTTTTCCTACGTGATTTTAATGGTAGCTGTGGTTTATTCTCTTTTGTGTTAAAAAAACGTCTTGATAGTCATCAGATTGCGGATTTTTTAGATAATTTTAAACATTTCAGTATGGCGTATTCATGGGGCGGTTATGAATCTCTTATTTTAGCCAATCAACCTGAAGAACTTAATCGTATTCGCCCTGCGGGTAAGGTTGATTTCGAGGGCACATTGGTACGCGTTCATATAGGATTAGAAGATTGTGACGATTTGCTTGATGATCTTGCGCAAGGGTTAATGCGTATTGCCTAACTCTTATAAATTAAACGCCTTAGCATCAATATATTAAGGCGTTTAATCAATTGATTTTAAATGTTTATTATCTTAAATGATCAATGTTGGTTTTTATGATGAACAACTGATTTCAAGATGCTTACCCCAATGTGGCGGCAGTTGAGCTAATATTTCTGCGTCTTCATGCTCATCAAAGGGGCGGGCTAATACCGTCATTAATTGATCTATGAGTTTATAATCACCTTGTTGTGCTTTTTCAATGGCTTGTTGGGCAAGGTAATTACGTAAAATATACTTAGGATTGTGTTGCTGCATAATAGCTAAACGTTGGCTATCATTAGGTTCAAGTCGCACCCGTTGCTGATAACGATCTAGCCACTTTTTAAGATCTGAAGTGCATTGGAATAATTCACTGAACAAAGGACTACTATGAGGTAAGTCTGTCACCGTAATATATGACAATGTTCGAAAGAATAAAGTGTAATCAACATGATGGTGCTGTAACAATTGAAATAGATCTGAAAATAAGACGCTGTCGACATCGTCAGTTAATGTTAATCCTAATTTTTGACGCATGTTATGGCTATATTGCTGCTGTAACTGGTGTTGGTAATGCTCTAAACCATGATCTATAGCGTTTTTTTCTAAAAGTGGCGTTAGGGCGTAACCTAAAGCCGATAAGTTCCATAAGGCTATGGCAGGTTGTTGATCAAAAGCATAACGGCCAGAATAATCTGAATGATTACAAATATAATGAGGGTCATAATCGTCAAGAAAACCAAATGGACCATAATCAAATGTTAGTCCGAGTATCGACATATTGTCAGTATTCATGACGCCATGTGCAAATCCTACTGCTTGCCAAGCTGCTATCATTGTTGCGGTGCGATGACAGATCTGTTTAAACATTTCGGCATAAGGGGAGCTTGCAGTGGTTAATTCAGAAAAATGGTGTTCAATTACATAATCCGCTAAGTGTTGTAGTTCGGTATGTTGGTTACTATAAAATAAGTATTCAAAATGCCCAAAACGAAGATGACTTTCTGCAACTCGAATCAGTGTGGCGGCTGTTTCTATTTTTTCTCGTACAACCGATGTTTCGCTACCTATAATGGCTAAAGCATGTGTTGTTGCAATACCTAGACCTTCCATTGCGGCACTGGCAAGGTATTCACGAATAGATGAGCGTAAAACCGCACGTCCATCTCCCATTCTAGAATAAGGTGTTTTGCCTGAGCCTTTTAGATGTAAATCCCACTTAGCGCCAGCACTGGTAATGACTTCACCAAGTAGAAGCCCACGACCATCACCAAGATCGGGATTATATTGACCAAATTGGTGTCCACAATATTTCATTGCTAAAGGTGATAATCCTACCAGTGTTGCGTTACCACTAAAGATATCAACAAAGGTTGGCTCAAGTGCTGTAATGGAAGCTAGCTCAAGTTTTTCTGCTACAAGCGGATTAAAATGCACTAGAAAAGGGCTATCTAAAGGCTGTGGAGTAACTCGTGTCCCAAGAGTGTCAGGAAGATCACAATAGCTATTAGTAAATGTCAGTGTCGATAATGTTTTCATGGGCATACCTAAAGCTAAAGAGATCGTTATTTAAGCTTATCGAGTTATGATAAATATACAAGGTATGAGGCTAAACTTGATTTGGTGTGCCGTAAAATTGAGCTTAAATCAGGAATGTGCTTACTGGATATTGGTTGTGGTTGGGGTCGCTTTATGAATTATGCGGCGGAGAATTATGGGATTATTTACGGTGGTTTAACACTGTCTAAAGAACAAGCCGTATTAAGCCAATAATGAGCAGACGATTTAAATCTTCCTGTTAAATTTATCCTATAAAGTACCTTCTATATAAACTGGAACAACCATTGGTAGCTCAAACTCTAAAACAGAAACAGATGCATGGATCAATAAATATATTCTCCCAAATGGTGTCGTGCCATCAATGACTCAAATTGGTTCTGTTGCAGAAGATTATTTTAATAGTGAAGATGTGCAAAATATCGGTTCTGATCACGATAAAACATTAGTGGTATGGAACGATGAATTTGAACGAAATTTCATAGAGTTATTGTGAAAATATCTACCGTATGTGGCGTTATTATTTATTGTTATGTGCAGAACGTTTCGTTGTTGTGCCCTCAATGTATGGCAATTCTTTTGACGAAAAAGGGGGCTGATTTACCATTATACATACGTTATAACTAAGGGCTTAACATAGATAAAGATGGATAAAACATGCCCTCGAGATAAGGGCATTTTTATAGGTTAGGTATTTATATTAAGCGTTTGTGTTGATTTCGATTTTTTAGGATCTGGCGTAATGATGGCTTCAATATCGACAATTTTTGAACGACTCATAATGATCTTCCACCGTTGAATACGTACTGTTTTATCTTCGTCGGTTTCTTTGGTGATCAAGTTAATTAAATGTCTTTTCTCTACCGACTCTTTGGTGACTTGGCCATCTTTGAGTTGATAGAGACGCTGTGAGCCTTTTTCCATTAATGTTGCAATCGCTCGCATATCGAGAGTGATCGATTCTCGTGTTTGCTCGTAACCACTTAAAAATTTAGTGGGTGACATTCTGGTGGTGCTTTTGTAGTGCAAAATGGTTTCTTCACGATGAGAGACATTATGCTTACGAGTTTTACGAATAATTTCAGGCAAACAGTCGTAATTAATAAACTCTAACCATTCAAGTTGTTGCCCAATAACATTACTTGTGTTGGTGTCAAAAAATTGCTTCTTCCATCGTGCTTTACCTTTTCTCATCCATCGCCATAACATGGTTTTTAAGTCATCTTTAAATACCTCACGCGCGGCATAAATGAATGACAGTACAACAATGAAAGAAGCGGTAATATCACCCAACATACCGCGTGCTTTTATCAGTATTAACGTTACGAAAATCATCACAATACCCGCGGCAGCACCCGTTACAATCTTACGGGTGTTTTTACCCAGTTCGATTGTTTTTTCGTTCATGGTGACAGGGTATTCAATTAAACGACGTAATAATCGCATCTTATTCGACATACGCGTTGGATCTTGCATCGCCCTGACTGAGTTATAATTGTTATCAGTTCGGTGTTGAGATTCTCTTTGACAGATTTCTAATAGCTGTGGCTTAATTTCATTGTACTCGCTCCCGCGGGGGAGATGGGCGATGATTTGTAGAAGCCGTTGTTCTGTAAACCAAGATAAATAATTATCAATATTCTCGTAATATTTGAGCAGTTTTTTATCTGTTGGAATGTTGCGACGCAATCGCTTTAAAATTCGAACCGCTAATTGAGCAGCTTCTTCAATTTCTTCTTGTTTAGACTCACTGCTGTCACCTAATAACTGCTGTGTTGTTTTTTCTAAGGCTAACGCATATTGGTAGGCATAGAGACTTAAACTTAAACGATATTGTTCAATAGATAACTTGCCTCGACTTGCAAGGCGACTATGAACTAAAGGTAGGTGGTTTATATCACTGAAATAAGTTCGTTTGCCATGAATGGCATTATGATAAAACTCTTCTTCAGAGATGATATTGGCATTTAACCCAAGCTCTCCTGGGATAAATATGTACATATCAAGCTGTCGATTAGTTGTTTCTTGAATCACATGAGATATCTTGAGTTTATGCCCATCTTTTTTATCGACAGTAATCACTTTTAATTAGCCCTCCAAGGCGAATGCTAAATGGCATAAATAGATTGTCATTGAGAGTATATGAGAATATTTTTTTGTCCATTATTTATAAATCACAATTATTGATGCTAATAGAATGAAAAAATATCAAATAATTGCAGATAGGTTGGGCGAAGGGTCGCAACATCACGTATAATGCCGATATCATAAGCGCAACCCGTTCATTATAACGTATTGCCTAGTCAGCGGTAGTGAATTAATTATTGCGACTAAAAAATTGATTGATAAAGATATTGAACCAACCGCACTGTAAGCGTGTTGTTGCCTATAAAGAGAGTACCTGATACATGATTAAAATTGGACAATACAACACTCTAGAAGTTATCAAATTGGTAGATTTTGGCGTGTTCCTTAATGGTGGTGATGATTTCGGTAATATTTTGTTACCAAAGAACACAGTGCCAGCAGGTACTAAGCTCGGCGACAAGCTTAAAGTTTTCATTTACTTTGATTCTGAAGACGAAGTCATTGCAACAACTGATGAACCATTAGTTGAAGTGGGTGGTTTTGCTAAATTACGTATTGTTGGTGCAACGACTATCGGCGCATTTGCTGATTGGGGT
>NZ_CAMRAN010000054.1 GCF_947039875.1 uncultured Photobacterium sp.
ACGAACCAGGCGGTCGGAGGTTCGAATCCTCCCGCGCGCACCATCATTTAAAAGCTCAGCTTAGGCTGGGCTTTTTTTATACCTCTATTTTGATCTTTCTATTACCTTTTCTTTTTTTAATAGCTTTCTTGATAACTTCCTGAATTATGGCAGATATAAGTCTTTCGCTATCATTATTATCAATACGAAATAAAAGTTTAAATAACAGCCTATTAATAGACTTGGTATTATCAAAGCTAAAGAGTGTATTAGGGAATCTAGATTGATTGAGTTACGGTGGAACGGCATTGCTAATTGATGAGATAACAGTTTGATGACAGAGTTAATGAACGGCGATCTTGGATTATGGGTACTCTTTGCCACTGGGTTTTTAAGTGCGACGCTGCTCCCTGGGGGCTCGGAGGCTAATCTTATTGCTGCATTGAAAATGGGAGATAATCCTGTGTGGCAAATTGTGGTCGTAGTGACCATCGGTAATACCTTAGGAGGGTTAACTAATTATTGGTTAGGCTTGTTGTTACCGAATAAAACTACCGACAACAAACAGGGTAATAACGCATTATTATGGTTGAAAAAATACGGTTATTGGAGCTTACTACTGAGTTGGATGCCATTGATTGGTGATCCATTGTGCTTGGCTGCTGGATGGTTGCGAATGCGTTTTTGGTGGTGCGCTACGGCTATTTTTATTGGGAAAATGATACGCTATGTTGCCTTAGCTGTGATTATGCTAGGGTTATTTCCCGGATTATCTGTGTGAGGAAGATATTAACGTGCAAAAGTGGGTTTTAAGTGCAGCATTACTGTCATTAGCTGGCTGTAGTCAATGGAGTGAAGATACTTCATTAAATAATAATTTACCGCAAGGCGTTAAATTTATTGAGCAAGTGAAAGCGGTTCCAGGCAAAGCTGTCATTCCTTACAGTAAATATCAATTGGCGAATGGTTTAACGGTTATTTTGTCGCCTGATGACTCCGATCCTTTAGTCAATGTTGATGTCACTTACCATGTTGGCTCTGCACGTGAACAGCAAGGAAAGTCTGGTTTTGCCCATTTCTTTGAGCACATGATGTTTCAAGGCTCAAAACATGTGGGTGATCAGCAGCATTTTCGTTTAATAACCGAAGCTGGCGGTACACTTAATGGTAGTACTAACCGTGATCGCACTAATTATTACGAAACGGTACCGGCAAATCAGCTTCAAAAAATGTTGTGGTTAGAGTCTGATCGTATGGGCTTTTTATTGGATGCGGTGTCACAGCGTAAATTTGAAATTCAGCGTTCAACGGTTAAAAATGAACGAGCTCAGAATTTTGAAAATCGTCCTTATGGGATGATCTATGAAAAAATGGCAGAAGCGTTATACCCTCGTAATCATCCATATTCATGGCAAACTATTGGTTATGTAGAAGATCTTGATCGTGTTGATGTTAATGATCTTAAAGCATTTTTTCTACGTTGGTACGGGCCTAATAATGCGACTTTGACCATTGGTGGTGACATTAATAAAGCCCAAACTTTAGCATGGGTTAGCCAATATTTTGGCTCGATCCCTAGTGGTCCTGAAGTTGAAAATGCACCAAAACAACCAGCGAAATTAACGCATGATCGTTTTATTACCCTTGAAGATAACATTCAACAACCGATGCTAATGATAGGTTGGCCGACCGCGTATCTTGGCGCAAAAGATCAGTCGTCATTGGATATGCTTGGACAAATTATCGGTAGTGGTACCAATAGCCTACTGTATCAAAAACTAGTTAAAACTGGTGATGCTGTTGATGCCGGCGCTTTTCAAGATTGTGCTGAGCTAGCATGTACTATGTATGTTTATGCTATGGCTCCAAGTGGTAATCAGGGTAATTTAAAACAGTTGCGTACTAAGGTGATGGCTGTTGTTAATAGTATTGAAACTCAAGGTATTAACTCTCAACAACTGAATGAAATTAAAGGCTCCGTTGCTGCAAGTGCCATTTATGGTTTGCAAAGTGTGGCAGGGAAAGTATCACAATTAGCGGCTTATCAAACCTTTTTTGGTAACCCTAACTATTTACCGACAGAGCTCGCAAATGTTAATCGAGTCACGACTGATAGTGTGATAGCTGCTTACAATAAATATCTATACCAGCAGCCAAGCGTGAGTTTAAGCGTGGTACCTAAGGGGCAATTACAGCTACAGGCTGCGCAGCCTAACTTTACGCCTGCTCCTCGCTATTTATCTCAACACCATAAGATCAAAGAACAAGATCTGGCTTATCGAACGGTCACTGACAATTTTGATCGTAGTGTGATGCCACAAGCATCGGCCCCAGTGAAAGCAGTAATGCCAAGTTTATATGAATTTAAACTTGCCAATGGTATTAATGTTATTGGAACTGAATATAAAGAAACCCCAACCATTACTTTACAGTTAGAGGTGCCAGCAGGACGCCGAGTTGAGCCTGAAGGTAAAGCGGGATTAGCACAATTGACCGCAGCGATGATGAATGAAGGCACCGAGAAATTAACTGCGGAAGCGATGGCATCACAACTGGATGCCTTAGGCAGTAGTATTACTGTTAATGCTGGACTTTATGGCTCTACAATTTCATTAACTACGCTGACGAAGAATCTACCTCAAACACTGGCTTTGTTTGAACAACGACTATTGATGCCTAATTTTACAGCGTCTGATTTTAAACGCTTAAAGAAACAGATGCTTGAAAGTATTGTTTATGAACATCAAAGTGCTGACTGGTTAGCAAGCCAAGCTACGCGTGATGTGTTGTTTAAAGGCACGGTATTTAGCCGTTCGACAGAAGGGACTCAAGCATCGATTAATAATATTACATTACAAGATGTTAAGGACTTCTATCAGCGTTATTACACCCCTAATGGTGCTGATGTTGTTGTTGTTGGTGATATTAGCTCAACAACGTTAAATACCGATTTAGCACCTTTAGCTGCATGGAAAGGACAACCTAAACCTGTATTCTCGACGCCAATATTGCCTCAGCTATCACAACAAGCTGTATGGTTAGTGAATAAACCTCATGCGCCACAAACGGTGATTCGATTTGTGCGTCAAGGCTTAGCTTATGATGCTACGGGTGAGTTATTTAAGACCCAGTTGGCTAATTTCAATTTAGCGGGTAATTTTAATAGCCGTTTAAATATGAACTTGCGCGAAGATAAAGGCTATACCTATGGTGCTGGCGGGTATTTAACCGGTGGACGTGAAATTGGTATGGCAAGTTTTTATGCGCAAGTACGTGCTGATGCAACTGTGCCAGCAATTAAAGAGTTTATGGCAGAATTAAAACGCATGAGTATGACAGGCCTAACGGATAAAGAAGTTAAATTTATGCGATTAGCGGTTGGTCAACAAGATGCACTAAGCTATGAAACCCCCGCTAAAAAAGCAGCGTTATTAGGTAACATACTCAGTTATGATTTACCAACAGATTTTGTCTCTCAGCGAAATCATATTGTTGCGACAATTACTAAAACTGAAATGGATAAATTAGCGAAAAAGTGGTTTAACCCTAAAGATTATCAAATAGTTATCGTTGGGGATGCAAAAAAATTATTACCACAATTAAAGACCTTAGATTTACCTATTCATCAATTAGCACTTAATCAGTAAGATAGACGCACAGTTACAGCTTTTATTAAGTTAAAGGCTGCTATTGTGTAATGTATATGTTTCACAATGATTAATACTATAAAGCATGGTAATCCTGCTAAATAATGATTACCCTGTTTTCTTCAATTGGATAACAACGAGAATAGCCTTCATGACTTTTTCCGAAAGGTTGCAACAGGTTGCCAAGAATCCTGAAGCATTAACACAGTTAGGGCGTGGTCTTGAGCGTGAGTCTTTGCGTATAACAGAAGATCTACAAGTCTCTTCATTACCACACCCTGCTGCATTAGGTTCGGCATTAACGAATAAGTGGATCACTACTGATTTTGCTGAATCCTTATTAGAATTCATTACGCCAGTTTCTCATGATGTTGGCGAGCTACTTGCACAATTAGACGATATTCATAAGTTTTCATTAAGCCATATGGCTGGCGAGCGCTTATGGCCGATGTCTATGCCATGTTTTGTCGGTGACCAGGATGATATTGAATTAGCGCAATATGGCAGTTCAAACACCGGTCAAATGAAAACCCTTTACCGTGAAGGCCTAAAACGCCGTTACGGTAGTGTGATGCAAATTATCTCTGGGGTGCATTTTAATTTTTCTTTCCCTGATACTTTTTGGGATAGTCTATTTGGCGATCAAACAGAGCAGCAACGTCAAGACTCAATTTCTGATGCGTACTTTGGTTTGATTCGTAATTACTATCGTTTTGGGTGGTTAATTCCGTATTTATTTGGTTCTTCACCTGCGCTATGTGGTTCATTTATTCAAAATGAAGCATTAAAAACATCATTTGAAAAAGTAGGTAAAGGTACTTACTTTTTAGAGAATGCAACAGCATTACGGTTAAGTGATTTAGGCTATACCAACCACGCTCAAAGCTCGTTGAAAATTGGATTCAATAGTGTTGACCAATATTTAACCGGACTTAACAGCGCTATTCATACCCCATCAGAAGAATTTTCTGAGTTAGGGGTGATGGCTGATGGTAAGCGTCAGCAACTCAACAGTAATATATTACAGATAGAAAATGAGTTGTATGCGCCTATTCGTCCTAAACGTGTGGCTAAAAGTGGTGAAAAACCATCAGAAGCATTAAAGCGTGCCGGAGTTGAGTATATTGAAGTGCGTTCACTTGATGTGAACCCATTTAGCCCAATTGGTATTGATGAAGATCAGGTACGTTTTCTTGATCTGTTTTTAATCTGGGCAACACTAACGCCATCTCCTGATATGACTGATTGTGAATTAGCATGTTGGCGTGAGAATTGGAATAAAGTGGTTGTTGATGGCCGTAATCCAGAATTACTGCTTAAAATTGGTTGCCATGGCGAAGAGCTACAGCTTAAAGCATGGGGGCGTCGTGTTTTTGCTGAATTAGAGCAAGTAGCGATTACACTCGATGGTTTATACGGTAATGATAAATACCAGCAAACTTACCAACGCTTATTAACTTGGATTGAAGATCCACAGTTAACGTTTTCAGCTAAGCTACTTGATCAGATCAAAACTTATCAAGGTATTGGTGCTCTTGGTGATTATTATGCAACAGCGCATGCAAAGCAATTAGCACAACAAGCATTCCGTTTTTATGACCAAGCGACGTTTGAGCAAGAAGTGACGGCATCGGTGATTAAACAGCGTCAAATTGAACAAAGTGACACACTTTCGTTTGATGAGTTCTTAGCAGATTATTTTGCGGATGTTGATGTAGAAATACCGATGTTAACCAAATAAGACATCATATCAAGCTGACATTTTCTAAGTGTTAGCTTTTTTTTGATCAAAATTAGTGATTAACAATATAAGGTAAAAAATGCGCTTACGTGTACGATTATTATTACTGACAGTGGTGGCTTTCATTGTGAGTGGTTGTGCGACACCACCGCCAAGTAACCAATCAAATTTATGCAGTATCTTTCGCCAATACCCTGATTGGTATAAAGATGCTGTCGATATGCAGCAAAAATGGGGGACGCCTATTAATGTTGCGATGGCAATCATGAAGCAAGAAAGTAGTTACCGTCATGATGCATTACCGCCTAAAGATTATGTGCTTGGATTTATTCCATGGGGACGGGTGAGTACTGCTTATGGTTATGCTCAGGCACAAGATCCAGCATGGGCTGATTTTCAAAAACACACTGGGCATGGTGGCTCACGTAGTAGTTTTGATGACGCAATACAATTTATTGGCTGGTATACCCATGAAACACAACGTCAATTAGGTGTTTCTAAGTGGGATGCGTATGGACAATATTTAGCTTATCACGATGGCCGTGGTGGTTATAAACGCGGTACTTATCGAAGTAAACCGTGGTTAATGAAAGTTGCTCGTAAGGTTGAACAGCAATCAAAAAACTACGGTTGGCAACTAAAACAATGCCGCAAAGAGCTCGATAACAATAAAAGTTGGTGGTAGGTTAATTGGAATATGGCACTGCCGTAATTAGGTGCTAGGATTTGTTTTTAAGACAAGGAGAAGTAAGCAATGCCATTACTTGATAGCTTTACTGTCGATCATACTAAAATGCATGCGCCAGCAGTTCGGATCGCAAAGACCATGCAAACCCCTAAAGGTGATACGATTACGGTGTTTGATTTGCGTTTTTGTCGCCCTAATGCCGACATCCTCAGTGAACGTGGTATTCATACGCTAGAGCATTTGTATGCAGGCTTTATGCGTCAGCACCTAAATTCAGCTACCGTGGAAATTATTGATATTTCACCGATGGGATGTCGTACCGGTTTTTATATGAGCTTGATTGGCACACCAACCGAACAAACTGTTGCTCAAGCTTGGCTGGCCGCAATGAAAGATGTGCTAGCCGTCGCGACTCAAGATCAGATACCTGAGCTCAATGAATTCCAATGCGGTACTTACAGTATGCATTCGTTAACAGAAGCACAAGCGATTGCAACTGCGATTATCAATGCGGGTATTGAGGTCAATAAAAACGATGCTCTTGCTTTACCTGAAGCGATATTGCAGCAGTTACATGTGAAATAATCATAAATATTGAATATTAAAAAAGCCGCATTGTGTATTAAATTACACAGCGGCTTTCTTATTTTATGCGCTATTTATATTTATTTGGCCATTCGTTAAAACTAGCGCGCTCAATGACTGCTAAGTGCCTGCTCTGTTTCTGTTTTAGACTGCTTTTCTGGATTATTGTTTGTCGGTAATACTTTCACTAATTTAATCATATTGCCTGCAACTTCAATGATTTCCATTTTATGACCATTAATATCAACTTTGATCTTTTCATCTGGAATATATTCTAAATGTTCAAGAATAAAGCCATTTAATGTACGAGGTCCATCTGTTGGTAGTTGCCAGTTTAAGCTCTTATTAAGGTCGCGAATATTGGCACTACCTTCAATTAATAAGCTGCCATCTTTTTGTAAGGTAATCTCTTCGGCCAGTGTAGGCGCAATTGAGGTGGTAAACTCACCGACGATCTCTTCTAGAATATCTTCAACAGTAATTAAACCTTGAATATCCCCGTATTCATCAACAATTAAACCGATACGTTCTTTATTGCGTTGAAACTTTAATAGCTGAATGTTGAGCGGTGTGCCTTCTGGAATGAAATATACTTCATCAGCGGCACGCAGTAGGTTTTCTTTGCTGAAATCATTCTTATCCATCATTAAGCGGTAGGCTTCACGGACACGTAACATACCAACCACTTCATCAATACTGTCGCGATATAAGACAATACGGCCATGTGCTGAATGGCTTAACTGACGCACAATGGATTTCCAATCATCATTGACATTGATCGCCGCGATTTCATTGCGGGGGATCATTAACTCTTCTACGGTGACATTTTCTAAATCAAGAATAGAAATCAACATATCTTGGTGACGACGAGGGATCAGTGAACCCGCTTCATTAACAATAGTACGCAGCTCTTCAGAGTTAATATTTGATGCGGTATCGTTGTCTTTTTTGACACCTAGAATAAACAAGAAGCCATTCGTAATGCCATTAACAAACCATACTAATGGGTAGAGTAATTTCATTAATATGTTAAGTAAGATGCTGCTGGTATAAGAGACTTTTTCTGGATACAGCGCTGCTACTGTTTTGGGGGTTACTTCAGCAAAAACAAGGATCACAATGGTTAATGCTGCCGTTGCAATAGCGACGCCAGCATCACCGTAAAGGCGCATACCAATAATGGTCGCAATGGCTGATGCAATAATATTAACCAGGTTATTACCGATCAGAATTAAGCCCAATAAACGGTCGGTACGTGAAAGGAGTTTCTCTACTCGCTGAGCCCCTTTATGTCCTTGGCTGGCAAGGTGGCGTAATTTATAACGGTTGAGGGTCATCATTCCCGTTTCAGAACTTGAAAAGTAAGCTGAAATAATGATCATAAGAGCAAGCAAAGCAAATAATAAGCCTGTGGAAATTTGGTCCAAAAGGGGCAGTCCTTAACAGATTAAGCAAATATTGTTAGTCATTGAATAACTGAACAATAATAGATAAAGCAGCAGCTATTATAAAAATAAGTGTAGCAAGAATTTAGGTGTCTGTAGCCTAACTAGCTACCAATAATAATTTCTTTGACAAAACGGCTTCCGAAATAGGCTAATGTCAGTAAAAAAGCACCGACGAGGCTAAACCAAATGACTTTACGCCCGCGCCAGCCTTGGCGGTAATGTCCCCATAACAGTACGCTGTAAATTATCCAAGCCAATAAAGATAGAATGGCTTTATGGGTTTTACCTTGGGCAATAATGTCGCCAATAAAGAAGTAGCCACTGATAAGTGTCACGGTTAATAAACTATAACCGACGATAATGATCTTGAAAAGTTGGCGCTCTACCATCATTAATGGTGGAATGTTAGGATTAATCTGTAAGCTTTTTTTATGCTTTAATTTATGATCAAGCCAAGCCAGTTGTAGCGCGTATAAAGTTGCGATCATTAGCGTTGAATATGAGAACAATGCTAGAGAAATATGCACCAAAGCTTGCGGTTGGGCTTCTAAATGGGTAATAAAGGCACCAGGTAACATAGTAGCTGCAAATAAGTTAATCGCAGCAAAGCTATATACGATGGGTAATAAGAACCAAATCCGCATTTTTAACATTGCAAGTGTAGTTAAACTGGCAACAATAACGCTAATCAGTGATGCAACGTTAAGGATACTGAGGTTTTGACCTGTTGTGGAAAAAATAAGATCCTTAAGTAATAGCAAATGTAAGGCAATAGCAATAACTGCGGTAATAAAAACCGGTTGAGTTTTAATACCATTATTGTTAGCAAGTCCTGGTACCACAAGTAGCAGTGCAATGGTATAAAAGCCTACTGTAGGGATGGCAATTAGCATGTCCATAGTCAACCAGATAGCTCCTTAGTAACGAATAGCTATTTTTCATATTTAGAGGCAGCAATTATACCCTGCTCAAACCTTTGTCGCCAATGTAATCCCAAAAGAGCTGTGGGTTTACATGAAAGACCGAGCTTTTTTGCGGTATACTTGCAGTAATTTTGATAATTTTGCAATTTTGATTGAGTTGCGTAACGAGCGAGTAGCACCACATGTTCGAAAATTTAACCGAGCGTTTATCGCGAACGCTTAAAAATGTCAGCGGCCGTGGTCGTCTTACGGATGACAATATAAAGGATACCTTGCGTGAAGTGCGGATGGCATTACTCGAAGCCGACGTTGCGCTACCTGTTGTTCGCGAATTCGTTAAGCGTGTAAAAGAGCGTGCAGTAGGTACTGAAGTATCAAAAAGCCTCACGCCTGGCCAAGAGTTCATTAAGATTGTTCAATCTGAACTAGAATCTGTAATGGGTGAAGGCAATGAAGCACTTGATTTAAGCTGCCAACCGCCTGCTGTTATCTTAATGGCTGGCCTACAAGGTGCAGGTAAAACCACCAGTGTAGGTAAATTAGGTAAGCTTTTAAAAGAGCGTGACAAAAAGAAAGTCTTGGTTGTTTCTGCCGACGTTTACCGCCCAGCGGCAATCAAACAGCTTGAAACATTAGCAACCGATGTTGGTGTTGATTTTTTCCCATCGAACGTTGAGCAAAAACCATTAACGATTGTAAAAGCAGCGTTAGAACACGGCAAAACCAAGTTCTATGATGTGGTGATTGTCGATACCGCAGGCCGCTTACACGTTGATGAAGAAATGATGGATGAGATCAAAGACATCCATCAAGCGCTTAATCCGGTTGAAACCTTGTTCGTGGTTGATGCCATGACAGGTCAAGATGCGGCGAATACAGCGAAAGCATTTAATGATGCATTACCACTAACCGGTGTTGTTTTAACCAAGGTTGATGGTGATGCACGTGGTGGTGCGGCATTATCCGTACGTCATATTACAGGTAAACCAATTAAGTTCTTAGGTGTCGGTGAAAAAACAGATGCTTTAGAACCGTTCCATCCTGACCGTGTTGCTTCCCGTATTTTAGGTATGGGTGACGTTTTATCGTTGATCGAAGATCTAGAACGTAACGTTGATAAAAAAGAAGCAGAAAAATTAGCCAAGAAATTTAAAGATAAAAAAGGTTTTGATCTTGAAGATTTCCGTAGCCAGCTTCAGCAAATGAAAAACATGGGCGGCATGATGGGCATGCTCGATAAACTTCCTGGTATGTCGCAATTACCCGGTGATATGAAAGATAAAGTTGACGATAAAATCTTCATGCAAATGGAAGCAATCATCAATTCAATGACCAAAGGCGAACGTGCTCGACCTGAATTAATTAAAGGTTCACGTAAGAAGCGTATTGCTGCCGGTTCTGGTACTCAAGTACAAGATGTGAACCGTTTATTGAAGCAATTTACCCAAATGCAAAAGATGATGAAAAAGATGCAAAAGGGTGGAATGAAGAATATGATGCGTCAAATGAAAGGCATGATGCCTGGTGGCGGTATGTTCCCAGGTCGTTAATAGTCTGATTTTTAATGGCTTTAAAGCTTTTATTCTACTTAAACGGTGAAAAAGTAACTAAAGCAGTTGCATTCGTCGCCCCAAAGGGTAAAATTCCGAGGCTTTATTTTGGCACGGACCTCGTTATTATAGCGGGGTCATTTAATTTACAGTAATGCAAAGAGGACGATATGGTAACCATTCGTTTGGCACGTCACGGCGCTAAGAAGCGTCCATTCTATCAAATCGTTGTTGCTGACGCACGTGCTCCACGTGACGGCGCAAACATCGAGCAAATCGGTTTCTTCAACCCACTAGCTAAGGGTCAAGAAGAGCGTTTACGTTTAGATCTAGATCGCGTAAACCACTGGTTAGGTCAAGGCGCATCTGCGACTGATCGTGTAGCTAAACTAATCAAAGATGCAGCTAAAGCTGTAGCTTAATTAGTACTTAGGTACAAGAGAAAAACGATGAGTATTAAAAACCAAGACCACATTATTGTCGGTAAACTGGGTGCCACCTACGGTATCAAGGGTTGGCTCAAAGTTTTTTCCTACACCGAACAATCTGAAAGTATTTTTTCCTACACTCCTTGGATGATTAAAATCAAAGGAGAGTGGACGGAAATCCATGTTGAATCATGGAAACGCCACGGTCAAGGTCTTGTTGCTAAACTAGAAGGCATGGATATCCGCGAGGATGCACAAGTTTTCACTAATGTTGAAGTAGCAGTTTTGGCTGATCAACTACCCGCATTGTCAGATGAAGAATTTTACTGGCGTGAGTTGTTTGGTATGTCAGTTGTCACTACTGAAGGTTACGACCTAGGTAAGGTCACTGATATCCTGGAAACAGGTTCAAACGACGTGTTAGTTGTTAAGGCAAATCTTAAAGATGCTTTCGGACAGAAGGAACGTTTAATCCCGTTCCTCGATGAGCAGGTCATCAAGTTGATTGATCGCACTGCTCAGCGGATCGAAGTTGACTGGGATCCTGAGTTTTAACCTCCGGTAATTAAGCGAGTGAGCATATGTGGGTTGGAGTAATCAGTCTTTTTCCTGAAATGTTCTCTACCATTACCAATTATGGGGTAACAGGCCAGGCGGTAAAAAAAGGCCTTTTGAGTGTTGATACGTGGAATCCTCGTGATTTTACGCACGACAAACATCGTACGGTGGATGATCGACCATACGGTGGTGGACCTGGTATGTTAATGATGGTACAGCCTTTGCGCGATGCCATTCACACTGCCAAGCAGTCTGCAAAAGGTCCGGCTAAAGTAATCTACCTTTCCCCTCAAGGCCGTAAGCTGGATCAAGCTGGTGTTGAGGAGTTAGCGCAGACAGAGAATTTAATTCTTATCTGTGGTCGCTATGAAGGGGTTGATGAGCGCATTATCCAGCAAGAGGTAGACGAAGAATGGTCTATCGGTGATTTTGTGTTAACGGGTGGCGAGTTACCTGCCATGACACTAATTGATGCAGTGGTTCGGTTTGTTCCGGGTGTACTGGGTGATTTTGCGTCAGCAGAAGAAGATTCTTTTGCAAATGGTTGGTTAGATTGTCCTCATTACACACGACCTGAATTGTTGGACGGGCATGAAGTACCTGCGGTATTAATGTCTGGCAATCATAAAGAGATTAGTCGCTGGCGATTAAAGCAATCGCTAGGCCGTACATGGCTGAGAAGACCAGAGCTCCTGGAAAACCTAGCTCTGACTGACGATCAGGAATTCTTGCTCGCGGAATTTATCCGCGAATATAAAGCAAGTATTTAATTAATTTAGTATCAGTTTATTCTAGGGTATATTCCAAATGAGTAACATCATTAAAGCTCTTGAGCAAGAGCAACTAAAAACAGACCTACCAACTTTCGCACCAGGTGACACTGTTGTTGTACAAGTTAAGGTAAAAGAAGGTGACCGTGAGCGTCTACAGGCTTTTGAAGGCGTTGTAATCGCAATCCGTAACCGTGGTCTACATTCAGCATTTACTGTTCGTAAAATCTCGAACGGTGAAGGCGTTGAGCGTGCGTTCCAAACTCACTCTCCAGTAGTTGACAGCATTACTGTTAAACGTCGTGGTGCAGTACGTCGTGCCAAGTTGTACTACCTACGTGAGCGTTCTGGTAAATCAGCACGTATCCGCGAGAAGCTTACTAAGAAATAATAAGCGTCTGACGTTTATCGAAAAGCCCACCTATATGGTGGGCTTTTTTTTACTTTAAATTTGAGTAAAGAAAAACCAGCGCTAAGCACTGGTTTATCTGTATTGCTATCTGCTAGTTACCGAGAGGTTAGCTTTTTGACGATAAAGGAGACGTTGTTGGCTGCTCTTCATCACAATCAATCACGCCTTTACCTTGTGATTTTTTAATAATCATCAATGTAATACCGATTGTCGCTATCATGGCGATAATGGTAGATACCGTCATTGGCAAGCCAAAGCCCAGTTGATCGTTATTGAGAATAAAACAGATACATACCGTGGTCATGAACATTGCAGGAATGGTTGCGACCCAATGCAACTTATCAAGCCGTAATAGGTAAGCCGATGCAGTCCAAAGCATCATCACTGCTGTCGTTTGGTTTGCAAAGCCAAAATAGCGCCAAATAATGGCAAAATCGACTTGGGTTAAGATTGCGCCTAATATAAATAGTGGCATGGCCATTAATAATCGATTACGCAGCGGCTTTTGATCCATATTAAAATATTCAGCCAAAATTAAACGGCTAGAACGGAATGCAGTATCACCCGAAGTAATCGGTAAAATAACCACCCCAAGAAAGGCAATGATGCCACCAAAAACACCTAATAAGCCAAACGATGAACTATAGACCACATTACCTGGGCCACCGTTAGCGACGGCATCAGAGAGTGCTTCAATTGAACCAAAAAATGATAGCGCCAGTGCACACCAAATTAGCGCAATAATACCTTCCCCAATCATGGCACCATAAAAAATAAATCGACCATTTTGTTCGTTTTCAATACAGCGCGCCATTAATGGTGATTGAGTGGCATGGAAGCCTGAAATAGCACCACATGCAATGGTGATAAACAGCGCAGGCCATAAAGGTAAGTCATTAGGATTCATGTTAGTGAACATGTGGCTAATTTCAAAGCCGCCTAACAATTGATGTTCATCTGAAATACCAATTGCGGTGATTAATCCAACAGACATAAAAATCAGTAATGCACCAAAGAAAGGGTAAAAGCGGCCGATGATTTTATCGACAGGTACAATTGTAGCCAAAATATAGTAACCAAAAATAATCACGACCATGGTGGTCATCGAGACATTTAAGTTAGTTTGATCGTTAATTAAATTAGTGATCATTCCTGCTGGCGCTGAAACAAATACAACCCCCACAAGCAGTAACAGTACGATAGCAAAGATATTCATAAAATGTTTTGCACCGTTACCCAAGTAGCGTCCTGTTAATGTCGGTACTGATGCGCCACCGTTACGAACTGAAAGCATGCCGGAGAAATAATCGTGGACGGCGCCCGCAAAAATACAGCCTAGAACAATCCATAACATTGCCGCCGGGCCGTAAAGTGCGCCCATAATCGGACCAAATATAGGACCGACCCCCGCAATGTTTAATAGCTGCACCAAGTAGACTTTATTGTTAGACATCGGGACATAATCGACCCCATCTTGCTTGGTATAAGCGGGAGTTTGGCGGTTAACATTTACACCAAAGACTTTTTCAATAAAGCTACCATAAATAAAATAGCCGCCAATTAGGGCAGCAACACAGAGTAAAAACCACGCCATGTATATCCTCGTTATCTAATGTGTGACTCAACTAAAAGGGATTGCATTATTTCTGCTGTTAACCAGTGTAATGGTTTCAATTTTTAGCTTCTTAAGATAATGTTATGAATGTGATATGCATTAATATTCAATAATAACTTCTCTCGATATTTGCTAATATGAGCACGTTTTTAATGTGGTATAGCCGTTGATGTGTTTTTCTAAAAGGAATTGAAAATGATAAATAAAGTTTTATTACCGATTGTGATTACTGCTTTAATGACGGGATGTGTGACGCAAAAGAAATTGGTTTCGAATGGCGATTTTCATCAATTAGGCTTTTATAATGGTATTTCTGGTAGTGAAAAATTATCAAGTGATACGCTTGCAACGATCACTCAAAAATATGATTCAACAATGGCATTTGATTATGACAGCTATCAGAAAGGGTACTTGCAAGGATTGGATCAATATTGCAGCTTAGAACACCTTTTTAAATTAGGTGAGCAAGGAAAAGTAAATTGGGGTGTATGTGAATACCGTCGTCATCAAGAAGGTTTATATGTCACTAAGTGGCAACAAGGCTTTGAACGCTATGGGACAATGGAGCCGCGTTTTTAATTCAATAGCGTCTGAGATAGCCGCCATAATAAAGAGTTGTGAAACCAATTAGAATGCCATTTGTAAATAAAAGTTTACAAATGGCATTTTATGTTTACAAGTTGTTGCAAAAGTGATGATGCAGTTGTTATGTTGGTGATAGAATATTTATAACTGGCAGAGATCACGATGGAAAAAGATGGCTTAAACAACATTCATATTGCAGAAGAATCCGTATTAATTACGCCTGCGCAATTGAAACACAAGATGGCAGTATCAAGTACGGCGTTGGCATTTATTGAGCAGTCACGTCAAACGGTTGCCGATATTATTCATCATCGCGATCATCGCTTATTGGTGGTATGTGGGCCGTGCTCGATTCATGATATTGAACAAGCGAAAGCATATGCTCAAAAGTTAAAACGCTTGGCGGCTGAATTAGATGACCAGCTTTATATTGTGATGCGGGTGTACTTTGAAAAACCGCGTACGACAGTGGGGTGGAAAGGATTAATTAACGATCCTTATCTTGACGGTTCGTTTGAAATTGAAGAAGGGCTGCATATTGGGCGTCAATTACTGATTGATTTAGTTGAAGAGGGAATACCTGTTGCGACTGAAGCTCTTGATCCGATCAGCCCCCAATATTTAGGTGACTTGTTTAGCTGGTCTGCTATTGGTGCTCGCACTACTGAGTCACAAACACACCGTGAGATGGCGAGCGGATTATCGATGCCAGTCGGATTCAAAAATGGCACTGATGGTAGCTTAGCGACGGCTATTAATGCGATGCAAGCGGCAGCATCTGGACATAAGTTCATGGGGATTAATCCTAATGGACAAGTTGCTCTACTTGCAACGCAAGGTAATCCTGATGGTCATGTTATTTTACGTGGCGGTAAACAAACCAATTATGATTCTGTATCAGTGGCTGAGTGCGAAACAGAAATGACAGCCTCAGGTTTGATGCCATCGCTGATGATAGACTGTAGTCATGCCAATTCGCTTAAAGATTATCAGCGTCAGCCATTAGTCGCGACAGATGCGATCCATCAAATTCGAGAAGGAAATCGTTCAATTATTGGTTTAATGATTGAAAGTCACCTTAATGAAGGGAATCAAAGTGCAGATTTAGCATTACAAGATATGGCTTACGGGGTATCAATTACCGATGCGTGTATTAGTTGGGAAACAACAGAACAATTATTACGAAAAGCTCATCAAGAGTTAGTGCCGTTTCTACAAAATAGAATTAAATAATCCTTTGCATTATAGTTGCAGTTGGATAAATACGGATGTCAAAAGTCATGGTTGCTGAGTTAAGCATATTAAGAGATCAAATAGACGATGTTGATCGTCAGATGGTGGAGCTATTAGCGCGCCGTTTAGCATTAGTCGAACAAGTTGGTGTTGTTAAGAGCCAACATGGATTGCCTATTTATGCCCCTGATCGTGAAGCGGCAATGTTGGCATCTCGCCGTCAAGAGGCAGAGTCAAGAGGTGTACCTGCTGATTTGATTGAAGATGTGTTACGGCGCACGATGCGAGAATCGTATTCCAGTGAAAATGATTCTGGGTTTAAATGTTTAAATCCGCAATTACGTCCAATTGTGATTATTGGTGGTTATGGTCAACTTGGGCAATTGTTCCAGCGTTTATTTACTTTGTCCGGCTATCAAGTACGCTTACTCGGTAGCCAAGATTGGCATCGAGCCGATGAGATATTGCATGATGCGGGAATGGTGGTTGTTTCTGTCCCAATTCATATGACAGAAGCCATCATTACCAAATTAGGTAGCTTGCCTGATGATTGTATTCTCACTGATCTTACGTCGGTTAAAAGTGGCCCACTGCAAGCGATGTTAGAAATCCATCAAGGCCCAGTCGTAGGATTACATCCTATGTTTGGTCCTGATATACCCAGCTTGGCTAAACAGGTGATTGTCTACTGTGATGGACGTCAGCCTGAAAGTTATCAATGGCTATTAGAACAGTTTCAGATTTGGGGAGCATCATTAAACCGTATTAGTGCGATAGAGCATGATCAGGGTATGACGTTGATTCAAGCTTTACGCCACTTTACGTCATTTGTTTATGGGGTTCATTTAGCCGAAGAAGACCCAAAAATAGAACAATTGATGTCACTAAGCTCGCCGATTTACCGCTTAGAGCTTGCCATGGTTGGACGGTTATTTGCTCAAGATGCGCAGTTATATGCTGATATTATTATGTCAGCGCCTCAAAACTTAGCGATGATCAAACGCTTCCATCAGCGTTTTGGTGAAGCGATTACAATGTTAGAGCGCCAAGATAAAGTGGCCTTTAAACAAGCTTTTGGACAGGTTGAGTATTGGTTTGGTGACTATGCACAACATTTTTTAGTCGAGAGCCAAGGACTACTTAGACAGGCGAATGATTCAACTCGACATAAATAAATAGCGTTCAATTTCAGAACTTACTTACTAAAAAGCCCACGTTCAATCATGAAAGTGGGCTTTTTTAATGACGGTAATACGCGATTTATTAGGGAATATTATTCGCTGAATTCAACCTCGGTAGGGGAGACATTTTCGCTTGGATAACATCCTAAAACTTTAATAAAGCGCGTTAATCGAGTGAGGTCTTCTAAGACTTGCTGCATTAATGGATCTTTTAAATTAATCTCGACATCTACATAAAACATTTCTTCCCATGGATTACCAATAACAGGGCGAGATTCCAGTTTAGTCATATTTATTTTGGCATTACGAAGCACCACTAAACATTCAACTAATGAGCCCGCAGCTTGTGCGGTTGACATAATTAATGTTGTTTTAGCTGGAATTAATGAATTGACGCTAACGGGCTTACGGGCAACAACAATAAAACGGGTAAAATTTTGTTGTTGATTAGCAATATTGGTTTTAATTGGGGTTAAACCGTAAATCTCACCGCTAGACGCATTGCCAATGGCGGCGATATTAGGTTGTTTTAGCTCTGCAACCGTCAACATAGCATCGGCAGTACTTGGACAATATTGTTGATTAATTTTTCCCATTCCATGAAGGAATTCGCTGCATTGCTGATGTGGCTGTGGATGGGAATATAGGGTGTCTATTTTTTCTATTTGCGTATCAACTGCGGTTAATAAGCAGTGTTCTATTGGCTGGGTTATTTCCCCGACAATCGATAAACTGGTGTGTTGTAATAAGTCATACACTTCATTAATTGAGCCAGAACTGGTGTTCTCTATTGGTAGTACACCATAATCAGCGTGACCTGTTTCTACTTCATTTACAATATCCCGAAAAGATGAGCAGCTAATTTCAACTAACTGGGTTTGTTTACGACTAAAATAATTACGGCTGGCAAGGTGTGAATATGATCCTTTTGCCCCTAAAAAAGAGACTCGTGCCGTTGGTGATGCATTCTCAGGGTTAAGTAAGCGTTGTAAGTAAGCTTGCTGATAGAGAACCGAGTCTTCAATAATGGTGTGGAAAATTTGAGTAACGTATAACGGATCAAGTTGATGTTTTTTACCTGTGTCAATCAGGCGCAATAGCAATGCTTGCTCTCTAGCTTGATCACGTACGGGTTTAGCGGTATTAATTTTACTTTTAGCGACATCAAGGCTAAGTGTGCGACGTTCAGCTAAAAGCGCTAATAGTGCATTGTCGATGCGAGTGACATTACTGCGAATATCATCCAATGAAGGGAGTATGTTATCGGTCATAGCGATCCTTATTATGATCGGCTTTCTTAAACCTGAAAGCGGTATATTATCGTTTTATCATTGCAATCCACATTAGGCAGGGTGGCTTTTTTTGTCAAGCCCAAAGCAAACAGCCCTGCATTAGCAGGGCTGTTTTAAATCTTCTTAATCGTTAATGATTATGCTTCATCAAATTCAACTTCGTCATCATACTTAGCGGTATCTTCTGCTTCCGCTTGTGTTGGTTTTTCACTGTGACTAGCACGGCGTGCATTCGGTTTGTGAGCTTGTTTCTTCAATTGGCGATCTAGTTTTTGGTATAGCTCTGTAATAGCACCAAACAAGTCTTCATGCTCTGCAGAAGCGACTAATTGTCCTCCAGCAATGCTAACCGAGGCCTCAATTTTAAATAGCTTGCTTGGCTCTTTGCTAATCATAATATGTTTTTTGATTAGCGGTACTTGAAGTTTTTCTAACTTATCGAATTTAAATTCAAAACGCTCACGGATAGCCGGGGTGATATCGATGTTTTTGCCTGTGATTTCTAATGTCATATTTATCTTCCTCGTTTGCTACCCTTCGTTGGGTTAACTCCAGATTACTAAAATCACCAACTAATAACGTGACGGGGATCACATTGTTGTCGTTAGTTATTTTTTAGTAAAAAAAAACGTGACCAAAGTAGATTTGTTGCAAAAAAGTATCTAAAAAACACTTGAGCTTTATTGATAAACTAAAGCAATATAGAGAAAGGATTTTTGCTGATGGCTAGTGCTAATCAGGGGATAAATATATTTAATTTCAGTTTGTTGAGTGTTTTTTGTTCGCTGTGTATGCAGTTGAAATTCAATAGTTATTGAATGAAGTAAATATTTATTATTAACATATTCATAAAAATGGCAGCTCATTGAGCTGCCATTTTTTATTACTGCATTGCGATAGCTTTTATTTTACTGGGTTAAGTTTAATCATCGCTTCTGTACGTGATACTTCTTTATCCAGTTTTAATTTCTCATACGCTGTTTTTTCAAGTAATAGTGACTTACGTGCAGCACTGGTGTCTGGGTATAAGCGTTGTACTTGTTGGCAACGGTTGATCGCTGCAATCCATGCTTCGCGGCGCACATAAAAATCAGCAACAGCTAGATCATATTCAGCAAGTTGGTTTTTCAAAAAAACCATGCGTGCTTTCGCATCTGCGTCATACTGACTATCAGGGAAGCGTTCTAATAAGTATTTAAAATCGCGAAATGCTTGGCGTGACGGGGTTGGATCACGATCAAAACGGTCAATATTGAACATGTCATGCATAAAGCTACGATCTTGCGCCATGTGCGTTAGACCACGCATATAATAAACCCAATCCGCTTGCGGGTGGGTTGGATTTAAGCGTAAAAAACGCGCAATTGTGGCTTGAGATAATGGTAAATCATCATTTTTGTAGTACGCATAGATTAAATCTAATTGTACTTGATCTGAGTAAGCACCAAATGGATAACGAGAGTCCATTGCCTCTAGGCGCTCGATAGCATTATTCCAATTCCCACTCTGCAAAGCTTGCTGGGCAGTAGAATATAAGTCTGATGGTGGAACATCAGGAATGACTTTCTCAGTACTGGAACAGCCTGAAAGTAAGGCTACAGCAAGAAAAGTTGATATTGTCAGGCGTTTCATTACGGCGTCAGTTTCCTTGAAAAAAATTTTATTTTGCTCGATCCATTACGGACTGAGCCGTTAACAGATACAATGACATTATATTAGTTTACATCAAGCATTGTTTTATTAAGCTTGGTACATTTTACGCAGCGTATGGCAATTAGTCTCACGCTTTTTAAAAAAGTTCGGTATGGCACAGCAAATAGAATTAACAAATACAGTTAGCGAAAGCCAACTAGGCAAGCGCCTTGATCAGGTTATTGCTGAATTATATCCCGATTATTCCCGCTCTCGTATCAAAGAGTGGATTCTAAAGGACATGGTTTCAGTAAACGGCAAAATTGACAACAAACCACGTTCAAAAATGATGGGTGGCGAAGAACTTTTTATTCAAGCCGAAATTGAAGATGAAGTGCGTTGGATTGCACAGGACCTTCCACTTGATGTCGTCTATGAAGATGATGATATTCTTGTGATCAATAAACCACGTGATTTCGTGGTTCACCCAGGTGCGGGTACTCCTGATGGTACAGTGTTAAATGCATTGTTATATCATTACCCAGCATTAGCAGAAGTACCGCGTGTAGGTATTGTGCACCGTTTGGATAAAGATACGACAGGCTTAATGGTTGTTGCGAAAACTATTCAGGCGCAAACACGTTTAGTGCGTGCACTACAAAAGCGTAAGATCACCCGTGAATATGAAGCGATTGCGATTGGCCAAATGACGGGTGGTGGTACGATTGAAAAACCTATTGGTCGTCATGCGACTAAACGTATTTGTATGGCGGTGCATGAGCTAGGTAAAGATGCAATTACCCATTACCGTGTTGCTGAGCGTTTCCGTGAACATACACGTATTGTGTTACGTCTAGAAACTGGTCGTACTCACCAAATTCGTGTGCACATGTCATACATGAGTCATCCGCTGATTGGTGATGTGATCTACGGTGGTCGTCCTCGTCCGCCACGTCATGCATCTGATGAATTTATTCATGCGTTACGTTCATTTGATCGTCAAGCATTGCACGCACGTATGTTGCGTCTATCACACCCAATGACGGGTGAGTTAATGGAATGGCATGCACCATTACCAAACGACATGGTTGCGATGATTGATATTTTACGTAAAGACAACGCTGAAAATAACGAAGATATTTATTAATGCAAACCATTATTCCTAACTGGCCAGCTCCAGAGAATGTGTTAACGGTAAGTACAACCCGTTTTGGCGGTGTCAGTTCTGCACCCTACAATGCACTCAATTTGGGATTGCATGTTGGGGATGATGTCAGTTCTGTACTAACAAATCGTCAATTGTTGAAACAGCATTGTTGGTTAACGGCAGAGCCGGCATGGCTAAATCAAATTCACAGTCCGATTGTGATTGATATTACTGCGCCGTTAACAGAAGTTATCGATGCCGATGGTAGTTTTACCCGTGTGCCTGGTTTAGCCTGTGCCATCATGACGGCTGACTGTTTGCCTGTTCTATTGTGTAATAAGCAAGGAACTGAAGTGGCAGCTGTTCATGCTGGGTGGCGGGGACTTGCTGCCGGAGTGATTGATAATGCCATTGCTAAATTTTCCTGTCCTAGCGCTGATATTATGGCGTGGATGGGACCGGCAATCGGCCCGACAGCGTTTGAAGTTGGCAGTGAAGTACGTGAGCAGTTTATTGATGTTGACGCTAATGCTGCTGATGCTTTTATTGCTCATGGTGATAAGTGGCTAGCTAATTTATATTTATTAGCACGACAGCGCTTACAACAGCACAGAATTAGCGCTATTTATGGCGGTGAGTACTGTACGTTTAATAACGATGAGCTGTTTTATTCTTATCGTCGTCAAGCGGTCACTGGACGCCAAGCATCATTGATTTGGCTGCGTTAATGTTTCAGCATTAATGACAAATAAGAAGCGGGTATATTGGCGAACAATATACCCGCTTTTTTTTGCAGCATTATTTTGCGCTTTAAGAGCCTTGAAAAACCCCTACGAACTACCATATAACTAGTAACAGGTTATTAAATTTATTATTGGGGGACCTATGCGTCTTGACCGATTTACCAGTAAGTTCCAAGCCGCTATTTCTGATGCTCAGTCATTAGCTTTAGGGCGTGATCATCAGTATATTGAACCTGCTCATCTTATGGTGGCATTATTAAATCAAGAAGGCAGTACCGTACGTCCCTTACTTACCCTTTTGAATGTAGATTCTACTCAGCTTCGTTCGCGTTTGGGTGAGATACTAGAGCGTATTCCAAAAGTGACTGGTATTGGTGGTGAAGTACAGCTATCAAATAGTATGGGCACGTTATTAAACATGTGTGACAAGCTTGCACAAAAACGTAATGACAAATTTATTTCGTCAGAACTCTTTATTTTAGCTGCGGTTGATAATGATAAAGGCCCTGTAGGGGATTTATTACGTGAACTTGGTTTAAAAGCAGATCAGATAAGTAAAGCGATTGATCAAATTCGTGGTGGACAAAAAGTGGATGATCAAAACGCAGAAGAAAACCGTCAAGCATTAGCTAAATATACGATTGATTTAACAGAGCGTGCTGAACAAGGTCGATTAGATCCTGTGATTGGTCGTGATGATGAAATTCGTCGTACTATTCAAGTTCTGCAACGTCGTACTAAAAATAACCCCGTGATCATTGGTGAACCAGGTGTGGGTAAAACGGCGATTGTTGAAGGTTTAGCGCAACGGATTGTTAATGGTGAAGTGCCAGAAGGCTTACGTGACAAACGCGTATTATCATTAGATATGGGCTCTTTGATCGCAGGTGCTAAATTTCGTGGTGAATTTGAAGAACGTTTAAAAGCAGTATTAAACGAACTGTCTCAGGAAGACGGTCGCGTAATTTTGTTTATTGATGAAATCCATACTATGGTTGGCGCTGGTAAAGGCGAAGGCTCAATGGATGCCGGTAATATGCTAAAACCTGCGCTTGCTCGTGGTGAGCTTCACTGCGTTGGTGCGACAACCTTAAATGAATATCGTCAGTATTTAGAAAAAGATGCAGCGTTGGAACGTCGTTTCCAAAAAGTGCTGGTGGATGAGCCAAGTGTTGAAGATACCATTGCTATTTTACGTGGTCTAAAAGAACGTTATGAGCTTCACCATCATGTAGAGATCACCGATCCTGCGATTGTTGCGGCGGCGACATTATCTCACCGCTATATTTCAGATCGACAATTGCCCGATAAGGCGATTGATCTTATCGATGAAGCAGCGTCAAGTATTCGTATGCAAATCGACTCTAAACCTGAATCAATGGATCGCTTAGAGCGTCGTATTATTCAATTGAAGATTGAACAGCAAGCATTAGAAAAAGAAAGTGATGATGCTAGCCAAAAACGGTTAAGTGATTTACTTGAAGAGCTAGATATTAAAGAGCGTGAATATTCTGAACTTGAAGAAGTATGGAATGCTGAAAAAGCCTCTTTATCTGGTACTCAACATATTAAAGCTGAGCTTGAACAAACCCGTACTGATGTTGAAATTGCTCGCCGTGCGGGTGATTTGAATCGTATGTCAGAGTTACAGTACGGCCGTATTCCTGAACTTGAAAAGCAATTAGATTTAGCAGCACAAGCAGAAATGCAAGATATGACGTTACTTAAAAATAAAGTAACCGATGTTGAAATTGCCGATGTACTTTCTAAAGCGACAGGTATTCCGGTTGCTAAGATGCTAGAAGGTGAGCGTGATAAGTTATTGCGCATGGAAGATGAGTTACATAATCGTGTTATTGGCCAAGAAGAAGCCGTTGAAGCTGTAGCTAACGCGATTCGTCGTAGTCGTGCAGGTTTGTCTGATCCACAACGTCCAATCGGTTCATTCTTATTTTTAGGCCCAACAGGTGTAGGTAAAACTGAATTGTGTAAGTCACTAGCTAACTTTATGTTTGATAGTGAAGATGCGATGGTGCGTATCGACATGTCTGAGTTTATGGAAAAACACTCAGTGGCACGTTTAGTCGGTGCGCCTCCAGGTTATGTCGGTTATGAAGAGGGCGGTTACTTAACTGAAGCGGTTCGTCGTCGTCCATATTCCGTTATTTTGCTTGATGAAGTAGAAAAAGCGCATCCTGATGTATTTAATATTTTATTACAGGTATTAGATGATGGACGTTTAACTGATGGTCAAGGTCGTACCGTTGATTTCCGTAATACGGTGATCATCATGACTTCGAACTTAGGTTCTGATCGTATTCAAGAACACTTCGGTAGTTTGGATTACGAAGGTATAAAAGCATTAGTGATGGAAGTTGTTGGTCAACATTTCCGTCCTGAGTTTATTAACCGTGTTGATGAAACGGTTGTGTTCCACCCATTGGGTAAAGAGAACATTAAACATATTGCATCGATTCAAATTGCGCGCTTGGAAAAACGTTTAGCAGAGAAAGATTTCCAGCTAGATGTTGAAGAGAGTGCGTTAGAGTTAATTTCTGATGCTGGTTTTGATCCTGTATTTGGCGCGCGTCCATTAAAACGTGCAATACAGCAATATATTGAGAATCCATTAGCACAAGATTTGTTATCAGGTAAATTTATACCGGGTAAACCAATCGTACTGTCAGTAGTAGACGATAAGATTGTTGCTAAACAAGCGTAATTAAAAAATGATGGCTTAAAATAATCAATTATTGTTAATAAACGCCTTAGCATGCATATGCTAAGGCGTTTTTTTATGGGTTAAATTCGGCTTAACTCACCGTTATTAATAATGAAAGGTGTTTTATTTGTCACAAAATAAAATTATGGGTTAATCATTGAGCGAACGAAAAAAAATGATAAAAATAAGGTTGTCAGCAGATAAAATCTCTCTATAATGCGACCTCACTGACATGGACAACAGCGTAAGCGGTTATCGATAGTCAGTACGTTCTTTAACAATTTGACCA
>NZ_CAMRAN010000055.1 GCF_947039875.1 uncultured Photobacterium sp.
TAATGATTCATTCTCTTTACTCTAATAAAGAGATTTTTTTACGTGAATTGATTTCCAATGCATCTGATGCTGCTGATAAATTACGTTTTAAGGCCTTGTCTCAAACAGCGCTTTACGGTAACGATGCTGATTTATGTGTAAAACTGTCAGTTAACAAGGAAGCGGGTACATTAACCATTAGCGATAATGGTATTGGTATGACGCGTGAACAAGCGATTGAGCATTTAGGGACTATTGCTAAATCAGGAACTAAAGAATTTTTTGCTCAACTAAATGAAGATGAAACCAAAGATTCACAACTGATTGGTCAGTTTGGTGTTGGTTTCTATTCAGCATTTATTGTTGCTGATAATGTTACAGTCAATACTCGTAGTGCTGAAGTGAATGCCGAAGAAGGCGTAAGCTGGACATCAGCAGGTGAAGGTGATTACAGCATCGAAACCATCACTAAAACGACCCGTGGTACTGATATCATTTTACATTTGCGTGCTGATGAACAAGAGTTCTTAGAAGAGCACCGCTTACGTGAGATCGTTGGTAAATATTCTGATCACATTGGTATTCCTGTCTTTATTCAAACAGAAGAACAAGATGAAGAAGGCAAGGTTACTGGAACAAAATGGGATCAAATTAACAAAGCGCAGGCACTGTGGACGCGTAATAAGTCTGATATCAGCGATGAAGAGTACAAAGAGTTTTACAACCACGTCGCTCATGATTATGCCGAACCATTAGCATGGAGCCATAACCGTGTTGAAGGTAAGCAAGATTACACTAGCTTACTATACATTCCATCAAAAGCACCATGGGACTTAAATAATCGTGATGGTCAGCATGGTCTTAAATTGTATGTGCAACGTGTCTTCGTTATGGATGATGCACAGCAGTTTATGCCAACGTACTTACGTTTTGTGCGCGGCTTAATTGATTCAAATGATTTACCACTAAACGTATCTCGTGAAATTCTACAAGATAACAAAGTAACTCAAGCACTACGTAAAGCATGTACTAAACGTGTGTTACAAATGCTTGAGCGTATGGCGAAAAACGAGCCAGAGCAATACCAATCATTCTGGAAAGAGTTTGGCCAGGTGCTAAAAGAAGGCTTGGCTGAAGACTTTAGCAGCCGCGATAAGATTGCAACGTTGCTACGTTTCTCATCAACAGAGAATGATACAGCAGAGCAAACGGTTTCATTAGCCGATTATCTTGGTCGCATGAAAGACGGTCAGGATAAAATTTATTACCTAACTGCAGATAACTTCAATGCGGCGAAACACAGCCCACACCTTGAGCAATTCCGTGCGAAAGGCTTAGAAGTTATTTTGATGTACGATCGTATTGATGAATACCTAATGGGTCACTTACCTGAATTTGAAGGTAAAAAGTTCCAAGCGATCACCAAATCTGATCTTGATTTATCTTCATTTGATAATGCAGAAGAAAAAGAAAAGCAGAAAGAAGCAGAAAAAGAATTCACATCTGTGACTGAGCGCACCAAAACATACCTTGGTGAGCGCGTTAAAGAAGTACGCCCAACATTTAAACTGCATGATACGCCAGCGGTAATGGTGACAGATGAAAATGAAATGGGCACGCAAATGGCGAAATTGCTTGCAGCAGCAGGTCATGAAGCACCAGAAGTGCAGTACATCTTTGAGTTAAATCCAGAGCATAGCTTAGTGAAGCAAATGGCGGATGAAGCTGACGAAGAAGTCTTTGGCCGTTGGGTTGAGTTCTTGTTTGGTGAAGCAATGCTTGCTGAGCGTGGCACAATGGACGATCCTTCACAGTTCTTAGCTGCCGTAAACAAATTGTTGGTTAAATAATCAATTAACCAATCAAAATCACAGACTATTCTGATAAATCATTCAATCGTAGCTTGGCCATAGTGCCAAGCTTGCGACTGAGCGTTAATCAGTGTATTTTCAGTTTTTTGCAAATCTCCACTCTATTTTAAAGGGGAACACAATGCGCATTATCCTTCTGGGTGCTCCAGGTGCAGGTAAAGGTACTCAAGCTCAATTCATCATGGAAAAATTTGGTATTCCTCAAATTTCTACTGGTGATATGTTACGTGCAGCAATCAAAGCGGGCACTGAACTAGGTAAGCAAGCAAAATCAGTGATCGATGCAGGTCAACTTGTATCTGACGATATCATCCTTGGTCTTGTTAAAGAGCGTATCACCGCAGAAGATTGTGCAAAAGGTTTCCTACTGGATGGTTTCCCTCGCACAATTCCTCAAGCTGATGGTCTTAAAGAAAATGGCGTTGTTGTAGATTACGTTATTGAATTTGACGTTGCTGACGATGTGATCGTTGAGCGTATGGCGGGTCGTCGTGCTCACCTTGCTTCAGGTCGTACTTACCATGCTGTTTACAACCCACCAAAGGTTGAAGGTAAAGATGACATAACAGGTGAAGATCTTGTTATCCGTGAAGATGACAAAGAAGAAACTGTTCGTGCACGTCTAACGGTATACCATAACCAAACTGCACCACTTATCGAGTACTACGGTAAAGAAGCAGCGGCTGGTAACACTAAGTACCTTAAATTCGATGGTACTTTACCTGTTGCTGAAGTAAGCGCACAGCTTGAGAAAGCACTAGCATAAATAACATTGTTGATTAGCTACTATTTATCATAGCTAATAACGATGTAAATAAACGGGCTTACCAATTGGTAATGCTCGTTTTTTTTGGTTTTAATATACGGGTGTTATAAGATGTTATAACAAAATTGCATATTTTCTGTTACTTAAATGTATGCATGAGAGGCTGGAAGTAAGCCATTTTCAGTGATGAGTAAAGATAAAGGATAAATACCAATGACAATAAATAATAACTACGGGGTATTACTGGTTAATCTTGGTACTCCTGATGCACCAACAACTGTTGGCGTGAAACGGTTTTTAGCTGAATTTTTGCATGATAAGCGAGTGGTGGATATGACGCGTTGGCTATGGTGTCCTATTCTGCATGGCATTATTTTACCAATACGTTCACCTAAAGTGGCTAAATTATATCAATCAGTATGGATGGATGATGGATCACCGCTAATGGTGTATTCACGTCGTCAGCAACAAGCCCTACAACAAAAGCTCAATGTTCCGGTTGCATTAGGGATGACTTATGGTGAGCCGAGTATTCAATCAGGCTTGCAGCAATTAAAGCAACAAGGGTGCAAACAAATACTTGTGTTGCCGCTATACCCTCAATATTCAGCGACGACAACAGCTGCGGTTTTTGATCGTGTTGCTAAAGAGTTGAAAACCGTGTCTGAACTACCCGAATTACGGTTTGTGAACCATTATTATGATCACCCTGATTATATTGCTGCGTTAGCTCAATCTGTTGAAAAAGTTTGGGCAGAGAAAGGACAACCAGATTATTTATTATGTTCTTATCATGGCATTCCCCAACGTTATGCAGATAATGGCGACCCATACCCAGATCATTGCCATCAAACAACCGTGTTACTTGCTCAGTCGCTTGATATGGCGCGAGAAAAAATGAGCATGAGCTATCAATCTATTTTTGGGCGTGAAGAATGGTTAAAACCGTATACTGAAGCGACGATTCGATCGTTAGCAGAAAAAGGCATTCAACGGTTAGATGTAATGTGCCCGGCTTTTTCTGTTGATTGCCTTGAAACATTAGAAGAAATAGCTGAGCAGTGTAGAGAAGTATTTATTGAGGCTGGTGGCAAAGAGTTTAATTTGATCCCATGCTTAAATGATAATCCAGCTCATATAGCAATGATGGAAAGCTTGGTTAAACAGCATACACAAGGATGGTAATGCCGACAGCAATAGGAAAACCATTCCCTCGACGATAACGTTTGCGTTATTATTTATGGCTATTATTCGTAAAACCTATGATAGCTTTTGCTTTTATGTACCAAATTCTGTGATAGAATTCGCAAAATTTACAACTTGACAGCCCATTAACATGAAATTTCCAGGCCAACGAAAATCTAAGCATTATTTCCCTGTACATGCTCGCGATCCACTTCTAAGTCAAACGAAGATAGAGAAGCGTTTAACACGTACTCATGTTGTGGGTATCGATCAGACATTGGTTGATATTGAAGCCTACGTTGATGATGAATTTCTGGAACGTTATGAGCTAAGTAAAGGCCATTCTTTAGTTATTACTGATGAAAAAGCTGAAGCGCTTTACCATGAGCTAAAAGAAAATAATCTTGTGACTCATGAGTTCGCTGGCGGTACGATCGGTAATACTCTACATAACTATTCAGTATTAGCCGATGACAAATCTGTATTATTAGGTGTAATGAGTAAAGACATTGAAATTGGTAGCTATGCTTACCGTTATCTTTGTAACACCTCTAGCCGTATGGATATGAACTATTTACAACCTGTAGATGGTCCTATTGGCCGTTGTTTTGCGCTGATTTCTAAAGATGGTGAGCGTACCTTCGCAATTAACGAAGGTCGAATGAACCAACTAAAGCCTGATAGTATTCCTGAGTGCGTATTTGAAAACGCATCGGCTTTAGTACTGACCGCTTATCTTGTTCGTTGTAAGCCAGGTGACCCAATGCCAGCGGCAACAATGAAAGCAATTGAGTACGCGAAAAAATATGATGTGCCTGTTGTATTAACATTGGGTACTAAATTCGTTATTCAAGATGATCCACAGTGGTGGCGTGATTTCTTACGTGATCATGTTACTGTGGTTGCAATGAATGAAGACGAAGGCGAAGCATTAACTGGCGAGTCAGATCCTCTTGTTGCGGCAGATAAAACTCTTGAGTGGGTTGATCTTGTACTATGTACTGCGGGCCCTGTTGGGTTATACACTGCGGGTTATACTGAAGAGTCAGCAAAACGTGAAACTGCGTTGCCACTATTGCCCGGTGATATTGCTGAATTTAACCGTTACGAATTTAGTCGTCCAATGATTAAAGCAACGTGTGAAAATCCAACTAAGGTTTATTCACATATCGCTCCATATATGGGTGGCCCAGAGCGTATTAAAAATACTAACGGTGCTGGTGATGGCGCATTATCTGCGTTATTACATGATATGTCTGCTAACCGTTACCATAAAGAAAACGTGCCAAATTCAAGTAAGCATCAGTATTCTTTCCTGACCTACTCATCATTTTCACAAGTTTGCTTGTATGCAAACCGTGTAAGTTATGAAGTATTAGCCCAGTATTCACCTCGTCTTTCTCGTGGCTTACCTGAGCGTGAAGATAGCCTAGAAGAAGCTTACTGGGAACGTTAATAACACATTGTTATTAATTAAAAAAAACCGCCATTTTTGATGGCGGTTTTTTTATGCGGTAAATTTATTTATTTTGTGTAAGCTTGGTTATGAACAGCGGCAATCGCACGACCTGATGGATCGGCAGCATTTTTAAAGCTTTCATCCCACTCAATTGCTTTGGCACTAGAACAAGCAATAGATGGACCACCAGGAACACATTTAGCTGCGCTTTCTAATGGGAATAGTTCCTCAAAAATTTCACGGTAAACATAACCTTCTTTTGTTGTTGGCGTGTTATACGGGAAACGGAACGCAGCAGTAGCTAATTGCTGATCGGTGACTTTAGCTGCAGCGACTTCTTTAAGGCTATCAATCCAGCCATAGCCGACACCGTCTGAAAACTGCTCTTTTTGACGCCATGCAACAGATTCTGGAAGGTAGTGCTCAAAACACTCACGAACAATGTGTTTTTCCATTTTGCCGTTGCCACACATTTTATCTTGAGGATTAATGCGCATTGCAACATCAAGGAATTCTTTATCCAAGAACGGTACTCGTGCTTCGATGCCCCATGCTGCCATTGATTTGTTCGCTCGTGCACAGTCAAACATATTAAGCGCTAACAGTTTACGCACTGTCTCTTCATGGAATTCTTTTGCGTTAGGCGCTTTATGAAAATATAAATAACCACCAAAGATTTCATCAGCACCTTCTCCTGAAAGTACCATTTTAATACCCATTGCACGGATCTTACGTGACATCAGATACATAGGGGTTGATGCACGGATCGTGGTGACATCATAGGTTTCAATGTGATAAATCACATCACGAATAGCATCTAACCCTTCTTGAACAGTATAGGTTAATTCATGGTGAACCGTACCAATCGCATCTGCTACAATTTTCGCTGCTTTTAGATCGGGAGCACCTTCAAGGCCGATAGCAAAGGAGTGCAATGTTGGCCACCATGCTTGTGACTGCTCATCATCTTCAATACGTTTAGCTGCAAATTTTTTTGTGATAGCAGAAATAACGGATGAATCTAAACCACCAGACAGTAATACACCATAAGGTACATCTGTCATTAGTTGGCGTTTAACCGCATTTTCAAGCGCATCGGTTAATGCCACTTTGTCTGTTTTAGCGTCTTTAACTGCATCAAATTCCATCCAGTCACGTTTGTAGTAACGAACTGGCTCACCTTTTTTACTCCAAAGGTAAGTACCTGGAGGAAATTCACTGATTGTTTTACACACAGGTACCAGCGCTTTCATTTCTGATGCAACATAGAAGTTACCATGTTCATCATAGCCTTGATAAAGTGGAATGATGCCAATATGGTCACGGCCAATAAGGTAAGCTTCTTCTTGCTCATCATAAAGAATAAAGGCAAAGATTCCGTTGAGGTAATCTAACAGCTCTGGGCCTTTTTCTTTATAAAGCGCTAAAATAATTTCACAATCAGATTCTGTTTGGAATGGGTAATTAGGTGCAAATTCAGCACGCAGTTCTTTATGGTTATAGATTTCACCATTTACTGCAAGTACATGACTTTTATCTGTATTATATAGCGGTTGCTCGCCACTATTAAGGTCAACGATAGCTAAACGCTCATGAACTAGAATCGCATTGTCTGAGGCATAAATACCTGACCAATCAGGGCCGCGGTGGCGCATTTTTTTTGATAGCTCAAGAGCTGTTGTACGAAGTACCGATGAGTCGCTCTTGATGTCAAGAATGCCGAATACTGAACACATAATAATATTACTCCAAACGTTCTATTTTTATTATCCATAATTGATAGAAAATATATCATGTAGCTAATAAGTTATCATTATGATAATTGATGTTGATGCCACATCTCTTTTCTCGTTGATTGTTAAAATCACGTATTCGTTAATAAATTACAACCATTTATTGTAATTATATTTAATTAAAGCGTTGCTGCTGAATATTATCTATTTAAAATTCATTTTTCTGAATATTTTCTATTTTGTGATGGTTTTTTAATTAAAAAAATAAACAATGGTGGTGCCATTGTTTATTTTTCATTGCGAAATATCTAACTTTTAAGGCGTTTGGAGGGGAGGTATCTGAGGTTGAAGGTGATCACAGACATCACGAGCAAAACCGCTACCTGCTTCGCTGTAAATATTAAAGGCAGCATCAATTCCTTGCTGATGTAATTGAGTCTCTTCATCACTGTATTTGGCTATAGCTGCTATTTTCCCTTGGAAATCACGACTTTTTAGCTGATCTAATGCATAGATATTTGCCGGGCCATTTGGCATCGCTAATAAAATAAGTTCAATATGATGGCTCTTGATAACCCGTTCCCAAAAATCGGGGTCAGTGGCATCACTATGAATGACATTACGCTGTTGCTGGCGGTGTAATTCTACTGATTCACGCCGAGTCTCAACACCAATAATCTGTTGTCCATACCGACTTTCTAACTCGTCATAGGCCCCAGAGCCGATACGCCCCATGCCTAGAATAAGAATACTGGCATTGCCTAAATCGATCAGTTTGTCGTTACAATTTAATCGATCAGGATCAAATTCTTTTAGTCGCTTAGCCGCTTCAGTATAGAGTTTATGACTCATACTGTTCAGTGGGGCTGCCAATAAAAATGATAAGGAGACGGCGATAGCCATAGCCACTAAAAATGTACCCGGTAATAACCCCATTTTATAGGCGACACCACCCACAATAAGGCCAAATTCACTGTAATTAAATAAGGTTAACGTGGCTAGCATTGAGGTTCGTACACGGTAGCGACATAAATGGAATACCGCGTAATAAAGGATGCCTTTAAGAGGTAATAGCAGCATTAGTACCAGTGCCATTAACATACCATTAACGGTAGGGGATTCTGCGAGACCAATATTTAAAAAGAAGCACACCAAGAGGAGTTCTTTAAAATTAAACAATGATTTAGCCATCTCTGATGCTTTAGGATGACCAGCCATTAGCATGCCTAATATCAAGGCTCCTAAATCTGGTTTCATACCGACAATTTCAAATAAACCTGCGCCTGCAACCAGTGCGAGTATAACCGCATACAAGACTAATATTTCACCGTGTCCAGCTTTATCGAGGATGCGATATAACAATGGACGTAGTAAGGGCAGGGCAAACAAACCAAGTGCAGTAATATCTGGGATTTTACCGCTGGATATAGTGAGAAAGAGTACTGCAAAAATATCCTGCATAACTAGGATACCAATCGCGACGGTACCATATTTAGCGTTCAGTTCGCCTTTATCTTGTAGCAGTTTGACGGCAAAAACAGTACTAGAAAATGATAATGCAAAGCCAATCAGTACTAATTGACTTAGTGCCATCTCGGCAAACATTGTCAGTCCTAATTGTTTTAGTACTAACAGAAATAGCGTAAACAAGGCGGTAGATAATAGATTGTGTATGGTTGCGCCGCCCCATACTTCTTTGTTAAGTAAAGTTTTTATGTCAAGTTTTAGGCCAATGGTAAATAACAATAATGTCACACCAAGATCGGCTAACGTTGTCAGTGCTGGTGTCGGTTGAAAACCAAAACTATTAAGCGTAAAGCCAGCGACTAAAAAGCCAACTAAAGGGGGGAATTTACAACGAAGGGCAATAAAACCGGCCAGAAAAGCCGCGCTAATATACAGTAGCTCCATATCTTAGACTACATCCTTGCAAGTAGTGTGCGGAAATATAATTGGCAACAATAATAGCATTAGGGGGGTTAATCATTTGAGATTAATCCCCCTTTTTTGTGATGGTGGTTTGATAAGAACGATGGTTATTCGTTCTTATGAATGGGGATCGCGGCGACTTAATCTTCGAGTAGGCGCTGTAGCAGTACACCATTGAGCATTGCGCGTTTAATCATAGAGAAAGCACCTATGGTCGGTTGGTTATATAACTCTGATGCGACAATCGGTAAATCATGATTAAAAGCAGATAATGATTGGTTTTCAACACAACGGCGTATTGCTGGTAATACAATAGCTTGTGCTTGAGTAATATTACCCGCCAAAATGATTTTTTGAGGATTGAATAAATTAATGGTCATTGCTAAAGCTTTACCAAGATGGTGGCCGACTTTCAGTAATGCTTGAATAGCCAGTTCATCACCATTGTTAGCCGCGTCACAAATGGCAGGCATAGTGACCTCTTCCAAGTCTTGTAAACTACTTGGGTAGCCTTGGCTGAGTAGGTTTTTGACATGCATAATGACCGCAGGATCAGAGGCCACCGTTTCTAAGCAGCCAAAATTACCGCATTGGCATTTATCGCCTAAAGGATCAATTTGAATATGACCAATTTCACCGACATTTCGGTTTTGTCCAAGAAATACCTGACCATTAACGATAATACCAGCACCAGTACCGTTATGCATACTAACTAAGATTGAATCTTGGCAATCACGGCTAGCACCAAAGAAGTGTTCTGCCAGTGCTAAGCCTCTAACATCATTGCCAACAAAGGTAATAATATTGAATGTTTTTTGAAGAGTATGCGCCAGTTCAAAGTCATGAACTTTAATATTTGGCATGTAAGTAACGGTGCCAGTTTCTGGGTTAACAAGCCCTGGAAGAATAATGCCAAATGCCACTAATTCTTTCATTACATTCTGATTGTTATCAATAAATTCTTGAAGATATTTGATGAGACCTTCGGCTAATACATCTTGGTCAGAATATAAAAATGGGTAGGCCGCACCAGTAATATGTTTACCACTGAGGTCATAAAGGGTTATTTCAATATTGTTACGGCCAATACGTACTGCGATAGAGTGAAAATCAGCTGATTCTGTTGTCAGCGATATAGCTCTTCTTCCTCCCGTTGATGCCTGTTGAGCGACTTCTTTTATTAAGCCGCGCTCCAGTAATTGACGGGTGATTTTAGTGACACTTGCAGGCGCGAGGTGACTAATATCAGCAACCTGAATGCGAGAGATGGGGCCTTGCAAGTCGATAAGTCGGTATACTGCAGCGCTATTTAGCTGCTTGACCAGATCAACATTACCAATTTGTCCGCCTGTCATAATTTAGTTCTGCTCGTAATTAGCGTTAATAATTATCGCCTGAAGATGATTATGATGATGAGTTATCGTGATCGTCTTTTATCAAAGCGCTACCTAATATACGACACGGTTTTAATTACTTTTGATGATTATTCGTGTCGAATTGTTTGATGTATCGTATTTTTCAATACATTGACTAACACTGTAATATACTTTCTTATGAGTAAAAATAAAGCAATCGTTGTTGATGCTTGCTTGGGCTGTGGCATTGGTCACTAAAATACGAAAAACGAGCCATATGGAAGGAATATATCGCTAACAAGAGAATTGTAAACCATAACTGTATTGTCAATAGTAACAATTATTCTTTTTTGTGTTTAATTTCAATGGGGAAAGTAAAACGCCGTCAAGGTGGCGGCGCTTATTCAATATCTGGTAACGATGAACAATAAATGTTATTTCGCACCTAAAAATGACATTGTTATTAGATTAGATGTGTGTCAGGTTTTCAGCTTCTAACTCTTGGAAGTACTTAACTGTTTTTACTTTAAGTTCTTGAGTTGATGGCTCATCACAAATGATCATTGATTTAGGGTGAAGCTGCAATGCTGATATTGTCCATAGGTGGTTAACACACCCTTCAACTGCGGCTTGTAATGCTTGTGCCTTGTTGTGACCAGTGATCAGAATCATAACTTCTTCAGAATCTAATAGTGTACCCACACCAATAGTTAATGAGTACTTAGGTACTTGGTTAATATCACCATCAAAGAAACGAGAATTCGCAATGCGTGTTTCGTGCGTAAGCGTCTTGATACGCGTACGAGAAGCGAGTGATGACGCAGGTTCGTTGAATGCGATGTGGCCGTCGTTGCCCACGCCACCCATGAACAAATTGATGCGGCCATAGGTTTTGATTTTGTCTTCGTAACGTTGACATTCAGCTTCGTGATCTGCGGTATTACCATCAAGTAAGTTGATGTTTTGTTCTTGCATATCAACATGGTTAAAGAAGTTGTTATACATGAAGTTACGGTATGATTCAGGGTGATCAGCCGCCATGCCAACATATTCATCCATGTTGAATGTCACAACGTTTTTAAAGCTTACTTCACCAGCTTGGTATAGTTCAATCAAACGCTGGTATGTCGGAAGTGGTGTACCACCTGTTGGTAGACCTAGCACAAATGGACGCTCAGCTGTTGGTTGGAATTTATTAATGCGGTCAGCAATGTAGCGAGCAGACCATAAACCAACATCTTTAGCGTTATTAAGCGGGATTAGTCTCACGTTGACACCTCGTTGAAGATAGTTAAAACAGGAAAAATCTTAGCGGCATAGCGCCTTTGTTTCGAATGATAAAATAAGTTTTATGATCGAGCTAGCAAAATCACTCTGTTCTGTCTTCGGTCGGTGATTGAGATCACAAATGATGATGTTTTAATTTGCGGAGCGAAATAAAATTCATAAACTGCAAAGGACAAAAAAGAGATAGCAAAAAAAAGCTATCACTATCGCATCTAAGAAAACCATAGGGGGAACTAAGGGTGAATATTCTTGGATATTTTCAAAAAGTAGGTAAAGCACTAATGGTGCCAGTTGCAGTACTTCCTGCAGCGGCAATTTTGATGGGTATTGGTTACTGGATTGACCCAACGGGTTGGGGTGCAAACTCTGCGTTGGCGGCTTTCTTAATCAAAGCAGGCTCAGCAATTATCGATAACATGTCAGTGTTGTTTGCAATTGGTGTTGCTTACGGTATGTCTAAAGATAAAGATGGCGCAGCAGCACTTTCTGGTTTTGTAGGCTTCCTAGTTGTTACAACATTACTTGCACCTGGTGCAGTAGCACAAATCCAAGGTATTGACGTAAATGCTGTTCCTGCTGCGTTTTCAAAAATCAATAACCAATTCGTAGGTATCCTTGTTGGTATCGTATCAGCAGAAATTTACAACCGTTTCTCTCACGTTGAATTGCACAAAGCATTGGCATTCTTCAGTGGTAAGCGTTTGATCCCAATTTTAACCTCTGTTGCTGGTATCGTTATCGCAGGCGTACTGATGTATGTTTGGCCTTCAATCTACAATGGCCTTGTACATTTTGGTGAAAGTATTCAAGGTCTAGGCGCTGCTGGTGCTGGTATCTATGCATTCTTTAACCGTCTATTGATTCCAGTTGGTCTTCACCACGCACTGAACTCAGTATTCTGGTTTGATGTTGCAGGTATTAACGATATTCCTAACTTCTTGAGCGGTAAAGGTACTCCTGGCGTTACTGGTATGTACCAGGCTGGTTTCTTCCCTATCATGATGTTTGGTTTACCAGGTGCTGCACTTGCTATGTACCAAACAGCGAAAGCAAAAAATAAAGAGCGTGTTGCTTCATTATTTATTGCTGCTGGTTTTGCATCATTCTTTACTGGTGTTACTGAGCCGCTAGAATTTGCATTTATGTTCCTTGCGCCACCACTATATGTTATCCACGCAGCGTTGACTGGTATCTCTGTATACATCGCAGCATCAATGCACTGGATTGCTGGTTTCGGCTTCTCAGCAGGCCTAGTTGACCTATTCTTGTCAACCCGTAACCCATTAGCTGTTCAATGGTACATGTTGATTCTTCAAGGTATTGTATTCTTCGGTCTATACTACTTTATCTTCCGCACCGTTATTCTTAAGTTCAACCTTAAGACACCGGGCCGTGAAGATGACGAAGAAGAAACTTCATCAGTACGTGGTTCAGCTGAAACAGGTGAGTTAGCGAAGCAATATTTAAAAGCGCTTGGCGGTCACGGTAACCTAGAGAACATTGATGCTTGTATCACTCGTCTACGTCTTACACTAAAAGACAGTAGCCTAGCTGATGAGAAAACATTAAAAGCACTAGGTGCAATGGGTGTGGTTAAACTAGGTTCAAACAACCTACAAGTTATTCTTGGCCCTCTAGCTGAAATCGTTGCTGGAGAAATGAAAAAGATTCCAGCATCAGAAGATCTATCAGCAGTAAAACTTCCATAATTATTTAAATTCTTAAGTAATTAAGCGACACACGAAATACCGCAACATCTTTAATTAGACCGGTCCTGATATTTTAATTGTAAGATATCAAGACCGGCATTTTGAGTACCCAACGTTTGGGCTCTATATAGATTTTCCCTTCATTTAAAGGGATATCGGGAGAAAGGAATATTTCATGACTATTAAACTTACAGCGTTAGCATCTTTCATTGCACTAGCAGTAACTGGTTGTGCAACTCAAGCAAATGATGATGAAAAGGTTGTTAAAAATTTAGCAAATAACCTTGATGTTACTTATGAAATGGTTACTCAACACGGTGCAGAAGAAGGTCTACAGTGTAAGACGCTAGGCGCAGAGTGGGCATCTTGTGATCTAATTAATTTAACGCTAGAAAATAATGGTCCAGCAGTTACGGGGACTGATTGGAAAATTTATTTCAGCAGCATTCGCCAAATTCTTGAAGTGCAAAACGACCAATTTAAAGTTACACACGTAACCGGTGATCTTCATACGCTAGAGCCAACTGAAAAGTTTGATGGTTTTGCTGAAGGCGAGAAGGTTGTTATTCCTTACATTGGCGAATACTGGACACTATTTGAAAACGACTACATGCCTCGTGCATACGTGATCTCTGGCGATGCTGCGCCACAAACCATTAAGAGCACTGATTCAGCTAATCCTGCTGATTACCTAGTACCGCTTAAAGGTGACCAATTTAAACGAGTTAAGGCCGACAATAACGTGCTGGCAACTGCAGAAACACGTTTTGAGAAAAACCAAGATATCAACGTGTTAGCAACAGAAGAAGTGGCAGCAACCATTGTTCCTACGCCATTAAGCACTAAGCTAACAGGTAATACTGTTTCACTAACAAACGGTATTAAAATTAGTAACTTCACACTACCTGCCGATATGATGGCGGCTGTGAATGAGCGTCTTGACGTATTAGGTGTGAATACTAAAGGCCAATACTCAGTAAAAGTAAGTCGTCTACCTAGCTCATTTACTAAAGATCAACAAATTGCTGGCGCTTACAAGTTAGATGTAACACCAACAGGTGCAACGGTTATTGGTTTTGATGACCAAGGCGCATTCTATGGTATGCAGTCATTGATCTCTCTAATGAGTACGGGGGCTAAAAACAGTATTCCTACATTAGAAGTTATTGATGCACCGCGCTTTGATTACCGTGGTGTGATGGTTGATGTGGGTCGTAACTTCCACTCTAAAGCTGTGATTCTTCGTACGCTAGACCAAATGGCTGCGTACAAAATGAACAAATTCCACTTCCATTTATCTGATGATGAAGGTTGGCGTGTAGAGATTCCTGGTTTGCCTGAGCTAACAGAGATCGGTGGCAAGCGTTGTCATGATTTGTCTGAGACTTCATGTCTACTACCACAACTCGGTTCAGGTCCAACATCAGATAATGATGGCTCTGGTTACTACAGCAAGCAAGATTACTTAGATATTCTAAAATACGCGAAAGCACGTGGTATTGAAGTTATTCCTGAAATCGATATGCCAGCGCACGCTCGTGCAGCCGTAGTTGCAATGGAAGCGCGTTACAATCGTCTTGCTGCTGAAGGCAAGATGGATGAAGCAAACGAATACCGCTTGATGGATCCAAAAGATACGTCAAACGTAACCACAGTACAGTTCTACGATAAGCGTAGTTTCATCAATCCATGTATGGATTCTTCGGTAAAGTTTGTTGATAAAGTTATTTCTGAACTTCAAGCAATGCACAAAGAAGCGGGTATGCCGTTAAATACATGGCACTTTGGTGGTGATGAAGCGAAAAACATTAAGTTAAACGCTGGTTTCCAAGACATTAATGCTGCCGATAAGACGGCTTGGACTGGTTCTATTGACCAATCTAAGCAAGATAAGCCGTACCAGAAGTCACCAATGTGTCAGAAGTTAGTGGCTGATGGTGTAGTAAGTGATTACGATCACCTACCAAGTCACTTTGCTGAGAAAATCAGTGAAGTGGTTAATGGTAAGGGCATTGAAAATTTCCAAGCATGGCAAGATGGCTTGAAGTATTCAAAAGATTCAAAAGCGTTTGGTACTGATAACGTACGTGTAAACTTCTGGGATGTTTTATACTGGGGCGGCGGCGCATCAGCTTATGAGTGGGCTGATAAAGGCTACGATGTTGTAGTATCAAACCCTGATTATGTTTACATGGATATGCCATATGAAGTCGATCCATCAGAGCGTGGTTACTACTGGGCAACACGTGCAACAGATACCCGTAAGATGTTTGGTTTTGCGCCAGAGAACTTACCACAAAATGCTGAAACATCACTTGACCGTGATGGCAATGGCTTTACAAGTAAAGGTACTGTGAAATCAAAAGGTTTCCATGGTCTGTCTGCTCAGCTTTGGAGTGAGACAGTAGGCAATGATAAGCAGTATGAATACATGGTTTTCCCTCGTGTATTAGCTGCTGCTGAGCGTGCATGGCATAAAGGTGAGTGGGAAAATGAATACCAAGTTGGTGTTGAATATTCTCAAGATTCTAACCATGTAAACAAGAAAGCACTTCACAATGAATGGCAGCGTTTTGCTAACGTATTAGGTCAACGTGAACTTGCGAAACTTGATGCTGCGGGTATTCAATACCGAGTACCTGTACCTGGCGCTAAGATCGAAAACGGTAAACTTGCGATGAACGTAAGCATGCCTGGTCTGACACTACAGTACTCAACGGATGCAGGTAAAACATGGAACACTTATGATGCGAAAGCACAACCAAGTGTGACTGGTAAAGTTGAAATCCGCGCTGTAAGTGGTAACGGTAAACGTTTCAGTCGTGTTACATCACTGTAATCGACTAACAACAATGTAAGCTCAGATCATTATATGATCGTCTTATAGCCGACGATGGGATGACCATCGTCGGCTTTTTATTGCGCGTTATTAATTAAAATCACAACTATTGTTTGTTATAACTGCGTTTTTGATTTTTTGCATAGCGGCATTGAGGTATAGTGTAAAGTCATAGTTCATATTGATGAACTGTACATAATTCTCAATCCTGTAAGTACACGAGGTGTAATAGATGAGTGAATCTGAAGCTCGTCCAACGAACTTTATCCGTCAAATTATTGATACGGATTTAGCAAGTGGCAAACATACAAGCATACATACCCGATTCCCGCCAGAACCAAATGGTTATCTGCATATCGGTCATGCGAAATCTATTTGTTTGAACTTCGGTATTGCTCAGGACTATCAGGGTCAATGTAACTTACGTTTCGATGACACCAACCCTGAGAAAGAAGACATCGAATATGTTGAGTCTATTAAAAACGATGTTAACTGGTTAGGCTTTGAGTGGAGTGGTGAGATTTGTTATTCATCAAACTACTTTGATCAGCTTCACGGGTTTGCCATTGAATTAATTAATAAAGGCTTAGCGTATGTTGATGAGCTAAGTCCTGAGCAAATGCGTGAATACCGCGGTACGTTAACGCAAGCGGGTAAACATAGTCCTTACCGCGATCGTAGTGTCGAGGAAAACTTAGCCTTGTTCGAGAAAATGAAGAACGGCGAAGTTGAAGAAGGCAAAATGTGTCTACGTGCGAAAATCGACATGGCATCACCGTTCATGGTTATGCGTGATCCGGTTCTTTACCGTGTGCGTTTTGCAAATCACCACCAGACGGGTGATAAGTGGTGCATTTACCCAATGTACGACTTCACGCATTGTATTTCTGACGCGCTAGAAGGCATTACGCATTCTATTTGTACGCTTGAGTTCATGGATAACCGTCGTTTATACGATTGGGTTCTTGAAAATATCACTATTGATTGCACACCACATCAGTATGAGTTTAGTCGTCTAAACCTTGAATATACTGTGATGTCTAAGCGTAAGCTAAACCAACTTGTGACCGATAAACTTGTTAACGGTTGGGATGATCCACGTATGCCAACAATTTCTGGTTTACGTCGTCGTGGCTTTACACCGGGCTCTATGCGTGAATTCTGTAAGCGTATTGGTGTGACTAAGCAAGATAACACTATTGAGATTAGCTCACTAGAATCTTGTATTCGTGATGATCTTAATGAAAATGCACCACGTGCAATGGCGGTTCTAGATCCTGTTAAAGTCGTGATTGAAAACTTTGATGGTGAGTCTGAAACATTAATGGTTGCTAATCACCCGAATAAACCAGAAATGGGTACGCGTGAAGTGCCATTTAGCCGTGAACTTTACATTGAGCGTGAAGACTTCCGCGAAGAAGCGAACAAGAAGTATAAGCGTTTAGTATTAGGTAAAGAAGTACGTCTACGTGGTGCATACGTGATTCAAGCTGAGCGTATTGAAAAAGACGCTGAAGGTAATATCACGACTATTTATTGTACTTACGATAAAGACACGCTAGGTAAAAACCCAGCTGACGGTCGTAAAGTGAAAGGTGTTATTCACTGGGTATCTGCACAAGCAGGTATTCCAGCAGAAATTCGTTTATACGATCGTCTATTTACTGTGCCAAACCCAGGTGCTGCAGAAGATTTCGTATCAGTGATTAACCCTGAATCGCTAACGGTATTGCACGGTTTTGTTGAGCCAGCATTGGTTGCAGCAGAAGCTGAAAAAGCATACCAGTTTGAGCGTATGGGCTATTTCTGTGCTGATAATAAAGATTCAACTGTAGATCACCTAGTATTTAACCGTACTGTAGGTCTACGTGATACTTGGGCAAAAATTGGTGACTAATTAGTCGTTGATGTTTGCTAAAAAGCGCCTATTTCAGTTATGGAATAGGCGCTTTTTTATGTCGTAAGGGTGTCAATTATTTACTTGAGGCAATGATATTTTGAGTAATGTCACCGGCTAATTCATTATTAACAATATTAAATTTTATCAGCTTTTGTGATTGCTGAATCGCTTTAACGTCGTAGTTAAATTGGGCGTAAATATTTCCCCATTGATAACGAATAAATGTTTGGCCTGATTGTAAATGGGTATTGATTGTATATTCAGTGGCATAGCCTGCCATTTTGCCATTAACTGGGCGGTTTGGTGCATCGTGAGGAATACGGAACACGGTAGAATCTAGCTTAAGAATGCCATTTATAATGCTGGTTGGTTGTTTTAAGTGCTTTGAAAAGTATGTGGCATGAACAAAACGATCTTCAGGATTTGTATTACCCCCCGTTCCTAAGTTTGTTTGGCTCCATTGCGCATTTTGTTCTCCCCAACCACGTGCTGAGCGTTGAATATTTGCAAGGTGTTGAGCATAACCTGGTTGATTTGTCATTACGGTGTATTGTTTACCATGCCAAATTTGTGGTTTGCCATCGCGCCATTCAATAATTGCACTATCACCGGTTGGATCTTGAACTGAAATATGAAGTGCAATCCGTACTGGAATGCCTTTGATAAGCTCTTCAATCGGTGGTGTATCTTTGATGGTTGCTACTAATTCATTAACGTCTTTATATTGTGATAATAGGTGACGTAAGTACGTTATTGCTCCTGCTTTTTGTTGTGGGTCTGATTTACCTAAATCCATCTCTGCATCATAAAGAATATTTCCGCTTAATCCTTGTGAATTAATACCATCTATAACAATGCCATAGGCGGTTATTCCGGTAACGGCATATTTAGCATTAACATTGTTTAATTGACTTAAATGGGTGGAATATTCAGAGCCTTGAGGGAAATTGACTAATGTCGGTTGGGTTGATTCTGACCAGTCCATGGTACGAGCAACAAAGGTACCTTGATCTTGAGTTTGCCATAAAACACGAGTGCAGGCATTGGCAACCGATGACATTGAGCCTAAAGATAAAGCTGTGATTAGAGCGACAGTTAATGAATTCGATTTCATGATTAATTCCCTATATAAGTAACTAACTGATATATATATGTAATTAACCATTGTTTGTCACGCAATCAATTGTAACGTTATTTGAATCGTGATGTGGGTCGCGACAAAAATTGAGTGATAAAAAAACCAGTGATAGTGATCACTGGTTATTAAGGCGAAAATAACTAGTCATTGTTATTTTTCATCATGCAACGTTTCATCTGCATTACAGTCGCCATCTATGCAGTGACCATAAAGGTATAAGCTGTGGTTTGTTAAACGAACATTGAAGCGCGCCGCGATGTCTTTTTGGCGTTGCTCAATCATTTCGTCTGAAAATTCAATTACTTTGCCACAATCAAGACAAACAAGGTGGTCATGATGATGTTGAGTGGCTAGTTCAAATACTGATTTACCACCTTCAAAGTGGTGACGAGTTACAATGCCTGCATCATCAAATTGGTTAAGGACACGGTAAACGGTCGCAAGGCCAATTTCTTCACCGATATCGATGAGTTTTTTATACAGGTCTTCAGCACTGATGTGTTGGCAATCAGGTTGTTGAAGCACTTCTAAAATCTTAAGACGAGGAAGTGTTACTTTAAGACCTGCTTGCTTTAGCGCGTGATTATTATCTGACATCCGATTTTCCTGTTGGCTAGCTGCAAAAATGTTGCAGTAGTCTTTCTCATATAGATTCATTATAAGTGACGCAACGATAACAATAAACCTTAAAAGGTCAGTTATCTAGCAGAAGTGTTACTTTTATTTTTCTTGCTGGCTTGTAAAGTAAATGTAAATAAATGTCTCATCATACCCGTTTATATAGAGTGTTGTCTTGTTTATTACTATCCGGTAGTTGTGGTTAAACTTATGGTTTTTATTTTTAGCGTTTAGCCATTGAATGAGCGAATTGATAACATTTTGTTATAGATGATTGTCATTGAAATTATAGGGGGGAGGTATACGTCGCGGGATGTTATTGTCTGAAGCAATGGAATATTAGATTAAAATAAAAAACGCGCTATTAGAGCGCGTTCTTATTGGATTGCTGTAAGTGATTAATCTGCAAGTTCAGCAAGGCACATTTCATCAAAGATTTGATTAACCCATTGCTCAACACGTGATGCTGTTAACTCTGGTTGACGGTCTTCATCAATACATAAACCAACAAAGTTTGCATCATCAACTAATGCTTTTGATGCTTCAAATTCATAGCCAGCAGTTGAGAAATTACCAACAATTGTGCCGCCTTTGCTTTCAACGATGTCACGTACAGTGCCCATCGCATCACAAAAGTATTCTGCGTAATCTTCTTGGTCACCACAACCAAAGATTGCAACAAGTTTAGTTGAAAAATCAACTTGCTCAAGCTCTGGGAAAAAGTCATCCCAATCACACTGTGGTTCACCATAATACCAAGTAGGGATACCCAGTAGTATCAGATCAAAGTTGTCGATATCTTCTTTACTACTTTTCGCGATATCTTTTACTTCAACTAGCTTGCTACCTAGTTGCTTCTGAATCATTTTAGCGACAGCTTCGGTGTTACCTGTGTCGCTACCAAAGAAGAGTCCAACGCTCGCCATAGTAGATATTACCCATATTAAATTGTTAACTGCTTTTGGGCAGTTTACCGAAATCAGTATAAACGACACAATGATAATTACTTTTTGATGGCGATTTGATGTTTTTTCGCCCAAATATCATCATTGTTTATTGTAGCCCATCATCATAAAGGCATAATAGCTCGTAGTTAATGACGTTAGCTACTCTAGAGCAGAAGATAGCAATAGGCCTAATTGGCTGCTATCGAACAATTATATCACAGTAGAGTAAGGGATTTAATAGTTAGACCTGTAGTCTACTGTGGTTAACCATCAATTATAATGGTGTATTATTTAAGTTTATTAGTCTAAAAATTGATTAATAATTCGATTAACCGTTTCAGATTTTTCTGCGTGAAGCCAATGACCTGTATTGGCAACTATATGCGCTTTGGCGTTTGGAAACTGTGTCATAATCGCATCTCGGTATTGAGGCTCAATATAATCAGAGAGTTGACCTTTGATAAATAAAGTTTTACCTGTGAATGGTTGCGAAGCTGGGTGCCAGTCCATGATTGTGGCGTAATTAGCAATTAAGCCTTCAATATTAAATCGCCATTGGTAACCTGTTTCTGTTTTTACTAACGATTTTAATAAAAACTGTCGTACGCCAGCATCATTGATAAAGCGTGCTAAATACTGTTCTGCTTCACTGCGTTTAGTGATTAAATGACGATTAACTTCACGTAAGCCATCAAATACATTTTGATGACGGTGGCCTTGATAGGCGACGGGAGCCATATCGAGAACAACGAGGTGATTGATGCGTTCAGGAACTAATGCCGATAGTGCCATTGCAACTTTGCCGCCCATTGAGTGCCCAATAACATCAAATTGATCAATAGTTAAATGATCAAGCGTATCAATAATGTCTTGTGCAAGATCTTGATAGCTAAATTGGTCACTATGAGGAGATAAGCCATGGTTACGAAGATCGACGCTGATCACGTGATAATGATGTTTTAATTCTCGGGCTAAAAGACCAAGATTATCTGCGCTGCCGAACAAACCATGGATCAAAACGATCGTTTTACCCTTGCCCTCAGCACGAAAATGAAGATTCACTGGCTATTTTCTCTAGTTAGGTGTGGTATTTACCATAGAGTATAACCTCGGATCAGGCTATAATCGTACCCAGAATTTTAAATGGAATGATAATGAATAATACCATGAAGACTATTGAGGTAGACGAAGAGCTATATCGTTATATCGCTAGCCAAACTCAACATATTGGTGAAAGCGCTTCTGATATTTTACGTCGCTTGCTTATGGTGCCAGAAGAGCAATTGCAGCAACCTGCAGTTGTGATGCCTGTTCGTCCTAAAGGCATTGTTGTGAGCAGAGATGCTGGTAATGAGCCGACCATAGATCGCGTTAAAGAAATGCGTACTGTGTTAATTTCAGATGAATTTGCGGCACAAGAAAAAGCCATTGGCCGTTTTATGCTGATCTTATCTTCTCTTTATCGTCTTGATGCTGACGGTTTCGCTGAAGCAGCGGCAATTAAAGGACGTACACGCGTCTATTTTGCCCATGATGAAGAAACATTACTCGCCAGTGGTAAAACGACCAAGCCAAAAGCTATTCCAACTACCCCATTTTGGGTAATCACAAATACTAATACCGACCGAAAGCGTCAGATGATAGACCAATTAATGACTAAAATGGGCTTTGGTTCTGATATTATTGATAAAATTTGTGGTGAGATATAATCACGATTGAGTTTTTACAAGGATAAAATAATGGCAATCCACCCTCGTGCGGGTCAACGCGCTCAGCAAGAAGATATGCATAATATTCCAGCACTTGTTGCTAATTATTTTCTTATTGAGCCAAATATTGCTGATCCGCTACAAAAGGTAGCATTTGGTACTTCTGGACATCGTGGTACTGCTGATAAAGGTACTTTTAATCAGCATCACATTTGGGCTATTGCTCAAGCAATCGCTGAAGTTCGTTTAGCAAATGGTTTAACTGGACCGCTATTTTTAGGTAAAGATACTCATGCTTTATCTGAGCCTGCGTTTACATCAACATTAGAAGTGTTGGTAGCGAATAATGTGCAAGTTGTGGTACAAGAAGGGTTAGGTTACACACCAACCCCTGGCATTTCTCATGCTATTCTTTGCCATAATAAAGCATATGCCGATAAAGCTGATGGCATTGTCATTACTCCATCGCATAATCCACCACAAGATGGCGGTATTAAGTATAACCCTGTTCACGGTGGTCCAGCTGAAAGTGAGTTAACGACTGCTATTGAGCAACGTGCGAATGATATTATTGCGAATGGTATGGTTGACATAAAGCGTGTGTCAATTGCTGACGCTTTTGCTTCTGAACTTGTTGTACAACAAGATTTAGTGGCACCTTATATTGCTGATTTAGCAAGTGTTATTGATATTGAAGCAATTCAAAAAGCAAGCTTAAAGCTAGGTGTTGATCCACTTGGTGGTTCTGGTATCGAATACTGGCGTCAGATTGCTCAATATTATGCATTAGACCTAACGTTAGTAAATGAATCTATCGATCCATCGTTCCGATTCATGTCATTAGATAAAGACGGTGTTGTACGTATGGACTGTTCATCACCTTATGCTATGGCAGGTTTACTTGCTTATAAAGATAATTATGATTTAGCGTTTGGTAATGACCCTGATTACGATCGTCATGGTATCGTAACACCTGCTGGTTTGATGAATCCTAATCATTACCTTGCCGTTTGTATCGATTATTTATTCCGTCACCGTAGTGAGTGGAGTAAAGATGTTGCTGTTGGTAAAACATTAGTATCAAGTGCATTAATTGACCGTGTTGTTGCAGCACTAGGTCGCGAATTAGTTGAAGTGCCTGTTGGTTTTAAATGGTTTGTTGATGGCTTATACAATGGTACTTTGGGCTTTGGCGGCGAAGAAAGTGCGGGAGCTTCTTTCTTACGTAAAGATGGTACGCCTTGGTCAACCGATAAAGACGGTATTCTTTTGTGTCTACTTGCTGCAGAAATTACAGCGGTAACAGGTAAGAACCCACAACAATACTACGATGAACTTGCTGCTAAATTTGGTAGTTCAGAATATGCACGCTTACAAGCTGTTGCTAATAAAGAACAAAAAGCAGTGTTGAGCAAGTTATCTCCAGAAATGGTTGCTGCTGAAACATTGGCAGGTGAACCTATTCTTGCTCGCTTAACACATGCTCCAGGTAATGGTGCAGCGATTGGTGGCTTAAAAGTAACCACGGAAAATGGTTGGTTTGCTGCTCGCCCATCAGGTACAGAAGATATCTACAAAATTTATTGTGAAAGCTTTAAAGGTAAAGAGCATCTAGCTCTTATCGAAAAAGAAGCACAAGATATCGTAAGTAAAGTCTTCAGTGATGCTGGTTTATAATAACTTAGCGCAATAACGGATAATACATTCGAAAAAACGCCTTAATTACTCTTTTTTATTGAAAAGAGTATTAGGGCGTTTTTTTATAGCTCGCGATTATGCCGAGGCCAATGATTTGGCACAATAAACCACACGTTGTCATTACTATCGACAGCTTGAGTAGGGACAGTAAGGTTAGCAATATTAAGTGTTGTAGTTAATTGTGAAAAGAGGGGGGGTGTTATCCATTGACGCTTTTCTAATGCGCGTAGCGTCAGCGCCGATGCTTGTGAACAATAACACCAACGGCCTTTGAGGCTGGTGGGATTTATTACCATAGAGGAGCCTGATTGATGAGTATCTGGCCATGCATCAAATAAGCGGCCTTGCATAATTAAGCGGCGTTGGGTGGGAATTGAATAATCAAGGTGTTCAAAGGCTGGGTGCGCGGTAAGTTGCAGCTGATGATCCTGCATTCTATTTGTTTTTTTATCTAAATTATCATTAGCGTTTGGGCCTGGCCATTGATGCTGGAAGCGTAAATAAAATTTGATAGCCACTTCCCAATGTTCAATTTCATCACTGCAATGGTTATGAACTAAAAAATCAATGGCCCCGACGGTTTGACGCTGCCACTGTAATTGAATTTCTTCGCCAATTAGGCTGTAATCGGGATGATGAATGATTAATTGTTGCCA
>NZ_CAMRAN010000056.1 GCF_947039875.1 uncultured Photobacterium sp.
GGCGTTTGTCTTCAAGAGATACTTCACCTACTTCAAACATCTTTGAAGTATCACCATGGTAACCATCTTTAATCACTGTCACGTCAATATTAATGATGTCACCATCTTTCAATACTGCGGGCTTGTTATATTTACCGTTAGCTTCTACAACAATTTCATCTGCTGATGCTGGAATACCGTGGCAAACAACGTGGTTAATAGAGGTACACACAGATTTAGGAAAGCCGTGGTAATTCAACGGTGCCGGAATAGCTTGTTGAACTTGTGTGATGTAGTCATGACAAATTTTGTCTAACTCTTCAGTGGTCACACCCGCCTTTACATGCGGTTCGATCATTTCTAATACGTCTGCTGCTAAACGGCCAGCAACACGCATTTTTTCAATTTCTTCAGCCGTTTTGATCTTAATGCTCATAAAATCGTCTCAATCTGTATGTTTCTGTGTGATTGTTATATTACCAGTCGCAAGGGGCTAAAGGGAAGATAAGATTAGTTCTCATATCCAATTTTGACTGGATTTTATTGGCTGTTCTATGGTATAAAGCGCGCCGTAAACAGTGATTTTGTTTCTGTTATAAGCGAAAATTTAACCCTTAGCTGGCTAAGTTGGCGTGTACTAATGGTACAACTTGATTGGATTACACATACTTTTATTTATTATTCACACATATCGACACATCTGCCGGGGTGCTCAGTTACTTATTTTAAGTAACAATGGCAATTACGCTGTTATCGGGTCGGTTTTAAGATGGGATATGTGGACGCCTAACCCCATAGAGGATTATTCAATGGCAACTGTATCAATGCGCGACATGCTTCAGGCTGGTGTACACTTTGGTCACCAAACTCGTTACTGGAACCCAAAAATGAAGCCATTCATTTTCGGCGCTCGTAACCGTGTACACATCATCAACCTAGAAAAAACTGTACCAATGTTCAATGCAGCACTAGCTGAAATTGAAAAAATTGCTGCTCGTAAGGGTAAAGTTCTTTTTGTTGGTACTAAGCGCGCAGCTAGCGAATCAATCAAAGAAGCAGCAATCAGCTGTGACCAGTACTACGTAAACAACCGTTGGTTGGGTGGTATGTTGACTAACTGGAAAACTGTTCGTCAATCAATCAAGCGTCTTAAAGAACTTGAAGCTCAATCTATTGATGGTACTTTCGAAAAGCTAACCAAGAAAGAAGCGCTTATGCGTACTCGTGAAATGGAAAAGCTTGAGAAATCACTAGGTGGTATTAAGAACATGGGCGGTCTACCAGACGCAATGTTCGTAATCGGCGCTGACTGTGAGCACATCGCAATCAAAGAAGCTAACAACCTAGGTATCCCAGTATTTGCTGTTGTTGATACTAACTCTGATCCAGACGGCGTTGATTTCGTTATCCCAGGTAACGATGACGCAATCCGCGCGATTCAGCTTTACACTGGTGCTGTAGCTCAAACTGTTAAAGAAGCTCGTAACCAAGATATCGCTGTTCAAGCAGAAGAAGACGGTTTCGTAGCTGAAGCTTAATAGCCTGCTGCTTTACATAAGCATCTTAAGTTACCTTGCGTAAACTAAGAATGGTTACCAGGGGCCGATAGTGGCCCCTGATTTTTACTCAACGAATTCAAATCTGAGGATTATCACATGGCAACAGTTACAGCTGCCCTAGTTAAAGAACTGCGTGAACGTACTGGCGCAGGTATGATGGATTGTAAGAAAGCACTAGTAGAAGCTAACGCTGATATTGAGCTAGCAATCGAAAACATGCGTAAGAGCGGTGCTGCTAAAGCTGCTAAAAAAGCAGGTAACGTAGCAGCTGAAGGTACTATCATCATCAAAGATGCTGACGGTAAAGCAGCTCTTGTTGAAGTAAACTGCCAGACTGACTTCGTTGCTAAAGATGGTAGCTTCCTTGCATTCGCTAACTCTGTTGCAGATGCTGCACTTGCTAGCCACGCTACAGTTGAAGAACTTCAAGCACAATTTGAAGAAGCTCGTATCGAGCTAGTTGCTAAGATCGGTGAGAATATCTCTATCCGTCGCGTAGCATATATCGCTGGTGATAAGGTTTCTGCTTACACTCACGGTACTCGTATCGCAGTAGTTGTTGCTGGTAACGGTGACGAAGAAACACTTAAGCACATTGCAATGCACGTTGCTGCATCTAACCCTGAATACGTTAACCCATCTGACGTACCAGCAGAAGTTGTAGCTAAAGAGCGCGCCGTTCAAGTTGAAATCGCTATGAACGAAGGCAAGCCACAAGCTATCGCTGAGAAGATGGTTGAAGGTCGCATGAAGAAGTTCACTGGTGAAGTTTCTCTAACTGGCCAAGCTTTCATCATGGAACCAAAGAAAACTGTTGGTGACGTACTGAAAGAAACAGGCGCTACAGTAACTAACTTCGTACGTCTAGAAGTTGGTGAAGGTATCGAGAAAGCTCAAGAAATGAGCTTTGCTGAAGAAGTAGCAGCTGTTCAAAAAGGGTAATCCTTTTTAATCAGAATACCAAAGACCGCAACCGACGTTGCGGTCTTTTTACAACTCCATATCTCAAAATCAGCTTGGAAGGTAAAAAAACATGACCACAAACCCTAAACCAACTTATCAACGTATTCTTTTAAAACTAAGCGGTGAAGCACTGCAAGGTAAAGAAGGATTTGGTATTGACGCTCAAGTTCTTGATCGCATGGCACAAGAAGTAAAAGAACTTGTTGAATTAGGTGTTCAAGTCGGCCTTGTAATCGGTGGGGGTAACCTATTCCGTGGTGCTGGTCTTGCTGAAGCAGGTATGAACCGAGTTGTGGGCGACCACATGGGTATGCTAGCAACGGTAATGAACGGCTTAGCAATGCGTGATGCGCTGCACCGTGCCTATGTGAACGCGCGAGTAATGTCTGCTATTCCTCTAAACGGCGTATGTGATAACTATAACTGGGCTGATGCAATCAGTCAGTTACGTCAAGGCCGTGTTGTTATTTTCTCAGCTGGTACAGGTAATCCGTTCTTTACGACAGATTCTGCTGCATGTCTTCGTGGTATCGAAATCGAAGCTGATGTAGTATTGAAAGCAACAAAAGTTGAAGGCGTGTTTACGGATGATCCAGTTAAAAATCCAGATGCAACGCTTTGTGAACAGCTGAGCTACCAAGATGTACTTGAAAAAGAACTTAAGGTAATGGATTTGGCTGCATTTACCCTTGCTCGTGACCATAATATGCCAATTCGTGTATTTAACATGAATAAGCCAGGCGCATTACGCCGTGTTGTTATGGGTGAGCAAGAAGGTACGCTGATCACTAACGCTTAAGCCTTGTAAATTGATTAATATGGCGCTGACGCTCAGCGCTATGATGACAGCATAATTTAAGGTATTTATCGTGATTAACGAAATCAAACAAGACGCGCAAACGCGCATGGAAAAAAGTGTTGATGCACTGAAAGGTCAATTAGTTAAAATTCGTACTGGCCGTGCACATCCAAGCCTACTTGATACTATCTACGTGGAGTATTACGGCGCAAGTACACCACTAAAGCAAGTTGCTAACGTGGTTGCTGAAGATTCACGTACATTGGCTATTACTGTATTTGATCGTGAGCTATCAGCGAAAGTTGAGAAAGCAATCATGATGTCTGATTTGGGTCTAAACCCAATGTCTGCAGGTACTGTTATTCGTGTTCCATTGCCACCGCTAACAGAAGAGCGTCGTCGCGATCTTGTTAAGATTGTACGCGCAGAAGCTGAACAAGGCCGTGTTGCTGTACGTAATATTCGTCGTGATGCAAACGCAACAGTTAAATCTTTACTAAAAGATAAAGATATTTCTGAAGATGATGATCGTCGTGCACAAGATGAAATTCAGAAACTAACAGATGAAGCTATCAAGAACATCGAAGCTGTTCTTGAAGTGAAAGAAAAAGAGCTAATGGAAGTTTAAGACATTAGTCTTAATTTAGCTGACAAAGTTAAGGCGCTGTGCGGCAGCACGGCGCTTTTTTTTTGAGGGATAAATATGGCACAACCTTCAATAGACGCTGTTCCTTCAGCCGATTATCTCCCGCAGCATATTGCTGTGATTATGGATGGTAATGGTCGTTGGGCTAAAGCCAAAGGCAAAGCGCGAGTATTTGGCCATAAAGCTGGTGTAGAAGCTGTGCGTAAAACGGTTTCTACTGCAAATCGACTCGGAATTAAAGTTGTCACATTGTTTGCTTTTAGCAGTGAAAATTGGCGTCGTCCAGAAGATGAAGTTTCATTGCTAATGGAATTATTCATGACTGTTTTAGGTCGTGAGGTAAAAAGACTACATAAAAATAATATTCGATTATGTATTATCGGAGACAAAAGTCGTTTTAGTGCTCGCTTGCAGAAAAGAATAGCTGCAGCAGAGCTATTAACTGAAGCTAACACTGGGCTAGTTTTGAATGTTGCGGCTAATTATGGTGGGCAATGGGATATTCTTCAAGCGACTAAGCTGATGATGCAGCGAGTAGTGGACCAGCAACTTGATATTGAATCTCTGACTGAACAAGATTTAGCGCAGGGGCTCGTGACGCAAGGCTTACCGGATGTTGATCTCTTAATTCGTACTAGTGGTGAGTGCCGCATTAGTAATTTTATGCTGTGGCAAACGGCTTATGCTGAATTATATTTCACTGAACAACATTGGCCAGATTTTGATGAACAAAGTTTGGTAAATGCTGTGACATGGTTTGTAAATCGTGAGCGCCGCTTTGGTTGTACTGGCGAGCAGATACAAGCTTTGTTAAAATAAAAAATATTATTTTCGCCAATGCACAATGTCGTGTATTGGCGTTATTGTTTAAGTAGCGGGTATCGCCCAATACTGAATATTATATTTCCTATTAAAAGAGGACGCAGCTTGCTCAAGCAACGAATTATTACCGCGTTAATCCTCGCGCCACTCGTCATTGCAGGGATCTTTTTTCTGCCGTTGCCAGCTTTTATTATTGCTATGGCTGCAATAACCTTAGTCGGTTTTTGGGAGTGGACGCAGTTTGTTAACGCATCATCGCGTATTAATGCAATGATTTTACCAAGTGTTACGTTGGTAGCAAGTATTATGCTATTACCAACTGATCCCGCGTTACTCTCTCATCCCGGTGGTATTTATCGCACTATATTGCTTATTGGTGGGTTGTGGTGGCTTGTCGCATCTGCATTGGCGATCAGTTATCCCAAAAGTGCGGATTTTTGGTCTAAAAAACCATTTCTAAAGCAAATTTTTGGTTTGCTCACATTATTGCCTTTTTTTTGGAGTATTTTAATGCTCCGAGCCGTGAATTATGACAATAATCCGTATCACGGTGCTTGCTTAGTTTTACTTGTGTGCTTATTAGTGTGGGCCGCTGATACTGGCGCTTACTTCTCTGGCAAGCGCTTTGGTAAGCATAAGATGGCGCCGGCAGTTAGCCCAAATAAGACCATTGAAGGTTTAATCGGTGGTGCTTGCTTAGCAATATTTATTACTTGGCTAGGATCGCATTTATTGTCTATTGAGTTTACATCATTAGGCCAACTGTTCTTTATTGCTATTGTTACAGTGATTATTTCGGTATTAGGCGATTTAGTTGAAAGTATGTTCAAACGTGTTTCTGGCATAAAAGATAGTGGTAATATTTTACCGGGACATGGCGGAATACTGGATCGTATTGACAGCTTAACGGCGGCGATACCTGTATTTGCATTACTCTATCTGTGGCTAATATAATTAATAACAGCCATCTTTTCTAAAGGCAGCTATTTCGCTGCCTTTTTTGTAACTGTAAGTGATTTTATGCGTAAGTTAACGATTCTTGGTGCTACGGGCTCGATTGGCAGTAGTACTTTAGCGGTAGTCGCTCAAAATATTGATTCTTTTGAAGTTACCGCATTAGCTGCTGGCTCTAATGCCGACAAAATGTTTGAACTGTGTCAACAATGGCGACCGAAATATGCGGCAATGGCATCTGTAACTGCTGCTGAGCAACTTAACAGCTTAGTGACGCAAGCAGGGTTAAACATTCAAGTCTCTGGTGGTGATGACGCTATTTGTTATATAGCGGCATTAGATGAAGTTGATACGGTTATGGCTGCCATCGTTGGTGCGGCAGGTTTATTACCTACCATGGCTGCGGTTAAAAAAGGTAAACGCATTTTATTAGCCAATAAAGAAGCATTGGTTATGACAGGGCAGATGTTTATTGATGCCTGTGAAAAATACGGGGCAGAATTATTACCTGTTGATAGTGAACATAATGCGATTTTCCAAGCATTACCTGCTGAGATTCAACGCCGTATGGGGCGTTGCGATTTAGCAGCACATGGTGTTAGTAAGGTATTATTAACCGGTTCCGGTGGTCCATTCCGCTATACTGATATCAATACTTTAGATGCAGTTACACCGGCAATGGCGATTGCACATCCGAATTGGTCTATGGGACCTAAAATTTCGGTTGATTCTGCAACCATGATGAATAAAGGCTTGGAATACATTGAAGCGCGATGGTTATTCAATGCCAGTCGCGAACAAATGCAGGTGATTATTCACCCACAATCAGTGATCCACTCAATGGTGCAATATAAAGACGGTTCAGTTATCGCACAGATGGGATTACCTGATATGTGCACGCCAATTGCATGTGCAATGGCATACCCACAACGGATTGAATCTAGCGTGGCACCACTTGATTTTAGTCAGATCGGTGAGTTTACTTTCATGGCCCCTGATTTTGATCGTTATCCATGTTTGAAACTGGCTATTGATGCTTGCTATAAAGGTCAAGCAGCAACCACCACCTTAAATGCGGCCAATGAAATTGCTGTTGCTGCCTTTTTAGCCAATGAAATTCTTTTTACTGATATTGCGAAAGTAAACAAGTTAGTGTTAGACGTCGCAGTATTAACTGAACCTAATGATATTGATGCCGTAATGGTGCTTGATAAACAAGCGCGTGAGCTTGCTTTAGACATTATTGCGAAGGAATTTGCATGATTGAATTTATCCGTAATTTAAGCGCTTTTTTAGTTGCTCTTGGTATTCTGATCGCTGTCCATGAGTTTGGCCATTTTTGGGTTGCTCGTCGTTGTGGTGTTTATGTTGAACGCTTTTCTATTGGTTTTGGTAAAGCCTTGTTTAATCGTGTAGGTAAAGATGGTACAGAATACACATTAGCGCTGATACCACTGGGTGGTTACGTGAAAATGCTTGATGAGCGGGTAGCTGAGGTTCCGCCTGAGAAACGTCATATGGCGTTTAATAATAAGAAAATTTGGCAACGAAGTGCTATTGTTGCAGCTGGTCCAATGGCAAACTTTATTTTTGCGATTTTTGCTTATTGGGTGGTGTACCTAATTGGCGTACCGGCTTTAAAGCCTGTTATTGGTGAGGTTGCGCCTCAATCTATTGCAGCGAAAGCGGGAATTATTCCAGGAATGGAACTAAAATCAGTTTCTGGACTCGAAACATCTGATTGGGAATCTGCCAATATGGCATTAATTTCTCAAATTGGAGATAAGCAAGTTGTGATAACTGCACAAGAGCCTGACAGTTCGGTTGTGGTTTCACGTACACTTGATTTAACCGATTGGTCTTTTGATCCTGAATCCCAGCGCGTGTTGACGACATTAGGTATTTCGCCATTTACACCGCCAATTACGCTAACTGTTTCACAACTTGTTGATAATAGTGCAGCAATTGATGCAGGATTTAAATTAAATGATAAGATTGTCGCTGTTGATGATAAATCAGTAACGCAGTGGCAGCAATTTGTTGATGCTGTTCGTAGTCATCCAGGAAAAACGCTACAAGTTGAAGTTTTACGTAATGAGGAACCAGTGATGTTATCATTGACACCTCGTGTAAAAGTTGAAGCTGATGGTAAAGAAGTTGGCTATGTAGGATTGGCACCAAGTATTGAACCTTGGCCAGCATCGTACAAAGTTAATTTACAGTTTGGTCCAATTGATGCAGCGATCAAAGCGTCCGAAAAAACCGGTCAATTAGTGTCACTAACGTTTGATATGGTCACTAAGCTTGTGACTGGTGATGTTGCAATGAAAAATCTGAGTGGACCGATATCTATCGCTAAGGGCGCCGGAATGACCGCCGAATTTGGCTTAGTCTATTTCCTGGGTTTTTTAGCTTTGATCAGTGTTAACCTAGGCATTGTAAACCTATTACCTTTACCTGTGCTTGATGGCGGACATTTAATGTTCTTTGCTATCGAGGCGGTAACTCGTCGTCCTGTATCTGAACGAATTCAGGATATTGGCTATAGAGTGGGATCAGCCATTTTGGTTGCGTTAATGGCGGTTGCGCTATTCAATGATTTTACCCGACTTTAATAAATGCGTATTTAGCAAGGAATAATCAGTACAGTAATGGCGATTAAAAAACTGTTAGTCGCATCGCTGCTTTTGACAAGTAGCGTTGCGCATAGCGCGGAAAATAAATTTGTAGTTGATAACATTCGTTTTGAAGGTCTTCAGCGAGTCACTATGGGGGCTGCATTGTTAAAGATGCCTGTTCGTGTTGGTGATACTGTTGATCCACAGGATATTTCAGCATTAATCAAATCTCTTTATTCTTCCGGCAACTTTGAAGATATTAAGGTCTATCGAGACGGTAATACGTTATTGGTTGATGTAAAAGAGCGTCCAACGATTGCTGATATCACTTTTGCTGGCAATAAAGCTATCAAAGATGAGCAATTAAAAGAAAATCTTGAAGCATCAGGCTTACGTGCTGGTGAAGCACTAGATAGAACAACATTATCCAAGATTGATAAAGGTCTGGAAGATTTCTACTACAGTGTGGGTAAATATAACGCTACTGTAGAAGCGGTAGTGACGCCTTTGCCTCGTAACCGTGTTGATATTAAATTCGTTTTTACTGAGGGTGTATCCGCTAAAATTAAGCAGATCAATATCCTTGGTAATCATGTTTTCAGTGATGCTGATTTGGTTGGTAAGTTCAAGCTCAAGGACAGTGTGCCTTGGTGGGACTTTATGGCCAATGAAAAGTATCAAAAACAAGTTCTGCAAGGTGACTTAGAAACGTTACGCTCACAGTATCTAAATAATGGTTATTTAAAGTACCGCTTAGAATCAACGCATGTTGCCATTTCTCCTGATAAAAAAGGCGTGTACATTACTTTAAAAATTCATGAAGGTGAGCAATACAAGGTTAAAAACGTTAAGTTCCAAGGTGACGTTGCTGGCCGCGTTGCTGAGTTTGATAAGTTAGTAACCTTTAAAGTCGGCAGTGTCTACAATGGTGCTGAAGTTACAGCATTAGAAGAAGCTGTTAAGCGTGACTTAGGCAAAGCAGGTTATGCTTACCCTAAAGTAACCACCATGCCTGAGTTTGATGATGCAGCACATCAAGTATCCTTGATCGTGAATGTTGAACAAGGTAAGCGTGTATATGTACGAAATATTGGATTTAGTGGTAATAACACCACTAAAGATGAAGTATTACGTCGTGAAATGCGTCAAATGGAAGGCTCATGGCTCAACGCTAAATCAATTGAAACGGGTAAGCAGCGCCTAAATCGTACTGGTTTCTTTGAAAATGTTGATGTCAAAACCGTCCGTGTTCCTGGTTCTGATGATCAGGTTGATGTGAAGTACAACGTTAAAGAAGCGAACTCTGGTAGTGTCAATTTCGGTGTGGGTTATGGTACTGAATCGGGCGTTAGCTTCCAAGCAGGTTTAACCCAGAAAAACTTCTTGGGTACGGGTAACTTATTTGGCATTAATGCAATGACCAATGATTACTCTAAGAATATTAGCCTTGAATACAAAGATCCGTACTTCACGATTAACAACGTTAGTCTTGGTGGTAAGATTTACTACAACGAGTTTGAAGCATCAGATGCCAATATCTCGGATTATACCAACCAAAGTTATGGCGCGAGTTTAACGTGGGGCTTCCCATTTAATGAATTGAACTATTTTGACTTTAGCTTGGGTTATGATCATAACAAGATCTCTAATATTCAAGACTACTATCAGATCGAGCAATTTAAGAAAATCCATGGTTTTGACGAAAACAGTGATAATGCGATTGAACTTGATGACTTCAGTTGGAGTATCTCTTGGACACGTAACCATCTAAACCGTGGTTATTTTCCAACATCAGGTAATTACCAAAATGCATCATTTAAGATGACTATTCCTGGGTCTGATTCACAATACTTCAAGACCCAATATGATGTTCGCCAGTATATTCCATTAACAGAAAAACAAGACTACACCTTATTACTACGTGGTAAGTTGGGTTACGGCAACGGTTACGGTAAAACAGATAATGGCAGCGATCAATTAATGCCATTCTACGAAAACTACTACGCGGGTGGTTTTACAACTATTCGTGGTTTCCGTTCTAATACTGTTGGCCCTAAAGCTGTTTATGGTGAAGGCCAAGGTAACAACCAACACGGTGTTGTTAGTGATGAGTCTACGGGCGGTAACGCTATCGCTCTAGCAAGTATGGAATTAATTGTTCCAACGCCATTTGCTTCACAAGAAGTTAAAAACCAAGTACGTACCAGCTTCTTTGTTGATGCTGGTTCGGTGTGGGATACTGAATTCCACCCTGATTATACTAACGCGAGTTCATTACCCGATTATTCAGATCCAGGTATGATTCGAGCATCGTACGGTGCTGCATTACAGTGGATGTCCCCAATGGGTCCACTTGTATTCTCGGTTGCGAAACCAATCAAAAAATATGAAGGGGATGATGAAGAGTTCTTCACATTCACCATTGGTCAGTCATTCTAATTTTTAAGGAGAGTCTTTTGAAACAGTGGATTAAAGCAGCAAGTTTAGGTTTAGTAATTTTATCTTCATCTATGTACGCTAATGCGGCAGAAGCTGCACAAAAAATTGGTTATGTGTCTACCAGTCAGGCAATGTCTGAATTAGCGACACGTTATAAAGTACAACAAAAATTGCAAAAAGAGTTCAGTGGTCGTGTAGCCGCTTTACGTTCGATTGAAGGTAAAATGAAAACCAAAATCGAAAAGATGAAGCGTGATGGTGAACTAATGACACCAACACAACGTACTGATATTCAACGTCAACTTGCTACACTTGATTCTGATTATAAGTTAAAAGCAAAAGCGTTAACTGAAGATCAACGTCGTCGTGGTATGGAAGAAGAGCAGAAGCTTGTTAAGAAAATCCGTACAGCTATCGACACTGTAGCGAAGAAAAATGGCTATAATCTTGTACTCGATGCACAAGCAGTATTATTTGCAAGTAAGAGCGATGACTTATCATCTAAAGTTATTGCTGCAGTAAAATAAAACAGTAACCCTGTGGTAAATGTTGTAGCTGACTAGTTCAGCTGCAACTTTTGATCTAACAGCCACCTATATGTGGCTGTTGTTACAAGAGAGATAGAATAAAATGGCTGTAATTACTCTTGCTGAATTAGCGGATAAATTAGGTGCAGAGCTACATGGCGACGGCACAACTGAAATTCACTCAATTGCTGCGATGGGCAAGGCTACTACAGGGCAAATCACGTTCCTTTCTGATAGCAAGTACCGTCAACAGCTTACTGAGTGTCAAGCGGATGCAGTAATGCTACGAGAAGCGGATGTCGAATTTTTCAATGGCAACAAGCTCGTCGTAAAAGATCCTTATCTTAGCTATGCATTAGTGGCTCAACTTCTGGATACAACACCTGTTGCTGCGGCTGATATTGCTGCTTCAGCTTATATTGATCCAACGGCAACGGTTGGAAGTAATGTCGCTATTGGCCATAATGCAGTGATTGAAGCTGGCGTACAATTAGGCGATAACGTTCAAATTGGTGCTGGTTGTTTTATTGGTAAAAATGCCGTTATTGGCGATAACACTAAATTGTGGGCGAATGTCACTGTCTATCATGATGTCGTGCTAGGCTCACAATGTCTTGTACAATCAAGTACGGTTATTGGTGCTGATGGCTTTGGTTATGCAAATGATAAAGGTGAGTGGGTTAAGATCCCTCAGCTAGGCTCTGTGCGCATTGGTAATCGTGTTGAAATTGGAGCTTGTACCACTATTGACCGTGGTGCATTAGAAGATACCATTATTGCTGATAATGTGATTATTGATAACCAGATGCAAATCGCCCATAACGTACAGATCGGCTATGGTACAGCCATGGCGGGTGGTACTATTGTGGCTGGTAGTACTACAATTGGTAAATACTGTATTATTGGTGGTGCTTCTGTTCTTAATGGCCATATTAAGATTGCAGATGGCGTAACGATTACCGGTATGGGAATGGTTATGCGTAGTATTGAAGATAAAGGTATGTATTCTTCAGGTATTCCGCTACAGCCTAACAAAGAGTGGCGCCGAACAGCTACTCGGGTTCATCGCATTGATGATATGAATAAACGTCTAAAGGCCGTTGAAAAACAACTTAAAGCTCACGACGAATAATTTTTTATCAGCATTGAGTGGCCTGCCTGGTGTGGGCCATTTTGCATTTTTATCGCATATTTTTTATCTCTTTTTAAGACAGGAATTTAGTTTTGACGACCGAAAATAAGACGTTAAACATCACCGAAATTCAGGCGCTTCTTCCTCATCGTTACCCATTTCTTATGATTGATCGTGTAACCAACTATGATGAAGGTAAAACGTTAACGGCTATTAAAAATGTTTCTGTCAATGAACCTCAATTTACGGGACATTTCCCTAATATGCCAGTATTCCCTGGGGTGTTGATTTTAGAAGCAATGGCACAAGCAACGGGTTTATTAGCCTTTAAAACCTTTGGTGCGCCAGCAGAAAATGAACTGTATTACTTTGCTAGTATTGATAAAGCAAAATTCCGTAAGCCTGTTGTACCTGGTGATCAAATGATCCTTGAAGTTGAATTTATTAAAGAACGTCGTGGTATCGCGTTATTTAATGGTATCGCTAAAGTGGATGGCGAAACAGTATGTTCAGCAGAACTTAAGTGTGCAAGACGAGTATTCTCATGATTCATGACAGTGCGAAAATTCATCCATCGGCAGTGATCGAAGATGGGGTAATCATTGGTGCTAACGTTACGGTTGGTCCATTTACCTATATTGCAACTGGGGTTGAAATTGGTGAAGGCACTGAGGTGATGTCTCATGTCGTCATTAAGGGACCAACAGTTATTGGTAAAGATAACCGTATTTTCCCGTTTGCAATTGTCGGTGAAGAGTGTCAAGACAAGAAGTTTAGTGGTGAAGCGACACGCTTAGAAATTGGTGATCGTAATGTGATCCGTGAAAGCGTACAGATTCACCGTGGCACAACCCAAGATAAAGGTGTGACGGTTGTTGGTAACGACAATTTGTTATGTGTTAATGCTCACATTGCACATGATGTGGTTGTTGGCGATTATACCCACATTGGTAACAACTCCATTTTAGGTGGTCATGTTACGGTGGGTGATTATGCAGGTGTAATGGCATTATCTGCGATTCATCCATTCTGTACTGTGGGTGCTTACAGCTACGTTGGTGGTTGTTCTGCCGTGGTACAAGATGTACCGCCGTATGTATTAGCTCAAGGTAACCACGCTAAACCGTTTGGTTTAAACATTGTTGGCTTGCAGCGTAATGGGTTTGAAAAGCCAGAATTACATGCTATCCGTCGCGCTTATAAAGAAATTTATCGTTCAGGAAAAACACTGGCTGAAGTGAAACCAGTGCTTGCTGAAATGGCAAAAGATTGGCCGTCAGTTGCACGTTTTTCTGAATTACTTGATAACTCAGAACGCGGTATTATTCGCTAATGACGAAGCCTCTTCGAATAGCTATTGTCGCCGGAGAAATCTCCGGCGATATTTTAGGTGCCGGTTTTATTCAAGCCGTAAAAGCCCAATATCCCGATGCTGAATTTGTGGGTATTGCGGGGCCTCGCATGCAAGCTCAAGGCTGTGAAGCACTGTTTGATATGGAAGAGTTAGCCGTGATGGGGATCGTTGAGGTTCTTGGACGACTACCGCGGTTATTCAAAGTTAAAGCTGAATTAGTCAAATATTTCAGTGCTAATCCGCCAGATGTGTTTGTCGGTATTGATGCGCCAGATTTTAATTTACGACTTGAGAAAGACTTAAAAGGTCGTGGCATTAAAACGGTGCACTATGTTAGTCCATCTGTGTGGGCATGGCGTCAAAAGCGAATCTTTAAAATTGAAGCGGCAACGAATTTAGTGCTGGCTTTTCTGCCATTTGAAAAAGCATTTTACGATAAATTTAATGTGCCATGTCAGTTTGTTGGTCATACCATGGCCGATACGATTCCATTGCAAACCGATCAAGTTGCAGCGCGTGAATTACTTGGTTTAGATCCAACTAAACGTTGGTTAGCCGTGCTTCCTGGTAGTCGTGGCAGTGAAATGGCCATGCTTGCAGAGCCTTTTATTCAAACTTGCCAAAAGCTCAAAACAAAACACCCTGAGCTAGGGTTTGTGGTTGCATTGGTGAATGAAAAACGTCGTGCTCAATTTGAACAAGCATGGCAAGCGACTGCGCCTGAATTAGATTTTGAGTTAGTGGATGATACTGCTCGAAATGTCATGATAGCGGCGGATGCGGTGTTACTCGCATCAGGTACGGTTGCGTTAGAGTGTATGCTCGTGAAGCGCCCAATGGTGGTTGGCTATAAAGTGAAACCACTCACTGCGTGGATTGCCAAGCGAATGCTAAAAACGAAGTATGTTTCATTACCTAACATCATGGCCGATCGTGAATTAGTGACCGAACTACTTCAAGATGATTGCACGCCAGAGAAGTTATTCCATGAAGTTGATAATATCCTTTATGGTGACACGAGTGCATTAATGGCGCAGTTTGAAAGCATGCATAAAACCATTCGTTGTAATGCTGATGAGCAAGCAGCAAAAGCCGTGTTAGCATTAATCGATAAGGCATAGTAATTATGGCTGAAAAACAAGATTTCCCTCCTTTTGTCTATCCGCAAGCCAACTGTATTGCGGGAGTCGACGAAGTTGGTCGTGGTCCATTAGTGGGCGCGGTCGTGACGGCGGCAGTGATTTTAGATCCTAATAATCCGATTGTTGGATTAACAGATTCTAAAAAATTGAGTGAGAAAAAACGTAATTTACTGTTTGATGAAATCAAGCAAAAGGCATTGGCATGGTCACTTGGCCGTTGTGAAGCAGACGAAATTGATCAGTTGAATATTTTGCAAGCGACAATGGTTGCTATGCAACGCGCTGTAGCTGGGCTACATATTCAGCCTGATTTTGTACTGATTGATGGTAATAAAACACCAGCGTTACCTATGGCTGCACAAGCGGTGGTGAAGGGCGACTTACGGGTGGCTGAAATCAGTGCGGCGTCAATTATTGCCAAAGTAACACGTGATCGTGAAATGGAAATCCTCGATGCAGAGTTTCCACAATATGGCTTTGCTAAGCATAAAGGTTATCCAACCAAAGCTCATTTTGCAGCATTAGAACAATATGGCGCGATTGACCAGCATCGAAAAAGTTTTAAACCTGTTAAGCGCGTACTAGGGCTTGATTAAGTCTTTGTGATTGCGTGATAAAAAGGCGAACCATTTGGTATCGCCTTTTTTTATACGGCGAATGACTACTCGATCGGGTATAATTTTTGTTAATTAAGTAATGTAATGAATTAGGTTGTCATGGCAGAACCCCGTTTTATCCACCTTCGAGTTCATAGTGATTATTCAATGATCGATGGCTTGGCGAAAGTGAAACCTATCGTTAAGCGCGCGACTGAACTTGGCATGCCAGCACTGGCTTTAACTGATTTCACTAACCTGTGTGGTTTGGTGAAGTTTTATTTTGCTGCCCATGATGCAGGTATGAAGCCGATTATTGGTGCTGATTTTAAAGTCCAAAGCCAAGAAATGGGCGATGAGCTATTTGAACTCACTATTTTAGCTGCCAATAATGAAGGTTATAAAAATCTAACATTATTAATTTCAGAAGCGTATCAGCGTGGCCATGTTCAGCATCAACCTGTGATTGATAAAGAATGGCTAATTAAACACCGTGAAGGGTTAATCATTTTATCCGGTGGAAGAACGGGCGATGTTGGACGTGCATTACTAAAAGGCAATCAACAGCTGACGGATACTTGTGTTGCTTTTTATCAAACATATTTTCCTGATAATTATTATTTAGAATTGGTGCGAACAGGTCGTGTTGATGAAGATGCTTACCTGCATTTCGCCATTGAATTAGCTGAAAAATATGATTTGCCTGTGGTTGCTACTAATGATGTACGATTATTGACCGCTGACCAATTTGATGCTCATGAGATTCGCGTTGCTATCCATGATGGTTACACCATGGTCGATCCTAATCGACCTAAGCTTTACAGTGAACAGCAATATTTGCGCAGCGAAGATGAGATGTGCGAGTTGTTTGCTGATATCCCTGAAGCACTGCAAAACTCGGTAGAAATCGCCAAACGCTGTAATGTGACAGTACGTTTAGGGGAATATTTCTTGCCGAATTTCCCTACTGGTGACATGAGTATCGAAGACTTCTTGGTGACTAAATCCCAACAAGGTCTTGAAGAGCGACTTGAATTTCTATTTCCTGATCCCGCGGTTCGCGCCCAACGTCGCCCTGAATATGATGAACGCTTAGAAATCGAATTGAAAGTTGTCAACCAAATGGGTTTCCCTGGTTACTTCTTGATCGTAATGGAATTTATTCAGTGGTCAAAAGATAACGATGTCCCTGTAGGTCCTGGTCGAGGGTCAGGTGCCGGTTCATTAGTGGCTTACGCGTTAAAAATCACTGACTTGGATCCGCTAGAATTTGACTTACTGTTCGAACGTTTTCTTAACCCCGAACGTGTTTCCATGCCCGATTTCGATATCGACTTTTGTATGGATAAACGTGATTTAGTGATTGATCACGTTGCTGAAATGTATGGCCGCAATGCGGTATCACAGATCATTACTTTCGGAACTATGGCTGCTAAAGCGGTTATTCGTGACGTAGGTCGTGTACTTGGACACCCATATGGTTTTGTTGATCGTATTTCTAAACTGATTCCAGCAGAACCTGGAATGACGCTTGAAAAAGCGTTTGAGGTTGAACCTCAACTGGGTCAAGCTTATGAAGCTGATGAAGATATTCGTGATCTGATTGATATGTGTCGTATTCTAGAAGGTGTGACACGAAATGCGGGTAAGCATGCTGGTGGTGTAGTTATTTCACCGACAACCATCACTGATTTTGCACCATTATATTGTGATGCAGAGGGTAATAACCCCGTCACCCAATTTGATAAAAATGATGTAGAAACAGCAGGCTTAGTGAAGTTCGACTTCTTGGGGTTACGGACATTAACCATCATTGATTGGGCGTTAGGGATGATTAACCCACGCCGTGTCGAGCAAGGATTAGAGCCGGTTAATATTGCTGCAATTCCTATGGCGGATAAAAAGTCATTTGATATGTTGCAACGTTCTGAATCAACCGCAGTGTTCCAGCTCGAATCTCGCGGTATGAAAGATCTGATCAAACGTCTACAGCCTGACTGTTTTGAAGATATGATCGCGTTGGTGGCACTTTTCCGTCCCGGTCCGTTACAATCAGGCATGGTAGATAACTTTATTGACCGTAAGCATGGTCGAGAAGCAGTATCGTACCCGGATGAAAAATGGCAACACGAATCGCTAAAAGAAATTCTTGATCCTACTTATGGCATTATTCTGTATCAAGAACAGGTAATGCAGATCGCACAGGTGCTAGCTGGCTATACGCTAGGTGGTGCAGATATGCTACGTCGTGCGATGGGTAAGAAAAAGCCATCAGAAATGGCTAAGCAACGGGCAGTGTTTGAGCAAGGTGCTATCGACAACGGGGTTGATGGCGAATTGTCGATGAAGATCTTTGACTTGGTAGAGAAATTTGCCGGTTATGGTTTTAACAAATCACACTCTGCCGCTTATGCATTGGTGTCGTACCAAACATTATGGTTAAAAGCCCATTATCCTGCTGAGTTTATGGCTGCGGTAATGACGGCTGATATGGATAATACTGATAAGATCATTAGCTTGGTTGATGAATGTCACCGCATGAATCTTAAATTATTGCCGCCAGATGTAAATAAAGGTCTGTACCGCTTCAATGTTGATGATGAAGGCGCAGTCGTTTATGGTATTGGCGCAGTTAAAGGTGTTGGTGAAGGCCCGATTGAAAATATTATTAGTGCCCGTGAAAAAGACGGCCACTTTAAAGATTTATTTGATTTCTGTGCTCGAATTGATACTAAAAAGGTCAATAAGCGTGTACTTGAGAAATTAATTAAATCGGGTGCGTTGGATCGATTAGGGCCAAACCGTGCTGCGATGTTAGCGACACTTGATGATGCAATTAAAGCCGCTACTCAATATCATAAAGCACAAGCATCTGGTCAGGATGATCTGTTTGGCGTTTTAACTGAAGCACCTGAAGAAGTTGAGCATGCTTATGCTAATATTGCAGAAGCGCCAGAAAGTGTTTGGCTTGAAGGTGAGCGTGAAACATTAGGGTTATATTTAACGGGTCACCCCATTAATGCTTATATCTCTGAATTAAAACATTATACCACCTGGCGTTTAAAAGATGCACAGCAAACAGGACGTGATAAAGTAGCGTCTGTTGCCGGGCTAGTGATCGCCGCTCGAGTGATGACAACTAAGCGTGGTAGCCGTATAGGCTTAATGACATTAGATGATCGTTCGGGTCGTATGGAGGTGATGTTATTTACTGATGCTCTTGACCGTTACATAGATTTGCTCGAAAAAGACAAAATAGTGGTCGTATCTGGACAGGTCAGCTTTGATGATTTCAATGGTGGCCTTAGAATGTCTGCTCGTGAAGTTCTTGATATTTCAGAAGCACGAGAAAAACATCTTCGTGGTGTTGCTATTTCGGTAACAGAAGAGCAAATCGACGAACAATTTTTTTCCCGTTTCAGCCAAGTGTTGGAACCGCATAGAGCAGGTACTGTTCCTGTTCATATGTATTATCAGCGCTCGAATGCTCGGGCCAAGTTTACCTTAGGAACAGAGTGGCGCGTAACGCCTGCCGATAAATTATTGTCGGATTTAAAAATGCTCTTAGGTGATAAACAGGTCGAGCTTGAGTTTAATTAAGTTAGCTTGTTATTTGTGGTAGGGTATAACCAAACCCTATCATTAAAATAAGCAAAAGGATTTTAAGTGGTATGAGCCTGAACTTCCTCGAGTTTGAACAACCGATTGCAGAATTAGAAGCAAAGATTGAAGCACTACGTGATGTATCACGCCGTGATGAGTCTAACTCGGTTGATCTTGAAAAAGAAATTGAGCAACTAGAAAAGAAAAGCCTCGAATTAACTAAGAAAATCTTTGGTGATCTTGGTGCCTGGCAGGTTGCGCAACTCGCACGCCATCCTCAGCGCCCATATACTTTTGATTATGTCGAGCACATGTTCGAAGAGTTTGATGAATTAGCCGGTGATCGTGCTTTTGCTGACGATAAAGCGTTAGTGGGTGGTATTGCACGTATTGATGGTCGTCCAATTATGGTCATTGGCCATCAAAAAGGACGAGGTACGACTGAAAAAGTTAAACGTAACTTTGGTATGCCAAAACCGGAAGGCTATCGTAAAGCGTTACGTCTAATGAAAATGGCTGAACGTTTTAAAATGCCAATTGTTACTTTCATCGATACTGCGGGCGCATACCCAGGTGTTGGCGCAGAAGAACGTGGCCAATCAGAAGCTATCGCAATAAACCTCAAAGTAATGGCTGGCCTAACTGTGCCTGTTATTTGTAATGTGGTTGGTGAAGGTGGTTCTGGTGGTGCGTTAGCTATTGGTGTGGGTGATTGCGTTAACATGTTGCAATACTCTACCTATTCAGTGATTTCACCTGAAGGTTGTGCATCAATTTTATGGCGTGATGCTGATAAAGCCCCACAAGCTGCTGAAGCGATGGGTCTAACAGCACCTCGTTTAAAAGAGCTTGAGCTAATCGATAATATTATCGAAGAGCCATTAGGTGGTGCACACCGTAACATGCCATTAATGGCAAATACGTTAAAAGCACAAATTAAAGCGACATTAGAAGAGTTAGATCAGTTAGATACTGAAGAACTACTTGAACGTCGTTACCAGCGTCTAATGAGTTACGGTTACTGTTAATCGTTGTTATTTTTACGCTTTAAGAAGGCCAGCATAATGCTGGCCTTTTTTTATATTTTTATGTTAGCCAATGCTGTTTGTGAGTGTCGGTTGATGTACTGCTGGTATAGACTAGATAGTCTGTTTTTAAAAGATATAAGCCAATGTTGTATTCTCATTTTTGTCATCAAATATTTGCCAATCCACCTCAAACTAGACGGTTAGTATTAGCGTTAAGTGGTGGGTTAGATTCTCGTGTAATGTTGGATTTATTAGCTCGATTTATTAATGAATATCCTGATTATCATGCTCATGCTGTCTATGTTCATCATGGACTGAGTACCAATGCAGATCGTTGGGCGCAACAATGTGTCTCATGGGCGTTAGCAAGTGGTATTGATTGTGATATTGAGCGCGTAGTTTGTGAATTAGGCGGTGGTGTCAGTGTTGAACAAGCGGCGCGAGATGCACGTTATAAAGCATTATCTCGTCATATATCTGCAGGTGATAGTTTGCTAACAGCGCAACATGCTGATGATCAAATTGAAACGGTATTATTAGCCTTAAAGCGGGGGAGTGGACCTGCGGGTTTGGCAGCAATGCCAGTGTTAACCTCATTTGCAACCGGACAACATTTACGGCCGTTATTAACCATTCGCCGTGCAGATATCGAAGCTTATGGTAAACAACGTCAATTACAATGGGTGGAAGATGAAAGTAATTTAGATCAACGTTACGATCGCAATTTTATTCGCCATCAAATAACACCATTGCTAAATGATCGCTGGCCGGGAATTCGTAAAGCGGTCTGTCGTAGTGCGCATTTATGTGGTGAACAAGAAGCTTTATTAGAAGAGCTATTAAGCTATCAGCTCCAACAAGCATTACAGACCGATGGTAGTTTACGTCTTACGGGAAATATCAGTGCTCGTTTAGGGATGGCGCTTATTCGACAATGGCTTAAACAGCAAGCGGTGATCATGCCATCATTAGCGCAGCTTGAACAAATTTGGTTTCATTTAGTCCAAGCCAAAGCCGATGCTAATCCACAAGTGTGTTGGCAACAGTATCAGGTGCGTCGTTATCAGCAGCAGTTGTATTTATTAGAGCAATGGTCAGATATTAGTGATTGGCAGCAGGAATTGAACATTAATCAACCATGCCAATTACCACAAACATTAGGGACGGTATGTTTGCAGCAACAAACTCAAACGGGATTACGTTTACCTTATGCTAATGAGGTGGTATCGGTTAGGTTTGACTATTTAGGTCCAGAGATAAAACCACAAGGCCGCAGCGGTAAGCGTAAGTTTAAAAAATTACTCCAAGAATATCAGGTGCCGAGTTGGTTACGTCGCCGTACACCAATGCTATTTTATGGTGAACAATTAGTCGCGATGGCTGGGGTATTTGTTGTCGATGAGTTTATTGCTCCAGTAACAGCAATCACAACGGTGCAGTTTATATGGCAACGTTCATAATTCCTTGATTGGCTCTTTTTATAATAAAACCGCACATGTTAATTTATTTAACATATGCGGTTGTTAAATAAATATTTATTCAGATCGATATTCTTTTGTTGCTAAAATATTAGAGGCATATTACTGTACTAGTCCACTGATACAAAATAGATGCTAATAAAGGATAGAACATGAGTAGACCATCGACACTTGGAGGTGCATGCATTATTGCTAGTGTGTGCGTAGGTGCAGGCATGCTTGGATTGCCAAGTGCAGGTGCTGGCGCATGGACATTATGGACTGTACTTGCGATCTCAGTAACGATGGTGATGATGACATTATCTGGTTGGTTATTACTTGAAGCCTTAAAGCATTATGATTTTAAAGTGTCATTTAACACCATTACAAAAGATGTATTGAAAAGCAAAGTGAATGCGATTAATAACCTCTCGTTGTATTTTGTTGGTGGTATTTTGCTTTATGCTTATATTTCTTCGTCAGGCATGATTTTTGGCGGTATATTCGATATTAATGCCAAATTAGCATCCGTCTTATTTGTGATTGCATCGTCTGTTTTTGTGCTTCATTCAACTCGCGCCGTTGATCGTATTTCGGTGCTGTTGATCATTTTTATGGCGATCAGTTTTATTATTGGTATTTCAGGCCTGGCGACCAATATTCAGTTACCAACATTGCTTGATAGTATCGATTCTCAAACCAGCCTTTCTCCTTATGCTCTCGCTATTTTACCCGTAGCATTAACTTCTTTTGGTTATCATCATTCGGTAAGCACCATGCGTGATTATTACCGTGATGAAAATCGTGCTAAAAACGCTATTTTAGGCGGTACCTTGATTGCATTAACGTTTTATGTAATTTGGGTGGTGTGTATTTTTGGTAATTTACCGCGTACACAATTCGGCCCTATTGTCGCCGCTGGTGGTAATGTTGATGCGTTAATGACAGCATTGGGTGGGGTGGTGAACTCTAACAGTATCAAACAAGCTTTAAATATTTTCTCAATTGCCGCTGTGGTGTCATCATTTATTGGTGTTGGTTTAGGGGTTTTTGATTATCTGGCGGATTTCTTTGGTTTTGAAGACACTAAGCAAGGCCGCTTTAAAACATGGGCGGTGACTTTTATTCCACCACTGGTGTTCTCATTATTTGCTCCGTTTGGATTTGTAGCGGCGATTGGTTTAGCGGGTGCTGCTGCGACGGTTTGGACCTGTATTATTCCAGCATTGTTAGCTAAAAAACTGCGTCAGCGTCAACCTGAACAACAAGGGTTTGTTGTACCTGGTGGCAATGTTACCATTTATGCGGTAATAATCTTTGGCGTATTAACTGCGTGTTTCCATTTATTAGCGATGGCTGATGTACTGCCGATATTCCAAGGTTAATTGAGTCATTACACCAAAGAAATGTTATTTAATAAGTATAAAAAGCGGCACTGATGAGTGCCGTTTTTTTATTTGATGTTTATAAGTCAACGTTAACGAAACTGCTGTACTTCAGGTAAAAAATCAAAGCCACCCGTCGCTAATTTTGCAATTAATTGTTCACGATCGATATCAAAAAATTTTGCTAAATTATCGAGGGTATTAAATTCATCACGGATCTTCATGTTGATGATACTCATCAGCATTATTGTGTCCATAGTTTCAAATTTTGATAGATCCATGGTTTAGTCCTCGTGATCACTGATAAGTAAATTCGCAGCAGCAAAAGCGGCACGTTCACGTACCTCTAATGGCAATTCAGTATTGGTGGCAATATCATTCAATGTTTTAATTGCACACTTAATTGCCGTGGGAATATAGCCTTGATCGCCACTGCCAATTTGAGAGTAAGTCATTCGAATTAGCTCACAACATTGATAAACTTGCATGGTCTTTCCTTTGCCTAAAAATATTCACATAAGATCAGTGTGACGAATGTTATGTGGATATACTTAAGTAGTTATTGTATTGAATATTATCATAGCCGTGAAAGAGATAAAAAATGTTTATGATAATTCAGCTATAAAAAAAGCTGCCTAAATGGGCAGCTTTTTTAAAATCATATGGTTGTTAATTAAGCCATTTTTTGCTTAAGAAAGTCCATAACATCAGCAGCAACAACTGCTTCTTTAGTACCAGTACGACGGTTCTTATATTCCATCTCACCATTTTCAAGGCTACGATCGCCAATCACGATAGTGTGAGGAATACCGATTAATTCCATGTCAGAGAACATCACACCTGGACGTTCTTTACGATCATCAAATAATACTTCGATACCCAGTGCAGTAAGATCTGCGTATAGCTTCTCTGCTGCTTCTTGAACGCGCTCTGATTTGTGCATGTTCATTGGTACGAT
>NZ_CAMRAN010000057.1 GCF_947039875.1 uncultured Photobacterium sp.
GTTGTGTTTAAGTTTTATATTTTGTAACAGAAACATTTTTTAACAGGATCTGTTTAAAATAGCCAGCCTTCTTTTAATAAGCATAGTTATTGCTGTTTTTTAACAATTATTATTACGCCCATGTCACAATCTAGTATCAATATGAGCGTTTTTATTGGTATGTGTCACGTAAATAAAAAATATAAATTAAATCGAGATGGTTTATTGTTAATTAATTGTTAAACATATTTTTAACGGTAGTGATTGCTAATGTTGTGTTATTTTACATTTGGTTACATAAAATAAAACGCCTAAAATTCAATTACCACTACTTATGTAGCAATGAACATTAGGCGTTTTAGAGGGCTATTAAGATAGCCTCATATTTTTTTAGTGACGATTATTGAGGGTCTAAATTCGATAGTGCCATTGATGCATGTTTTGTTACTGTAAGTTGCTTTGCTTGGGCCAATAATGCTAACAATGTTTGCTTATTCCAGCTGCTATTCGATGCTGAATAATGGGCAGCCATCATTGCTTGTACTTCATTATCAAGTTGCTGTAATAGCTGTGGTTGAGTCGTCAATGCTGAATATTGCTGTTGACGCCATTGCTGATAATAGGTTTGTACTTTAATCGGCTCATTGGCATTAATCGCATCCTCAAGTATTGACATTACATCTGTGCTTTTTATTGGCATTGCGGTTGTTGCGATAATGGTTGGCTGACGTTTTTTTATTAAGATCACCAAAGTGGCTAACCACAATAGGGCAAAGATCAGTGTTGTCCATGGCCATATGCCAGCAGCAGTGATGGTTTTTACTGAATTCACTGTTGTTGCTGGTGGCGTTATTGTTGCTGGTGGTGAAAATTGGCTATTTGCTGTCGGATCAGCAATAACATTTAAGGTTAACCCTTTAATTTCACTACGTTGTTGTTTTTCTGTGGTTGTGTTCCACCAATTAATTGTTAATGGCGGTAGTGTTACTTTACCTATTTGGCGAGGTATTATGACTTGTTTTAACGTCATAATACTGTAGCCATTCTCAGTACGATATTCAGGTTTTTCATTATAAATACGTACAGTATCAGGGTAGGTTAAATTTACATTTGGCATATTACTTTGAGCAACATCTTTAATTCGTAAAGTAATAGTGCGGGTAATAGGTTCACCAACTTTAGTGGTTACGTCATTGTGATTTGAAACCTGTGGCTGCCATGTTTGTTGTAGCTGTAAGTCTGGGGTTGGTAACCATAACCCTTTGTAATCTGTTGGTTTAGTCTTTATATTGATGGTGATATTTCGAGCATCTTCATTTACAGGAACGGTAATGCCTGAGCTAAAACCATTTGCGCCACGTACAGCGCTACCATTGAATTTTGGACCTTGAATAACGATCTTGCCGGCTTTTTCTGCCGTTAGTTGATAGTTACGAGTGATGACTAAATAACGGCGGCCATTTTGGACAATATTATTTTGAGCATCTTGACCCACTTGCGATACTGCTAGGCCGTCACCTGATGGTGCACTCAATGAAGCTTGAGATAGCTGCTCACCAATTAATATCTTTACGCGATAATTAATACTTTCACCAACATAAAGTGTATTTTTGTCGATTTCTGCCGTTATTCGAACATTGGCCTGATTTGATGCGACAGTACTATTTTTTTGACTGCTTTTTAAAACACTAATCGTAATAGGCGTTGTTTGAGAGCTGCCAATCTTAAAGGCAGGTATAGTTGCGTTTCCAACTTTTTTAGCAGCTAGGGCTAGTGTCCAAGTTGTATTGCGCGACATTGCACCATTAATTAATGATGTTGAGCTACTGACGCTGGGTTGACCATAAGCAAAGTCAGGGCTTAATACACTAAAGTCGACACTGTTAGGGTTGATCGCGGTATCAACTGAGACGGTTAATTGAAAAACTTGATTAACAGCAACAACAGTTTTCGATACCGTCGCTTCTGCTTGTGCCGCCATGGCTTGCAGGGGTAAGAGTGCTACAAACATGGTTAGAAGTAATAACCATGGAGAGCGGCATTTTTTAGCCCAGATTTGTTGATTTACTGACATTTTCATTTTCTCTATTACCATGATTTATTACTTTGCTGCTGCGCGGCTCTTTGCTGTGCTTGCAACATTAATTGGGCTCGAATTAACTCCGCTGTATCGTCAGGTACTTGCTCAAGTTTTTTCAATATAGGATTACCAACTGAAAGTACTTGTTGCTGATCACCGTTTGGTTTGCCTTGCTGCATCGTTACAGCTGCTGGTTGTTGGTCTTTTTCGGTTTTATCTTGCTGCTTATTTTTCTGTTGAGCCTGTTGGCTTAATGTTTGTTTTGCATTGTGTTCAGCTTGTTGTTTCTTTTCCGCCTCACTCATTGACTGTTGTTTGTTTTCGTTTGCTTGTGTCTGACCTTGCTGCTGCTGGTCTTTGTTACCTTGTTGACCTTGTTGCTGCTGGTCTTTATTGCCTTGTTGACCTTGTTGTTGCTGGTCTTTGTTGCCTTGTTGACCTTGTTGCTGCTGGTCTTTGTTGCCTTGTTGACCTTGCTGCTGCTGGTCTTTGTTGCCTTGTTGACCTTGCTGCTGCTGGTCTTTGTTGCCTTGTTGACCTTGTTTTTCTGATTGTTCTTTATTCTCCTGCTGTTGTTTCTGCTTTTCAGCTTGTTCAACAATGGCTAGATTTTTTTTAGCATCAGCAAAATCAGGTTGTTGTTTTAATAGCTTTTTATAAGTTGCTGCAGCTTGTTTATAATCACCTTTTTGAGCATAAGCATTACCGAGATTATATTGCGATGTTGGATCCGATAGTGGCTTTAATGTCGCTATCGCTTGCTCATACTGCTTAGCTTTATATTCAGCAATACCTTTCCATTGTGGCGACGTAAAATCTTGTGCTGCTTGTTTATAATCGCCATCAGTAAATGTTTCGTATGCTTGTCGGTTGGTGTTTGTCCATGGACTTGCTTGAGCGTGATCGATGGGTAACAAAATAAACATAGCTGCTAAAACAATACCGCGACGAAAGCCCAATAGTGCCAATAAGAGTAATGGAATAATTAACCAGAAACCGCCATTTAAACGTTCTTGTAATTCTTTTTCATGGCCTTTTTTACCATTGTCTAATGGCTTCGCTGTAAAATTGGCAATGGCATTAACATCATTATCGGTTGTTTGTGCCATTTGTAATATGCCACCCGTGCTGTCAGTAATTGACATCAGCGTATTAATATCAATTTTACTGATCACTGGTGTGCCATTTTCTGATAATAAACTGCCATCAGGAAGTTGAATTGGCGCGCCTGCAACGGTTCCCATCGCTAAAATAGAAACGCGATAGTGAGTACCTTTGAGATCGGCCAATGCTTGTTTAGCGACAGCTTTCGTCATTCCATCGGTCATTAAAATAATATCACCGGTGTTATGACCTGCTTGTTTAAGTAATCTTATTGCTTCAGCAATACCTGCAGCGGCATTATTTCCTGCAATGGGCATAATATCGGGAGATAAGCTTGGAATTAAATTACGTAATGTACTGCTGTCGGTGGTGAGTGGGCTAACTTCATAGCCATCACCTGCAAAGGTCACCAAACCAGTACTGCCTTCTTTCCAGTTCGGTAACATATCTAATGCTTTAAATCTTTCTTGGGTTAAGCGATTCGGCTTTATATCCGTTGCATACATTGATTGTGACATATTCATCACTAGCACTCGCGCGCCACTGAGATTATAGGCGGGTAGCTTTATTTTTTGCCAGCTAGGTCCCGCCATTGCAATAACAGTAATAATCCCGCCTAATGCTAATAAAGCGATAGGCCATGTTTTTGGCTGTTGTTGAGTTAGACCCAGTTTTTGTGCAATGTGGGGGGCAATTAAGCCCGAATGCTGTGCTTTGCCTTTTAACCATGGCAGAACAATGATCAAAGGAATGAATACAATAAACCACAATGGGTGCATAAAGGTAAAATCAGCCATGACGTTTCCTCATGAAAGCGATGATAACGGATAAAAGCAATGCTAACGCTAATGGATAACGGAATAGCTCATCACGTGGTCGCCACGTTTGTTGAGCATTATTAACGGGTTGAAGTTTATTAATTACATCATAAATTTTTTCGAGTTGCTGTGGATTTCGCGCACGGAAATACTCACCGCCCGTCATCTCGGCGATTTTGCTTAATGTTTTTTCATCCAGATCAGATGACGGATTGACAACCCGATCCCCAAAGAAGCCTTTTTGGATCATTTTATCAGCACCAACCCCCACGGTATAAATCTTAACGTGACTTTCTTGGGCTAGCTTGGCCGCTTCAATTGGATCGATAACGCCTGATGTATTACCGCCATCACTGAGTAAAATAATCACTCGTTGTGGTGCTTTACTGTCGATAAAGGTTTTTGTTGCAACTCCAAGACCTTCACCAATTGCAGTACTTTGGCCAATTAAACCTAGTACAGTGCGATTAAGTTGTTGTTCAACTGTTTTACGATCAAAGGTTAATGGTGTTTGTAAATAACCATGATCAGCAAAGACGACCAGTCCAATACGATCACCTTTTCGTTTGGCAATAAAATCAGCCAAGACATGTTTTACTGCAGTCAATCGATCAATACTTTGACCGTCTTTTGTTACCATATCAGGGATAGCCATTGATCCTGAAAGATCGACAGCCAGTAGCATATCTCGGTGTTCTGGTTTAATTTCTATTGGGTCGCCATACCATACTGGTCGCGCTATCGCACCTACAAGGCTTACCCAGACTAAAGCCATTAATAGTTTTCGAATAATAGAACTGGGTTGTTTTTGGCCAACACCTTGCGGTAACTGAGGTAAATGAATGGCCGCAGGTTGTGCAACGGGTTTACTGAATCGATAAACTAACCAAGCTAATGGCAATAAGGCCCATGCCCATAGCCATACAAATTCAAACATTGGATGACTCCTTAGTGATCATTGTTGAAGTATTGCCATGATCTTTGGTTTTCGCAGGTAGGGCATGTTGTAGCCACAATAATGCCTGCTGCTGACAGTCCTGAAATTGCTGTTTGGTGAGTGGCTTTGAAGAGAAGAGCCCTTGTTGCCATAGTTGCTGTTGATCAACAAAACCACGGTATTTAGTAGGTAATTGTTGATCAAGAAAAGTTAACCATTGGATACCCGTTAAAGGAGCAATAACCGTTCGTGGAAAATAGCTCAATGCGGCTTGTTTTAGCAACGTGTTCATTGCAGTAATGCCGTCATCAAAGCGATAGGTTTTTAATATACCGAGTGCTTCTTTTTTCGCTGCAACATCATGACTGCGACAGCGTAAGCGATAACTCACGAGACTTATAAGAATAAGGCTGACAATAATCACTGCCCACCATCCCCAAGCAAGTGGCCAAAAGCTCGGCTCGGTGTGAAGATGAATATCCGCCAATGGTAATGCAGGAGCTGTAAGTTGTGTCATTACCTTATTCCTTGAGAATGAGCGCCAAGCTGCTGTAATAGCGGTTGTGCAGCAGAGAGATTATGCAATGGTATGGCAAGTGATGTTGCCATTTCATGGATAAAATTCTGATGGGTTTGATATTGTTGACTGAGTGAATCTCGCGTTTTTTTTGCTGAGAAGTCCAGCCATGCTGATTGTTGATTATCCGTCACATGCTCATAGCCACGGAATTGTGTTTGCCCTTGTTCAAGTGGATCATGAATTTGAACAAATTGGATACGATTATGCTGTCGAAGTTGGCTTAAACGGCGTTTATCAGTGGTTTTAAGCGTATAAAAATCACTGATAATAATAATTTCACTGCCTTTAGGGCACAGATAATGTAGCCGTTTAAGGGCGGTTGAAAAACCATCATGACAGGTGCTGTTGGCTACTTGCAAGGCGTCGTGTTGGGCTGAAATTAATGCGTTAATAATATGCAAAGGTCCACGTTGACGTGCTGTAGGTTTACATTCTATGGTGTTAATTCCATTGTAAATAATCGCGCCAATACGATCTTGTTCATCGACAGCTAACCAGCTTAATAAACTCGCAAAATGTGCTGCTTGTACTGATTTTAGTAGCAATTGTGAGCCAAATTGCATGCTAGTGCTAAGGTCTATAAACAGCATAATCGGCTGTTCACGTTCTTCAGTAAATAGCTTGGTATGTGTTTTTCCTGTACGCGCTGTTACTCGCCAGTCGATAGAACGGATATCATCCCCCGCTTGGTAAGGGCGCACTTCAGAGAAGTTCATACCACGCCCTTTATGCCGACTTTGATGATGGCCATTGAGTTGTGACCAAATACTTTTGGCGGGTGCCAGCCATCTTACCGCTTGATTTTTATATTGCAGTAGCTCTGCTAGACACACATTGACGCCATCGCTATGGGGTGGCAGCGCTACGTTGATGTGTGTAGGTTTCATAAGCTAGCAACCTGAGAAATAAGAGTATCAATAACACTATCTGCGACAATGCCTTCAGCTTGTGCTTCATAGCTTAATAGTAAGCGATGGCGTAATACGGGATAGGCCATTGTTTGAATATCTTCTGGTGTGACGAAATCACGACCACAAAGCCAAGCATGAGCACGTGCACAACGATCGAGTGCCAAGGTTGCACGTGGACTGACGCCCATTTGTAGCCATGCCTGTAGTTGTTCACTAAAACGATGTGGTTCACGTGTCGCCATCACTAAACGAATAATATAGTGCTCAACATCATCCGCCATATGAATATTTAAGATTTCTTTTCGTGCTGCAAAAATATCATTTTGGCTAATTCGAACCGGTTCTGTTTTTTCTATACCTAACGCTTCGCCACGATTAAGGCGAAGAATTTCAAGTTCGCTTTCAGCATTTGGATAATCAACATTTAGTTGTAGTAGAAAGCGATCTAGTTGTGCTTCTGGTAGTGGGTAAGTTCCTTCTTGCTCGATTGGGTTTTGTGTTGCCATCACCAAAAATAATTCGGGTAGAGGATAAGTGTTGCGACCCGCTGTAATTTGTTTTTCAGCCATCGCTTCTAGCATTGCTGCCTGCACTTTGGCTGGCGCACGGTTAATTTCATCAGCAAGTACTAATGAATTGAAAATAGGGCCTGGTTGAAAGGTAAATTCAGCTGTTTCAGGACGAAAAATGTCAGTGCCAGTTAAATCTGAAGGTAATAAGTCAGGCGTGAATTGGATGCGATGGAAGTCACCTTCAATACAATCTGACAATACTTTTACTGCACGAGTCTTTGCCAATCCAGGGGGACCTTCAACAAGAATATGGCCGTCAGCCAGTAATGCAATTAAAAGCTGTTTTACTAAATTAGGCTGGCCGATAACCTGACTTTGAAGGTAATCATTTAGACGTTTGAATGTACTAGCGAGCATACAAATATTTCCTTTGGTATTCAAAATACTGACGATGAAACAGTTTTTTCAGACTTCTAAAAAATGATTAAGTTCAGACTTAATTCCATTATTGATGAATAAAAAAATTATAAAAAGAGGGCCGTTTAATGAATAAGGCGCATGATTAAGCATATTATGGTGATATTTATAAATTGAATTTGTAGGCTATAAATTATATTTTGTGACCTTTTTGTAACATTTCGAAAGATAATCCAAAGATAGCAATCGTTACCTTTTAAAATTGTCATCCGACCACCTCTGTTTTTTAAGTCTTCTTTCATTGAAACTTTTATTAACACTTGATTAACATAAGCGTATTTTATTATCTCCTGTCTTACCTCAATCATTTGATAAATAGTGTTTTTGTTGTGTTTTATATACAGATTTAATGTTAATAAAAATATTCAAAATACTCATTACTGATTTAATTGTTAATAACGAGTATTGGTGATGTGGAAAATGTTAACTCCTTTGCTTGCTATGGATATGCATCTGTGTTGTTATATTCGGCATATGCAATGTGTTTGTAATCAATGGGTGTTATATTTAGTTCGTTGTCAAAACAATGATAACAAAATGTAATTGCACGTGACTGACAGCATGCTTAAAAAATCATTTAAATAAATACGATAAGATCAAAGGAAGGAGCCTTAGAAATGAAAAAAGTAGCATTAGTGACTGGCGCTAAAGGCGGTATTGGATCTTCAATTACTCAGGCCTTAGTTGATGCTGGCTTTCGTGTTATAGCGGCCCATCACCCTAAAAGTGAACAGTCAGCTAAAGAGTGGTTTAAGGAAAATAATTACTCAAATGAGACAGTGAAATTATTGCCATTGGATGTAACTGATACCGCTTTTTGTAAAGAATCGCTCACTGCATTATTAGAGCAAGAAGGTCACCTTGATGTGTTAGTTAATAATGCGGGCATCACCAAAGATACCATGTTTAAGCGAATGACTGCTGAACAATGGAATGACGTGATTAATACTAACCTCAACAGCTTATTCAATGTGACTCAACCTTTGTTTGATTCTATGTGTCAACACGGTAACGCACGTATTATTAATATTACCTCAGTTAATGGTCTTAAGGGGCAGTTTGGTCAAGCAAATTACTCAGCAGCTAAAGCAGGTATGATTGGTTTTACTAAAGCCCTAGCAGCTGAAGGTGCACGTGCAGGTGTTACTGTGAATGCGATTGCTCCTGGGTATACCGGCACCGCGATGGTTGAAGCAATTAAACCTGAAGTACTTGAATCAATTAAAGCAGAAATTCCAATGAAACGCTTAGCGCAACCTCAAGAAGTTGCGGCAGCGGTTGTCTTTTTAGCAAGTGATGCAGCGGCATATATTACTGGTGAAACATTATCAGTAAATGGCGGTTTGTACATGCACTAAATAGTGCCAGTTATAACAAAGACAAAATAATAAATCATATTATAGAAAGGATGCAAAATATGGCTAAGGTATACATTGTTGCCGCAAAACGTACCCCAATCGGTAGTTTTAATGGTGCGTTAAAATCAGTTTCTGCAGCACAACTTGGTGCGGTTGCAATTAAAGGTGCATTAGCGCAAATCAATGTTCCTGTTGATGCGATTGATGAAGTTATTTTAGGTAACGTCGTTGGAGCAGGTCAAGGTATGGGACCTGGTCGTCAAGCCGCTATCTATGCAGGTTTGCCAAATGAAGTGCCAGCGTACTCACTCAATATGGTTTGCGGTAGTGGCATGAAAGCATTAATGGATGCAGCTGCACATATCAAAGCGGGTGATGCCGACCTTGTGGTTGCTGCGGGTGCTGAAAATATGTCACAAATTCCATTTTGTGCATCATCGAAGATTCGTGATGGGCAAAAAATGGGTAACCTTGAATTAACAGATCTTTTGATTGCTGATGGTTTAACGGATGTTTTCAATAATTACCATATGGGTGTAACTGCTGAAAATGTGGTAGCAAAAGTAGGGTTAACGCGTGAGCAGCAAGATAACTTTGCACTATCGAGTCAACAAAAAGCCGTTGCTGCAATTGAACAAGGACGATTTGTTGCTGAAATTTGCCCTGTAGAAGTGATTAGCCGTCGTGAGACGGTTGTTGTTGATACTGATGAATATCCAAAAGCAAATGCTACGATTGAAGATCTCGCTAAATTACGCCCTGCTTTTAACCGCGATGGTTCAGTAACTGCGGGTAACGCTTCTGGTATTAATGATGGCGCAAGCGCAATTATTGTCGCATCTGAAGCTGCTGTAGCTAAATATAACTTAACACCATTAGCTGAAGTTGAAAGCTACGCTCAAGCGGGTGTTGCACCAGAAATTATGGGATTAGGACCTGTTCCTGCAGTACTTAAAGCATTAGAAAAAGCAAATCTTTCAATTGAAGATATTGAGCTTCTTGAATTTAATGAAGCCTTTGCTGGTCAAGCATTAGGTGTATTCCACGAAGTTGCCAAAGAAACAGGCACTAAAGTGGAAGATTTAGTTGAGCGTGCGAACGTAAATGGTGGTGCAATCGCACTGGGTCACCCTCTAGGTGCATCTGGTAGCCGTATTCTTGTTAGCTTACTGCATGAAATGTGTCGTCGTGATAATAAATACGGCATGGCAACATTATGTGTGGGCGGCGGCATGGGTACTGCAGTTATTTTAAAACGTGTGTAAGTAAATAAACTAATACAATCAGTGTGGTAATACTTATAGTTCCACACTTTATTACTATCAATGAGGAATGTTTTATGTATACGGAAATGTTTAAATCTTTTTCTGAGCAAACAGAAAAAACACTAGCGCCATACGCAAAATTCAACAAAGTATTTGCTAAAAATGTTGAGCAATTGACTGAGCTTCAATTGTCAGCTGTTCGTGCTTATAGTGATCTTGGTCTGAAGCAACTTAAAGCTGTTAGCGAAGTAAAAGATATTCAATCGTTAACTGCATTCAATGGCCAGCAACTTGAAACATTGACTAAGCTTTCTCAGCAGCTTTTAGATGATAGCAATAAATTCTCTTCTGTAGCACAAAGCTTTAAAACAGAAGTTGAAGAGTTTGTTGCTGATAACGTTAAACAAGCAACACCTGCCATTTAAGTAACGATAAATCAGGCTGTATTAATGGCAGTCTGATTGTCTGATACTTATATCAATCAGCCATATAAGATGATTATATGGCTGATTACTTAGTCCAAGTACAGGGTTTTTGTTATGAACAATCACTTCTTTTCGGACTACTTTGCCAAGCTCCAAGATATGAACCAGTTATGGTGGAAGGAGTTAGACTCCGGCAAGGCAGCCATGAATACCCCAGTAACTAAAGCACTTAATGATATTAACTTGGAAGATGCCACTGAATTTTTGGAAAAAGCCGCGGCTCAGCCTAGTGCTTTAGCTAAAGTCCAAATGGATTGGTGGGAAAATCAAGTTAAGATTTGGCAGAATGTTGCAGTCGGTAATACGACAGCAGAAAGCGCCTTTATTAAGCCAGCAAAAGATGACAAGCGTTTTAGTGATCCTGCATGGGAAAATGAAGCTTTTTATAATTATATTAAGCAATCATATTTATTATTCAGTAACACAATGCGTGAAACAATTGATTCAATTGAAGGTGTAGACGATAAAACGAAAGAACGTTTAGGTTACTTCTCTCGCCAAGCTATCAATGCACTGTCACCTACTAATTTTGTAACAACCAATCCTGAATTAGCCAAATTGACTGTTGAAACAAACGGTGAAAATTTGATTAAAGGGATGGAGCTGCTACAAGAAGATTTACAAAGTAGCGCTGATGTATTGAAGATTCGAATGACTAATGATGGTGCATTTGAACTTGGTGTTAATATCGCAAACACTGAAGGTGATGTGGTTTTTAAAAATGAATTATTTGAGTTAATTCAATATAAACCATTAACTGAGGCTGTACATAAAATACCGTTGTTGATTGTGCCTCCATTTATTAATAAATACTATATTCTTGATTTGCGTGATCATAATTCAATGGTCCGCTGGCTCGTTGAGCAAGGTCATACCGTATTTATGATGTCTTGGCGTAATCCTGATGCATCATTGAAAGATGTTGATTTTGACAATTATGTCTTAGATGGTGTTGTTAAAGCGGTTGATGCAGTAGAAGAAATTACCGGCCAAAAACACATTAATACAGTGGGTTATTGTATTGGTGGAACGTTATTGGCAACAACGTTAGCATATTATGCTGCGAAGCGAATGCGTAATCGTATCAAATCTGCGACATTCTTTACCACATTATTAGATTTCTCTCAGCCGGGTGAAATTGGTGCATATATCAATGATCCGATTATCACGGCAATTGAAGCTCAAAATAATGCGGCTGGTTATATGGATGGACGTTCGTTAAGTGTGACCTTTAGTTTATTGCGTGAAAATAGTTTGTACTGGAACTATTACGTTAATAATTATCTGAAAGGCCAGAGCTTAATTGATTTTGATTTACTCTATTGGAATGGTGATAGTACTAACGTTGCGGCTAAATGCCACAATACTTTACTGCGTCAATTCTATTTAGATAATAAATTAGTCGAAAGTAAAGGTTATAAAGTCGGCGGTGTGTATATTGATTTAAGTAAGATTAAAGTGCCTACATACTTTATTTCAACACAAGAAGATCATATTGCTTTATGGCAAGGTACTTATCGCGGTGCTAAACAATTAGGTGGCAAATCAACATTTGTTTTAGGCGAGTCTGGCCATATTGCAGGTATTGTTAACCACCCTCAGAAGAATAAATATGGCTTTTGGGTGAATGATAGCAACGAAGAAAATGCAGATGTTTGGCTAGCTGGTGCAAAACGTCAGGATGGTTCTTGGTGGACGCATTGGAATGGCTGGTTAACAGAGTTTAGCCCTGCAGAGCAAGTATCACCACGAGTAATTGGTAGCGAAACATACGCGCCATTATACGTAGCGCCTGGTGATTATGTGAAGCAAGTCTTACCACTTTCTGAATCTTAATCGTATGACTCTTTTTAAAAGCCCAGATTATTCTGGGCTTTTTTTATCTGTTTATTTATTAATAGTATGATAGTAATGGTTTTCTTTTGATTTAGGCTGCATTTTTTGATCGGTGATGCGATATTTTTAATTTTATTAGCTATATTTTTTATATATGTATAATTAAAAAGAGTAGAACTGTTATGACAAAGCTTGTTAGTGTGGAAGGAATTGGTGAAACTTACGCAGCAAAGTTAGCCGCTATAGAAGTGACAACCATTGAACAATTATTAGTATTAGGCGCAAAACCCAGTGGTCGTAAAACGTTAGCTGAGAAAACAGGGATTAGCGGTAAACTTATCTTAAACTGGCTTAACCGTGCTGATTTATCACGTATCAAAGGGGTAAGTACCCAGTATGCTGATTTATTAGAGTCATCAGGAGTTGATACTGTGCCTGAACTTGCACAGCGTAATGCTGATAATTTACATGCTAAAATGGTAGAAGTGAATGAGGCTAAATCTCTAGTTCGTCAACTGCCACCACTGTCAGCAGTAGAAGATTGGGTTGCACAAGCAAAACTATTACCTCGTGCCATTGAGTATTAATATTTCACCGTAGCGTCATTGTTTATCTGATGGAATGTCGTCCTTCACAAGGGATTGAGCTAAACGGCCCATAAAAGGGGAGTGCGACAATCTCCATTTGTAATATCAGTAGAGAATAAATAATAAAGCCAGTATCAGATTGTATTTTGTATTGATTACACCATACAACTGTTTACTGGCTTCATTGATTATCAAGACGGCAGAGTATGCCCATTTGATAAATTATTTCGCTAGAGAGCGGCTTTTAAGTTCAAAAATTAACTTTTCAGCACTGCATTCAAATTGAATGCGAGCTGTTAATTCTGTACTTGTTTCATCAACAGGCGTTGTTTCTACTTTAAAGTTAGCATTAACTTGTTTTGCAAGCGTAAGGTAGTTCGCTAGTTCTAATTCTAATGCTTTTTTACCATTTGCAAAAACATGTACATCGGCAACATCATCATGTTCTTTGATCATAAAGCCCATTTCTGCTGAAACACCACAAGCATCACAAGGTTGGTATTCTTCTTTTTCTGTAGTCATAACTTTACTTCCTATTAGTTAGTTTTTGTATTTTAAAACGATGCGAGTCAGATCGCCATTGATTAATATGAAAAGTCAGTTTTTAGCGATTAAAGTCTTAAACCAACGTAATTAATGGCCGTTTATTCAACAGTTACCGTTATATAAGCGGCAAATATGATCGAAAGTTTGCTGAAAAGGATAGGCTTCTAATACACCAAATCCTTCAAGCTGTTTTGCTTTTATTTTACTATTGAGAGGTGTGCTCATACCATGCAAAAAACGAGTGATTGCAGCCATTGATGGCGCGCTGTTATTTCGTTGAATAAAGCTATCAGCCCACATCGTTATTTGTTGATCGGTAATCTCTGGCAGCGTGGGTAATGCTGGTAAGGTGATGTTTTTACCTCGGCAAACAGAACAATGGCCACATTGTTTGGGTGCATGATGATCGGCAAAATAGCTGGCTAATTTATGGCTTAAACAGCTTTTACTTTCAAAAAAGGCAATCATATTTTCAATACGATTAATTTCACTGTGTTCTTTTTGCTGAAATAATTGGTAAAGGGCTTCTGTTTCTACCTCAATATCAAAATGGTGTTGATTTATACGATACACATCGGTCATTTGTTTACTTTCAAGGGTGATCCAGCCTTGTTCATTTAAGTAGTCAATGGCTGCCACCACTCGCTTTCTATCGACTTGATAGCCTTGCCATAACGCATCCATATCCAATGTATGCCACACTCGTGCTTTGGGGGAGCACGCAAAAATTGTTTCAATAAATTGTTGGCGCTCACCTTGAAAGCGCTGGGCTATTTCATATTGAGACACATTCATCTTGTAACGATAATCTGCGAAATAAGTAAACATCGGTTCAATGATTTGGCGGATTTCAAGATAGACTAATAATGTTTTGAGTGGCAATAAACGAATGTTACTATCTTTTGATAGACGACCACTCATGATTTCCCATTGCTGATCTTGAGCTTGTATTTCATGCAAAACATATGCAATAGCGCTGCGATCTGGCGTGTCTCCAAAGACAAAATTTTCTAAAACATTGAGCCCTGATTTATTGGCAATAACGGTACATTGTGACACTTCACCATCACGTCCTGCTCGACCAATTTCTTGGCTGTAATTCTCAATTGATTTGGGTAAATCAAAATGAATCACTTGGCGAATATTGGACTTATCAATCCCCATACCAAAAGCAATGGTTGCTACAATACAATTAATTTCTCCATTCATGAATTGTTGTTGAATGCTATGTCGGTAATCAGAATCCATTCCCGCATGGTAGGCTTGGGCTGGAAAGTGACTACGAGTAAGCGCATCAGCCACTTGCTCAGCAGTGTGTTGTAAGGTGACATAGACAATCGATGGTTCATTATTGCGTTGAGAAAGTTGATGTTTAAGGGTATCTATTTTCTCGTCTTCGTCTGCAGCTAATACGGTTAAATCAAGGTTATTTCGGTAAAAACCCGTCACGATAATATTATCTTTAGCTATTGCAAATTTGTCCTGCATATCTTGAATTACAGCAGGGGTTGCTGTTGCGGTAAGTAATAATACTTGAGGGATGTTTAAGGCTTGTTGATAGTGTGGCAATTTCAGGTAATCGGGACGGAAATTATGGCCCCACTCTGAAATACAGTGTGCTTCATCGACGACTAATAATGAAATTGGAATTTGACCGATAAAGTGACGAAAGCGTTCGTTTTTGAGACGTTCTACTGAAATCATTAATACTTTAATTTCGCCTTGACGAATTTGTTGCATGACTTGCTGAGTTTGTTGCCAGGTTTGGCTGGAATCAATGGATGCGGCAGGGATCCCTTTCGTAGCCAAAAAATCGAGTTGATCTTTCATTAAGGCTAATAATGGTGAAATGACCAACGTAAGATGGGGTAATTCAATCGCAGGTAATTGATAACATAATGATTTTCCAGATCCCGTTGGAAATATAGCGGCGGCTGAATGACCACTAAGAACGCGGGTAATTACTTCTTCTTGCCCTAAACGTAAAGAATCAAAGCCAAAATATTTTTTAAGTGTTTGGTGATACATGTCTTAATACCCGCTAACCATTGATTAGCTGCTATCATACCGTATTGATTTACGGAAAGATAAAAAGCAAAACAAAAGTTAAGTTATTTCTGGTGCGGTTATTCTCATTTTAAACAAGGTCGATTCATTGTTGCATTAAAAGTTGTTGAGTATGATCTGTTAATATTATGACTAAACTGACTTTTATATGAATAAATGACCAATGATAAGCAGCGAGAAAATTGGCGGGATTATAAGTGCAAATTAATGTAACTAAACAGTCCTTTGTTTAAGTTACTGTAGTTTTGTGAACTTAATCGCCTTGATCATCATGGTTGATAATAAGCGACATAGGGATCTTAAATAATTGTGTTGGTATTAATGATAACCAACCATTCCCACGAGCATATTCAATTAATCCTGCGCGACTGGAAATACCATAGTCAGAAAATCGAGAGATTAAATTGGCTATTTGTTTTTCAACAGCTTTAGGGGTTCGATGAATAAGCTGTGCTATTTGTTTTGTTTGTCGTCCACGTAATAACCAAAATAAGACAATTTCTTGAGATGACGTTAATTGTGGTGCTAAAGGTCGCGTTGTATGGAAAGATAAATGAGATTTATCAGTAGCAATAACCTCAACAAACGATGTCATATTGATTAAATCTTTTACTTTATTTGCTGTAAATTGAATTCCCCAAGGTACACCATTAATTATAACGGGTTGTTTGGTAAATATATATGCATCTGTACCATTAGCATAGTTGTGCACATCTATAGTTATAATAGCTTTATTGTGCGTCAGTGATAATTTATCTTGCTCAATAAAAATGTCGCTAAATGCAGCGGTCTCACATGGTAAGTCACTATCCTTTAATCCCTTTATTTCAAGCGGGGCATTAACAAGGTTACGATAAGCATCATTGGCATATTCAAAAATACCATCTTTCGTTTTTAACCCAGCAGGATAAGGAGATGACGATAGCATGTGAATAAGTACAGATAAGTATGTCGATTGATTAATATTCACTGGACCGTTCTATCAATAAATTATTTCAATAGTAATATTCGTTGGTGGAATAAATATCTCTATTTATAGTAATGCTATTAAAAACACATAATATTCGACTAGTAAAGAAATAACCACTAAATAAGAAATGAAATATTGTTTTCTTATATTTAAAGTAACAGGATAAGTAATATATTGATAGAAATTTGTTTTTATCTCTAGTTTTTTATGCGTATAGTTTATATGCCACTTAATACTAACACTAGAGATAAAAATAGGTTTAATAGATTAATTAAAATGAAAAACCAATACCACCAGCATTGTCATAATGATTATAGTCTGAAATAGAAATACCATAGCCACTTTCAAATATTAAATAACCACGTAAACGTTTATAAATAGGGAAGTTTAACGTCACTTTTTCATAGCCACGTGAGAAACCACTTTCTAGTGCATTCCGTACTGTAAACGTGAGCATACTATTACCATCAATATTCCAGTTCATGCTAACTCGACCATAACCAAGGTAGTTATTGATGTCTTTGTTATAGTCTTTAGCCCCAAAATCAAGCCGTACCCAAGGCTTCACACTAAAGGTAAAAGCGTCTTTTTTAAATGTCATGTCAACAAAGGCACGGTTCCAACTCCGTTCTTGTTCGCCACCCCGGCCATTTGATTGGTGAACTAAACCTAGCGTACTGCCTGAATAATGTAGACCATCGCTATAGGCCGTTTGGGCTGGAAAGGTCCAGAAAACAGACGGTTCATATTCTGTATCTCTAAAAAATGCAGATGAAGCGTAGGCTTGCCAGTTTGAACGTTGTGTGTAAGCAAAATATAATTGATCGTTATCAGTTAAAATGCCGGAGAATAAACGGTATTTTAAGCTAATTTGAAAGTTGACATTATAGTTACTTAGCTTGCCATCTTCCGGTATAATTGATTGATATTCTTTGTGATTTGGAGATTGAGTGTAATAAAAAGGTAAAACAAAGTTATCTTTATATTGCTCTAAAAGTAGGCTGTTACTACTGCTATAATTTAACGAATTATTTAAGGTTGAAGAAGTGCTTGTGTCAGCATTCGCATATGAAGCATAGCTACTTGTAACAATAAGTAAGCTCGTTAATAGGATATTCTGATTGGTTTGTTGGGGTTTGATATTCATTATCATTTTCTATCATTATTATTTTATCTATTGTAATCATAAGAGCTAAACTGGGCTTTTGTCTATCTATACAAATGCAAACAATGATTTTTCGTAATTTAAAACTAAATAATGAAGTGCAGCAAAATAAACGCCTTAATAACACAGTATTAAGGCGTAAAAGAGACCATTAAATTAGTTGAGCTAGCATAGTGTCGTCATAAGGAGTAAGTGCCTGACCTGATTGTACTTTATTAACATAGTCAGGATTCGCGATTAATGGACGGCCAATGGCTAATAAATCAAATTTCCCCGCTTCAATAGCATCACAGCCTGTTTGTGGAGTATAGCAACCGACACCAATTAATGTTCCTTTGTAATGTGTTCGCATGTAATGAGATGCGCTGCCATCAAGATACTCAAAATTCATGCTGTCATCAAAAATACCAACATGCAGATACGCTAAACAACGCTTTTCAACTTCAGGTAATAAGTAGTCAAACACCGCACGATCACGGCTATCACCTTCAAGATTGAAGTAACCGCCGGGTGATAAACGTAAGCCGGTACGATCACGACCAATGCGTTGGCTAATTGCATCAATAACTGCGAGTGGGAAGCGCGCCATATTCTCTGGTGTGCCACCAAACTCATCATCACGTTCATTGGTGCTGAAATGTAGAAATTGATCGATCAAATAGCCATTTGCGCCATGAATTTCTACACCATCAAAGCCAGCATCAATCGCATTAGCTGCGGCTTGACTAAAATCGGCAATAAGTTGTTCAATTTCAGTTTTAGTTGCAGGCTTTGGAACGGTATAAGTTAATTCCCGCATTCTTGGTAATGTCCCTTCAAGCGCTATCGCAGAAGGAGCAAGTACATACTCACCATTAAAAAAGAACGGATGAGCTACACGACCTGTATGCCACAATTGTGCAAAAATCTTACCACCATTGTTATGCACAGCATCTGTTACTTTATGCCAGCCATCAATTTGCTCTGGGGTAAATAATCCTGGCGTATGCGGATAACCTTGACCATCAGCACGAATTAAAATAGCTTCTGAGATAATAAGTCCAGTATCAGCACGGCGAGCATAATAATCGACCATTGCTTGGGTTGGGACTAAATTATCGTCAGCCATGCAACGGGTTAATGGTGCCATAATAATACGGTTATTGAGTGTTAGCGTATCGTTAAGTACAACTGGGTGAAATAGGGTGTCGAGCATGATTGTTATCTCTTATTTGAATGCTCATTCAAGTTAGACCTGTTTGAACAATCATTCAAGAGTTTTTTGAATGATTGTTCAATATTAAGTAAACTAGAAGAAGATAAAGCAAAAGAGAGTGATTATGCGTAGTGCTGAATTTGATCGTGATCGAGTGTTACGCTCGGCAATGGATGTTTTTATAGCTAAAGGTTATAGCAACACCAGCATGCAAGATTTAAAACAAGCAACGGGGCTTCATCCTGGCTCTATTTATTGCGCGTTTAAAAATAAACGCGGTTTGTTATTAGCGGCGTTAGAACATTACCGTAATCAACGTTATACGCAGTTTGTCACACTATTTTCGCAGTCACCTTCAGTGATAGAAGCGATCAGCGCGTATCTTGATCAGGTGGTTGATGAGTGTGAACGTGAGCAGATTAAAGATTGTTTACTACAAAAATCACTCAGTGAACTTGCGCAACAAGATGTCGAAGTTGCTGATGTTATCAGCCATATGCTAAAACAATGGCAGCAGACTTTGGCCGAGCAACTAGCATTAGCCCAACAGCATAATGAAATAAGCAATGCCCGCGATAGCCACCAATTAGCACAATTTTTAGTGATGGGAATTTATGGGATTAGAACGTTTTCACATACTCACCCAGAACCAGGCGTGTTACGTCGTTTAGCACAAGATCTTATTGATTATATTAAATAATGGTATTGATAAGAGCGCAGGTTATTTACGGTTATAAAAAAGGGAGTGTACATCAATGATGCCACTCCCTTTTATTTTGTGATGCTAATTATGCTGGTGGTGTTTCTTCTATTTTAACGCGGAACAATACCGCATACAGTAGTGGAATCACGACCAATGTTAGGATTGTCGCGAATAATAAACCAAACATAATGGTAACAGCCATACTCTTAAAGAATGGGTCTACCAATAATGGCGCCACACCTAAAATCGTTGTAAATGCACCAAGCAATACTGGTCGAGCACGACTAAGTGCTGAATCAATAATCGCCTGATATGGTGTTTTACCCGCTGCAATTTCGACATCAGTTTGGTCTACCAACACGATAGCATTTTTTACCATCATACCAATTAAGCTCAGGAAGCCCAGAATTGCCATAAACTCAAATGGCGTTTGGAAAATCACTAAACCTACCGTTACACCCACTAAAGCAAATGGTACGGTTAACCAAATCACTAATGGCTGACGAAGCGCGTTAAACATAAAGATTACCGCTAAAATCATTGCTGCAAAGCCGTAAGGGGCAGAGGTAGCAAGACCTTCATTTGCGTCATTTGATGCTTTATATTCGCCATACCATGTCAGTTCATAACCGGGTGGTAATTTAATTGCTTCAATTTTGCCACGTAGATCATTAAATGCATCCGCAGTGAATACACCTGGTGCAGGATCTGCCTGAACCAAAATCGTCGGAATACGATTAATACGGCGTAAGATAGCATCTTCCCAAGCAACATTAACCGATTCCACTAATTGGCTAACAGGAATTAATCCATTGACCATACGGCTATAAACTTCCGTATTTTCAATCGCACGTTCATGAGTACGTTCGTTATCCGGCGCACGCACGATGATAGGGATTAAATCATTACCTTCACGGTAAACACCAATATTACGGCCAGTTAATGTTTGTGCAATGGCTTGGCTTATTTCTTGATTTGTTAACCCAAAACGCTGTGCTTTTTCAGATGAATATATCGGCTTAATAACCGGTACCTGTTGACGCCAATCATCTTGAACTGCAATCAAGTTTGGATCATTAAGCATGATAACTTTAGCTTGTTCCGCTAGATCGCGTAATACTTTGCTATCTGGGCCTTTAAATCCAGCTTCAATCTTTTTACCGCCACCTCGACCCAGCATAAATTTCCATACTTTGATTGAAGCTTCAGGATATTTAAGGTCAAGCTCTTTTTGTAGTTCAACTAATAATGGTGCAATGTTACGGTAATCATCGATATCAATCAGCAATTGTCCATAGCTTGGGTTACGTGCTTCTGGCGCGTAAGTCAGCATGAAACGTAAGCCACCGCCACCGATAAAACTTGAAATATTGCTGATACCTGGTTTCTTTTTAACGTCTTGCTCAATGCTGGCAACAACAGCCTCTGTATTTTGAATATCAGTACCTTGTGGAAGGTAAACATCAACGACAAATTGCGCGCGTTGTGATTCAGGCATAAAACCAGGTGGTACATATTTTACACCCCAGATAGCCCCAATAAGAGTAGCCACTAATAATAGGCCGGTTGTCTTACGATGAAGTAATACCCACGATAACAAACCTTTGTAGCCATTAACGACTTTACTTGGTTTATCTGCCGTTGTTTTCACTTTTACTTTTAGGAACTGGTGACACAGTAATGGCGTTACCGTTACAGCAAACAACCAACTTAAAAGCATTGAGTAAAGGATAACCCAGAACAACGAACCTGCGTATTCACCCATATCTGATGGCGATAAACCAATCGCACTGAATGCACAGATACCAACAACCGTTCCCCCTAATAATGGCCATTTAGTTGCATTAACAACTTCAGGAATAACCACTTCCCGATCTTCGTTATTTTGTAGGCGAACTAAAATACCATCGGTGACAACAATGGCGTTATCAACCAGCATGCCGAGTGCAATAATCAGTGCACCAAGAGAGATACGTTGCATTGCTATGTCATCAATAAGCATGATGCATAGGGTACCTGCAACGGTGAGTACTAATACAAAACCGATGATGATACCTGAGCGAACCCCCATAAATAGCAATAGTACGATAAAGACAATGACAACAGCTGCAATAAGGTTATCAATGAAGTTTGTTACTGAATCACGTACAGAATCTGATTGCATTGAGATGACATTCAGTTCCATACCGAGAGGACGTTGGCCTTCCAGTTCTGCGATACGCGCTTTAACGGCATCACCCATATCAACAACGTTGCCGCCAGTGACATTTGAAATACCAAAACCAATAGCTCGCTCGCCGTTGTAACGCATTAGCATTGATGCTGGTTCTTGATAGCCTCGTTTGATGGTCGCAATATCTTTTAAGTGTAATACAGTGTGGTTGTCACCAATACCCACTTGAAGGTTTTTTAAGTCATTAAAAGAGTTAATATTTGGCGTTGGCATTACCGGAATACGCATGCCATTTGCAGTTAAACTACCAGCGACTGTTACGATATTTTGCTTTTGTAATACTGACAAAACATTATCAACAGACAAGCCAAACTTAGCTAACCGCTCACTGGTAAACTCAACAAAAATGGTTTCTTGTTGTTCTGCAAGTGTTGCTGTTTTAGCAACGCCTGGAACTAAGACTAGTTCACGACGTAAACTATCTACATAATCAGACAGTTGTTTGTCAGAGAAGCCTTCACCTGTTACAGCAAAGAATAAAGCATAAACGTCAGAGAAATCATCGTTAACAATTGACGGACCGGCCCCTGGTGGAAGCGAGCGCTGTGCATCGTTAACTTTGCGACGTAACTTATCCCAAACTTGTTGAAGATCAGCCTGATTTTTAGCAAATTCAAGCTTAATTTCGACTGTAACTTCAGACATGCCTTGTTTAGAAACTGATTTAACTTCTTTCAATTCCTGTAACGATTGCACTGCACCTTCAATAATGTCGGTAACTTCATCTGACACTTCTTGTGCTGTTGCTCCCGCATAAGGCGTAATAATAACGGCTTGGCGAATCACAAATTCGGGATCTTCAAAACGGCCTAATTTTAGGTAGCTAATGTAGCCACCGATTAAAATCAGAGCAATCATTACCCAAACACTGGTGCGTTTGGCAATGGTATAGCGAGCGATATCCATTTATTACACTCCGCTTTGAGTTGTGTCTGTGTATGGGCGAATTTCCATACCATTTCTTAATTTTGATACGCCAGCAATAACAATACGCTCACCTGCATTAAGGCCTTTAGTTACTGTAATGCAATTTTTATTAATCACACCCACAGTAATGTAGCGTTTTGAAACAATGTTATTACTGCTAACAACCCAGACAAATTGTTTGTTTTGATTGTCAGGTACAACAGCTGTAAGTGGCACTGTCAATGGATTATTATTTTCCTCAGGACATTCAGTTAAGCTTGGAGAAACTTTCACTGACATACCCGGTAAGATATTGAGCCCTTTAAGATCATCAAGCCCTAATACAACCGAGAATGTTTGTGTAATTGGATCCGCTTGAGTTGAGTAAGTACGTAAACTCAACGGTAATAAATGCCCTGGAATATTGTTAATCTCAGCATTGGCTTTATTACATTGCATGCCCGTTAGCATTACCGTATCTGAAATGTTGACTACCACTTCTAAATTATCAAGATTATGCAGCGTTAATACTGATGTATTTGCTTGAATTTGAACGTGATTATCAATTAGCTTGCGACCAATAATACCTGAGAAAGGGGCCTTTAATTGCGTGTAAGCAAGCTGGTTTTTCGCTTTTTCAAGGCGGTTTTGAGCTAAGTCATAACGTGTTAGTAATTCATCTAGGTCACTTTTTGCAATTGCTTGCGAGCTTTCATAGATAGATTTACCACGTAAATAGTCTTTTTTGGTGTTATTTAATTCTAATTGTGCAGCTGCAAAGGCAGTTTGGGCATCTTTAGGGTCTAATTTTGCAAGTAACTGCCCTTTATGTACTTTGTCGCCTTCGTTAACAAAAATATGGCTAACACGGCCACTGACTTGAAATGATAAATCTGCGCGTTCAGCAGAACGGATCACACCATTAAAGCTTAAATTGGTATTTGTTTTTGGCGTTACAATTTCAGTTAACGCAAGATTAATGATAGGCGCGGCGACAGTTGTTTCTTTTTCACTGTTACATCCTGACAACAGCACTACCGCTAAAGATAAACTAACGGCTATCGCCAGTTTATTAATTGTTAACGATGTCACATAGGACATTGCTGAATGAGTTTTCACCGTGTTCTCCA
>NZ_CAMRAN010000058.1 GCF_947039875.1 uncultured Photobacterium sp.
TTGACATTGTCAGTGTTCAGCAATACAAGAGGTGACTCAACAAGGTTGAGGTCACGAGTTCGAACCTCGTGTGTCGCTCCAATTTTAAGAATATTGACATTGTCAGTGTTCAGCAATACAAGAGGTGACTCAACAAGGTTGAGGTCACTCCTGAGTTTACAAGATCGGGAACCTCGTGTATCGCTAAAAATTAAAAAATATGGCTTAAGAGCGATATTTATAGATGGTGTCTTACCCATCGCATTAAATTGCGTGCCCTGGTGGTGGAATTGGTAGACACAAGGGATTTAAAATCCCTCGGCGTTCGCGCTGTGCCGGTTCAAGTCCGGCCCGGGGCACCATCTTTTATTTACTTACTCGTAAATAAAGTAATAGCAACAACAGAATTAAAAGATATAGCTAAGTTAGCGGTATCTATAGATGGTGTCTTACCCATCGCATTGAATTGCGTGCCCTGGTGGTGGAATTGGTAGACACAAGGGATTTAAAATCCCTCGGCGTTCGCGCTGTGCCGGTTCAAGTCCGGCCCGGGGCACCATCTTTTAAAAAAGCTCATCATTTGATGAGCTTTTTTTCGCCTGTTATATTTACCTTAATTTTTATCATCCTCATACCATATAAAATAGTACGCTAAGTTATTTCTTATCATCTGAACGAAGAATACAGTTTTGGGTGAATTGAACGGCTTCATTCGCACTCCATTCTCCTTTCGCTTTTTCTTTTAGCTGGTTACACCATTTTTCACTACCTATAGTGGGTGAGCATGCAGATAATAAAAATACCGTACTTATTAAAACTAATACTGTTTTCATTGGTAGCCCTTCTTCATGTGAATTTTTATTATTTGATTATGGTTACAGCGAAGATAATTTAAATCATTATTCGTATTATTTAATATTACACTCAGTGGAGAATAACGACATTACATTTATATATTGTAGTGTTAAGAGGGGTTGGTGTTGTGGTAGATTAAATTGTGATGTGGGGGTAAGTTTTGGTGTCGAGAAAAAGGAACGACAGCGATGTAATGGCTTTGATTTCAATTGCAAATATTGCTTGTAAATTTCATGTGTTTGCTCCCTATATGATGGCTAAAATTATCCACCTAGCTTACTAACATGATGTTATGTGAGATTTTTGTCTACACCATATTGATCACTTAATGAAATTTACAATAACATGTTCTCATCAATCTTAATAAGAATAACAATATAATGGCGAAACCCAATAAGAAAGGACCAGTTAAAACGGTTGATGTGTTATGTGGTCACTGTAAAACGTTATTGTTTAAATATCGTAAAGGGGGGAAGGGGGCATTAGTGAAATGTTTTAAAGAGAGAATAAGCAAAGATTTTACTCAGCAAGCCTGTGTTTGTCCTGAATGCCAGATGGTCTTTGCCCGTGAAACATTGGTTCGAGGTACACCAGCCTATAAAATTATTGGCAGTAAAGCGGTAGCAAAATAACGGCAATAAACAGTCAGTAATTACATAACTGTTTAATACCGTAATAGTCGTGTTATTTTATTAGAACAGGGTTAGGACAGATTATTTTTTTACTGACTAATACTGCTTTTAGATCGAGTAATTTACGTTTGTAAGTTGCTCGTACGAGTTGATAGTCAATTGAAGGTGCAAACCACAATGAGAGTTTACGATCCTTTTTCTTTATTTGATCAACTCTAATTGCTTTTATATTACCAAAATTAGTTGCGATTGTTTCTTCTCCGATAACTTTAAAGTAGTAATGGCTAGTGTCATCACTATTTTGCAGTATAAAGTCAAAACTCTTCTTACCTTGCATAATATTTAATCGCATCTGTGCACCAATCGTATCGCCATCAAGAATTGGTAATAAACTTTCACTAAATTGATGTGATTTACCATCTTCAATCACGGTAGATTTTGCACCGCTATCAGTAAAAGTAGCAGAAACGTTGCCTGTCATTAAGCCTTTTATATTACGTTCAAAAGAATCTGTCACAAAACTATGACGTTGTGGTGACCAATGCAGTTTTGAATGTTGATTTAATTTTGCCGTAGTGATTAATACATTAACAGTACTCTTTGTATAAATATCTGCTTGAGTACCCTTCCATACTAAATTACGTTGATAATTACCGATATCATGCCCTTCAAAAAAAACCTTATATTTCAATGTTTTGTTGCATTTATTATTTTTGTTCGGTAATGGTTGCTTTAAATTACTCTCTATATTTGTTGGAGTATTATTTTTTTGAATTGGAGCACTCTCAATGATGGAAGGTGATGCCAATGTGTCTGCGTTAGCATTAATAGTGATGCTGATTAAGCTCACTAAAGAAAAAGTCATAATAGGTAATAAACGCACGAATACTCCTGGAATAATTACAAATAACCGTGTTACTTGATGTTAATTATAGCTGTTTAGTAGTTTAACAGATGTGCCATAAAATTAACGTAGCTAATTGTGATTTAATAATGAGATTACTGTATAAATAATTAAGAAAAAATATTTATTTAAAAGTCTATGAGAATCATGCAGTTAAATTAATCATCAGGGAGATGTATTTTTAAGAATAATGTACTTAACGTTAAGGCATTGTTTTTTAAATAATTAAAATCCACTTTTCTGCGCTAGTGATATGACGATTTAATATTGGTTATTTGACGTAATCCTTGGAGAAGCCTATTTTTATTTGGTTGTTATTTATGTATTTTACTTAGAGGAGTTAAAGATGAAAAAGATGAACTCGTCATATCGATTACAGATTATTAAGGAAATTGCCCAAAAAAGGCAAATGCAGTCCACCGATGATCCGATGGCGAGGCATATATCTGAACTTCTTGAATGTCATCATGATAACCCTATAAAAGCATCGCCGACTTTTTCAGATAATCATTATGATGATCATATCGGTGGTTGGGTCAGTGATTTATGGGGACAAAATAAGTAAATAAACACATTTCTAATACCATAAATAGGTGCAATTTTTTTTGTACCTTTTTATATCAGAAAGAATAGATATAAAAATTATGGGTGAGATACTGGAACAAATATCATCACTGATGTACATTGCGTCGTCTTTATTTTTTTAGGCTGACAAATGAATTATACCGAATTTGATAATTATGCTCGTAAATGGATTTTCACTCATGCTTCAATGCCAGTAGATGAAGCTGATTTAGTACAAATAAAACCATTTACTCAAGCTCGTTCGGCGCAATTGTGGTGTGAACACGTGAGTAGTCAGAGTTCTGATGCAGATCATTTTGAAAAAGGTGATTGGGCCTTTGATAAAAAAATTTGGTCCGATGCAATAGACTGGCAGCAAGCTTGGGACAGTGATGAACCTGAGTTACCAGCAGAGCTGTTGGCTGATATAAAGTGGGAAGATAACACGACCATTTTCTTCTGTTACGAAAAATATAATATTATCGAAACTAAATGGGGTGTATTTAAACGCAACTGGAAGAATTTTTTGTTTTTTGATGATGGCCCTTTATTACTTGGGCGTAAACAAAAACAAGCCGTTTGGTTTCAATCAAATGGTACCTTTCAATTAGCGACACGCCCATAAATTAATATTCATTTTAAATACCGTATCTGTTGTGACAGATATGGTATTTTCATCAACAATACCGTGTAATATTAATTATAATGGCACAATAGGCATACTATTTATTCCGTGTTAATGTGTTTTTTTAGTAGTTTCCATTAGATTTTTTATTATTACCTCACTTTTATCAATGTTATTTTCACAAGAGTGAACGGAATGTTGATTTGTTATTAATGGTTGTTTTAATGGAACGGCACAAGCAATGAAAAAACGTGAACTATGATCTGTTGTGGTTATTATTATTGGTGCTGATGATGATTCGAAAAATCCCATTTGAAACGGCATTAATTTATTATTAGCACTATAAGAAATACCAGACTTTAAGTAAATAAAGCAGGAATGATAATCTTGGGGCGGGGTAAAGCACCATGTACTGTAAGATGTCATAATGATATCGAGCAATATTAACTTACAATGACTTTTAATTGGGCTGGTGTGTTGCTGGTAATGACCAACCAATACTTTTGTTGTTGAATGATTATCTTCAACTAAGGGAAGGTGGTGTTTCTTAAATAGCTGGCTTTTTGGTTGGCACATTTCATTATTATTTGCTGCTGGTAATGCCATCCATAACTGGAATGATTCTGTTGTTGATTGCTGAGGTAATGTGGTTGATTTATGAATAATACCTTGACCGCTCGTCATCATATGGATATCACCACTTTTCACGATATGATGCTGTTGTGTTGAATCATGATGTAAAATAGTGCCAGTGAGGGGGGAGCTAATAGCTTCTATTCCTGAGTGGCCATGAAAACTCAAGCCATGGTTCATGGGGGATTTTGACGTGAAATGTTCCCATAAAACGAATGGATTTGTGGTAGGAAAATGTTGTTCATGGATGAAAGAAGTAGTAATGCCTTTTTTAATACCATGACGAATATGAGTAAGTTGTCTACTTTTCTGCATAAGATATTTATGTCCACTTTAAAATAAAAGTAAAGCTATCGTTCATTCTTAATATCTATGTTATTTAAAGCGTAGTCGCGATAATAATTATTTGCAGATGAATAGCCTAATTTTTGCGATTTTATTTCTATCGATAACATGTTACTGAATAGCTTCCTAAGCTGTTATATTGGTAAGGTTGTAATATAATAATATAATCAGTCAGTTATTTATTTCAATGTACAGTTTAACGAGTGTTCTTCTGGCTACTCGTGCATTGAAAAAATAAAGCAAGGTATCGTAATGACATTATCTTTAGGTGGTTTGTTTAAGCAACAAGCGTTTATTAATGGCGAATGGGTAAACGCATATTCAGGAAAACATACGGTTATCACTAATCCTGCTACCGGTGAGGTTATTGGAAATGTTCCTTTAATGGGGGTTGAAGAAACACGTGTAGCAATAGATTGTGCTGATAATGCATATCGACGTTGGTCAAAAACAACAGCTAAATATAAAGCGACCGTATTGCGTCAATGGTATGAGCTTATTATCAACCATTCTGTGGAATTAGCGACTATTTTGACCTTAGAGCAAGGTAAACCACTGAATGAAGCTAAAGGTGAAATAGCCTATGCGGCAAGCTTTGTTGAATGGTATGCCGAAGAAGCTAAGCGGATGAATGGTGAAATAATTCCAAGCCATAAAGCTGACGCAAGAATTTTGGTTTCACGCCAACCTGTTGGGGTTGTGGCTGCTATTACCCCATGGAATTTCCCCGCGGCAATGATCACGCGTAAATGTGGCCCTGCATTTGCCGCAGGTTGTGCCGTGGTATTGAAACCTGCACCTGATACTCCCTTTACAGCATTGGCATTTGCAGCATTAGCGCAAGAAGCAGGTATTCCTGATGGCTTATTCAGTGTTGTAACGGGGGATGCGGTTAAAATTGGTGCAGAGCTTACGGGTAATAAGAAGGTTAAGAAGATTTCCTTCACTGGCTCTACAGCGATTGGTAAATTGTTGATGGCGCAAGCTGCGGCAAGTGTGAAAAAAGTGTCATTAGAATTAGGCGGTAATGCACCATTTATTATTTTTGATGATGCTGATATTGATCGCGCCATTGAAGGTGTGATGATTGCTAAATTTCGTAACGCAGGTCAAACGTGTGTCTGTGCTAATCGTATTTATGTACATAATAGTATTTACGAGCAATTTATTGATCGACTACGTCAACAAGTTGCTTTATTAAAGGTCGGTAATGGACTTGATGATGGTGTGACTATTGGTCCATTGATTAATCGAGCGGCGGTTGAAAAAGTTGAACGTCATATTTATGATGCGATGTTAAAAGGTGCTCATTTAGTGCTGGGTAGTCAACAAGCATCGAGTAATTGTTTTATTACACCGACGATTATTCGTGATGTTCGAGATGACATGTTAGTGGCGACGGAAGAAACTTTCGGACCATTAGCGGCTATTTTTAGCTTTGACGACGATCAAAATGTGATTGATCGTGCTAATAATACTGATTCAGGTTTGGCAGCTTACATTTATACACAATCACTATCGCGTGCATTTAATGTGAGTGAAGCACTTGAATATGGCATGGTAGGTGTGAACGAAGGCCTTATTTCTACTGAATTAGCCCCTTTTGGTGGTATTAAAGAATCAGGGTTAGGGCGTGAAGGTGCACACCAGGGCTTAGAAGAATACACTGAAATGAAATATACCCTGATGGGCGGTATTTAGTTAGCTTTGTGTTTTTATTCTATTAGAAATAAAGCTCTTTTAAAGGGCTTTATTTTCTTGTGGTGTAAGTAATGGCTGCACTATAAACAGATGCTTTTTTACTGCTATTAATAATTAAATATAATAGCTTTATTGGTTGGTGATATAGGCGATCAACTTATAAATTGTTTTGTTTAGTTTCTAGGTAGAGTAAAGTGAAATTATACACTTTCAACGTCTGGTTAAAGTGATTAATTATGAATAGTAAATCCAGTGCTATGGGAAATGGCAGCGCATGAGTGCGTAACGACTGGAAAAGGGAGAGTAAAACATATGTTACCTGCATTAACCTATCAAAGTAGTATTGATCATGTCGTACTATCATATTTAGCTGCATTATCCGATGCCGGATTTCAAGGTGATATTGAACAAAGTTATGCTAGCCGATTAGCTGTTGCAACTGATAATAGTGTCTACCAACAGTTACCTCAAGCTGTGGTATTACCTCGTCATATTGATGATCTTATTCTTATAGGAAAAATAGGGTGTCATGATAATTATCAAGACGTTACATTTTCTCCTCGTGGTGGCGGTACGGGTACAAATGGGCAATCATTAACATCTGGAATTGTGGTTGATCTTTCCCGTTATTTAAATCAAATATTAGAGATTAATATTACTGAAGGTTGGGTACGTGTTCAAAGTGGTGTCATTAAAGATCAACTTAATGATGCTTTACGTCCGCATGGCTATTTTTTCTCTCCCGATCTTTCAACCAGTAATCGTGCCACTATTGGAGGCATGATTAACACCGATGCTTCTGGCCAGGGGTCATTGAAATACGGCAAAACATCTGATCATGTTTTAGCACTGACTGCGGTATGCGTTGATGGTTCGGTACTTAATACTGAACCGCTAAATAATGATCAAATTATGGTATTGGATGATACTGCGTTTATTCATAATGCTATCAAAACAACCGCTCAAATTTGTCGGAACAAACGCCAACAAATAGTCGATAAATTTCCACAACTTAATCGGTTTCTTACCGGCTATGATTTAAAAAATGTTTATGATGATCAACTTCAACAATTTGATATTGCACGGTTATTATGTGGCGCTGAAGGATCTTTAGCTTTTATAGCAGAAGCAAAATTAAATATTACACCAATTCCAAAGTCTCGTACTTTAGTGAATATTAAATATGATAGTTTTGATTCAGCATTACGTAATGCTCCTATGATGGTAGATGCTCTTGCCTTGTCGGTTGAAACTATTGATTCCAAAGTTCTGAATTTAGCGAAACAAGATATTGTTTGGAATACTGTTGAAAGTTTATTAGCTGATGTACCTGGAAAACCGATGTTAGGTATTAACATGGTTGAGTATGCAAGTAATGATATTGCAGAGAATCAGCAACATGTAGCGGCATTGTGTCAGCGACTTGACCAACTAATCGTAGATCAACAAGCAGGAGTTATTGGTTATCAAGTTTGTGATGATTTAGCCAGTATTCAAAAAATGTATACCATGCGAAAAAAAGCTGTGGGACTATTAGGCGCTGCAAAAGGTACTAAAAAGCCAATTGCATTTGCTGAAGATACTTGTGTTCCTCCTGAAAATTTAGCCGACTTTATCACTGAGTTCAGGCAGTTATTGGATGATAAAGGGCTTAATTACGGCATGTTTGGCCACGTTGATGCAGGCGTCTTGCATGTACGTCCAGCATTGGATATGTGCGATCCGCAACAAGAATTGTTAATGAAAGAAGTATCAGATCAAGTGGTCACATTAGTTGCTAAATATGGTGGTCTAATGTGGGGCGAACACGGTAAAGGATTCCGTTCTGAATATGGCCCTGCTTTTTTTGGTGAAGAATTGTTCACTGAGTTACGTCGCATTAAAGCGGCATTTGATCCGTATAACCGTATGAATCCTGGTAAAATTTGTACACCACTTGGTAATGACAGTGAATTAGTAAAAGTTGATAGTGTAAAACGGGGTTTTTATGATCGTCAAATAGCGGTCACCACACGAGATAGTTTTAAGCAAGCCATGGAATGTAACGGTAATGGTTTATGTTTTAACTATGACACCAGTTCGCCTATGTGCCCCTCAATGAAGATTTCAGCTGATCGTCGCCATTCACCTAAAGGACGAGCGGGGTTAGTACGTGAATGGCTAAGGCAATTAGCTGAGCAGGGAATCAATGCTGATGAACTAGAACAACAGTTATTAACCACATCTCCAACAATCAAACAGATTATTGATCGTTTAAAAAATACCTATGGTTCTAATCGTCATCGCTATGATTTTTCACATGAGGTCATGGACGCGATGAATGGTTGTTTAGCGTGTAAAGCATGTGCAAGTCAATGCCCAATTAAGGTTGATGTACCCAGTTTTCGTTCACGATTTATGAATATCTATTACAGCCGTTATCAACGTCCAGTAAAAGATTATTTAGTGGCATATATTGAGAATATTTTACCGTTAATGGTGAAAGCACCAGTCATCGTAAACAGTTTAATTCGGCCACAATGGTCGAAAAAGTTGACCTTAAAGACCATTGGTTATGTTGATATGCCTCTATTATCTGTGCCAACTTTAGCTGAAAGTTTAAATGGCCATCATGTGTTATGTTTTGACATGTTATGGTTACAGGCGTTATCTGATCATGAGCGGGAAAACTATGTTTTAATTGTTCAAGATCCATTTACCAGTTTTTATGATGCGCAGGTTATACGTGACTTTATTCATTTAATTGAAAAGTTGGGTAAAAAACCGATTTTATTGCCATTTAAACCCAATGGAAAAGCGCAACATGTTAAAGGGTTCTTAAAAGTATTTGCGAAGACAGCAACATCAACCGCTGATTTTTTAAATCAATTAGCAGTATTAAATATTCCTATGGTGGGTGTCGATCCTGCTTTAGTATTGTGTTATCGCGATGAATATACTGAGGTATTACAGCAAGGACGAGGTAAATTTACAGTTTTAACTGCACATGAATGGCTTTTTCCATTATTACAACAAATGCCTCAAAGAAAATTATTGAATGATAAGCCCTGGTATCTGTTTGCCCATTGTACAGAAAAAACAAAATTGCCGAATGCTGAAAAGCAATGGGAAGCTATTTTTACGCACTTTGGTGGGATCATGCAATCTGTGCCAGTGGGTTGCTGTGGAATGGCGGGTACATTTGGCCATGAAATCGATAAATTAGAAGCGTCAAAGAAGGTATTTAATTTAAGCTGGAAAGAGAATATAGATCAGTATGATCTCACTCGATGTATGGCGACAGGCTATTCATGTCGTAGTCAAGTTAAGCGATTGGAACATATTCAATTTAAACATCCAGTACAAGCGTTGTTGCAGTTGGTCGATATTTAACGTTGAGATTGATGAGTGTTATTAAATATGAGTAATAAAAAAAGCGAGCTTAAAGATTAAGCTCGCTTTTTTATATTCAGTGTTGGTTTGGCAAACTTAGCTTACTGAACGGTATTCATTGTCAGGGCATAACCAGCGGTATACAACACCTGCAATTGCGGCACCAATAAGAGGAGCTACCCAGAACATCCATAGCTGTGATGTTGCCCAGTCACCAACGAATAATGCAGGACCAGTACTACGAGCAGGGTTAACTGATGTATTTGTTACTGGAATACTGATTAAGTGAATCAGTGTTAGTGCAAGACCGATTGCAAGACCAGCCATTTGTGGTGAAGCAAGTTTATGTGTTGCACCTAAAATTACGAATAAGAACATGAATGTCATTACGACTTCAGTAACAAATGCAGATAATAGAGAGTAATGACCAGGAGAATGGGCACCGTAACCGTTAGAAGCAAAACCATTGGCAAGATCAAAGCCAGCTTGACCGCTTGCAATAATATAAAGTACACCAGCGCCAGCGATACCGCCTAGTACTTGTGATGCGATGTAAGGAACAACTTCACCGGTAGAGAAACGACCACCGGCCCATAGACCAACAGTAACGGCTGGGTTTAAATGACAACCTGAGATATGACCAATTGCGTATGCCATTGTCACAACTGTTAGACCAAATGCCAGTGCGACACCTAAAAATCCGATACCTAAATCTGGGTATGCCGCAGCTAAAACAGCACTACCACAGCCACCGAGTACTAGCCAAGCTGTGCCGATAAATTCAGCAACTAATTTTCTCATCATGAAGCTTATTTCCTTTATATAATTACGATTAAGAGGGATCTTAGAAAAGATAAACAACGAATGATATAACTTTCTTCTTTACTCTTGTAACGGCTGAATAGTTATACTTAGTCCGTTACTGCTATTGTTACCTTGTTATATACATGCTAGATCGTTTTTAATCGTTATTGGTATCATTAATGACACTGGTGTTAGACGATCTGATTTGCGGCGCACATATTGAATTAAAAACGCTGTTCAATCTAGCCTGTAGTTGAAAATTTAACTATAAATTATTTTATTAAAGAATAATTTATTCTCATAAGTCTTTGGTCTTAGCTAGATATTTATTTATATTTCGAAATAAGTTTAGCAGCAAATGGCTGTTTGTCCGATATATTTACGATTATTTTAGATATTAGACTTAAAATGTGAGTACTTTACAAATCCATACTTAGGTTGTATTTATGTAATCAATTTTGCTGCTTTAAATGTGAATATTCAAAATTAATCGCTTTCATCAAATAAATAGGTCTCTAATTGTTCGGATAACCATTTTACAACTGTTCCGCGTCGAGACTCATTTTCAACAACTTCACCATATGATTGCCAATTCATTGCTCGATTATATTTAATCACTTTAAGTGTTCCTTCTCGTAAATGCTGCTTAATGAGTATCGCGGGTAAAGATGACCAACCGGTTTGATCAAGTACGGCGTCCCGGAGATGCTCATAAAAAGATAAAGCGATATATTTCCCTGCTTTAGGGGTCACGATACGTAAGCTTTCTTCATCAAAATAAGCGACAGCAATTTCAGTGTAACGTTCGAGATCTGCATCATTCACTTTACGAAGTTGACTAAGAGGGTGATCTTTGTGGGCAACAGACATCATGCGTATTTGACCCAAGTCTGTTTGTTGTAAGCGTGAAAAAAGATGCGTATTAGGTAACAAGCCATAAGCGACATCGACAAGGTTTTGTGCCACCATTTCTTCTAATTCTTGTGTTGGCGCACTGTAAATTGACACACTTGTTTGTGGAAATTGAGTTCGAATCTGACGTAATAATTGACGCCACAGTGATTCTGGTAATGAATCATCGCGTGCAATACGAATACTGGCTTCTACACCTACATTATATTGTTCACATCGCGTGTGAATATCTCGCGCAATTAAGAGAATACGCTCAAAATCATTGACAGTTGCTTCGCCTATAACGGTTGGGGTAATACGGTTACCACTGCGGTTTAACAATTCAACGCCTAATGTATCTTCTAATGAGCTTAATGCTGCACTAACAGTTGTGCGGCTTTTTCCATGACGACGAGCAGCCTCGGCAATAGAGCCCGTTTTTATCGTTGATAGAAACATTTCAATCTGAGCTATTTTCATTGATGGTACCAATACAATAAATACAGAAGTATAGAGTAAGTAGAATAACACTTACTAGCGACGATAAATTCGACGCTCAGTGATTATAGTATTAATAGAAGTGGCTGTATCATCTTATTAGTTTCACAATTAAACAAAAAACGACGAAAAAATTGTCGATTGAGGTCTATATGTCTAGTTCAATGCAACAAGAGCGCGGTTTACTCCTGTTGTCTACCGTGTCATCGTTTACTTTTGCTATTTTAGGGATTGTGCTTGGGTCACTTGTTGGTTCTTTAGTGATTATTTTTGATGGTGCATATTCTTTAGTAAGCTTGGCGTTAACCATGTTATCTCTGGGGGCCGCGCATTATCTTCATAAACCTGAAATAAATAAAGATAGTTCGCAAGTAGCAATGATAGCACCTGCTGTTATTGCGATTAAAGGCTCAGTTATTGCTTTAATGTGTATTTGGTCTTTCTATTCAGCTGTTGAAGCTATTTTGGCTGGTGGCCGTGATATTAATGCGGGTGTTGCTTTAGCTTTTGGTATGATCAGTGTTGTGGGTTGTTATGGCACATATCGTTATATCAAAATCAAAAGTAAAAATATCTCATCAGCATTAGCTGATGCCGAAGCTAAACAGTGGGTCATGGATACAGTGATCAGTGCTGCTGTATTAATGGGTTTTGTGGTCGCGAAAATTTTAATGATGACTCAATATGCACATTTAGCTGTTTATGCAGATCCTACAATGGTGATTTTAGCCTCTATTTATTTCATTATTGTTCCTGTGAAAATGGTACGTCAAGCAACCAGTGAACTCATGGATATTTATAGTCATCCAGATCTTGTTCATGCTCAGCATATAAAATAAAATTTGATGAATAAAAAAGGCCAACATAATTGTTGGCCTTTTTTATAATATTAACGTCCCAGTAATAGAGTATTTTCTATTTCTCGATAATGTTGTGCTGTATTAATTAATGAGGTTGCAGTTAAACCAGGTACTCCATATATCTCTACGATGGTATTGTATTTGGTCTGTACTTTATCAACCAATAAATCAAAATCACCATCGCCAGATAATAAAATAATACGATCAACATCTGCAGCATGTTCTAACACATCAATAGTGATTCCAACATCCCAGTCACCTTTCGCTGAGCCATCACTGCGTTGAATAAATGGCTTTAATTTAACGTCAAAACCAATTCCCCGTAGGATATTTTGGAATTGGCGCTGTTTTTCATCACCTTTATGAATAGCGTAAGCATAAGCTGCAATAATTTCGCGGCCTTGTGATACTTCTGCCCAAAAAGCATTGTAATCAAAATTACAGTGGTACTTTTCTTTAACGGTGTAATAGATGTTTTGGACATCGACAAAAATAGCAACTTTTTCCACGAGAATCCTAAAGAGTTTAAATAACCAGTTTGTTATGGTGGACAAACTGGCTATACATTACAACTATTAATTGGCTGATGATTGATTAATATTGCCATTGCGTAATGTTTGTAATACTTGTTCTTTCGGTCCGTCAGCAACAATATGACCATGTTCCATAACGATTAATCGATCAACTACATCCAGCATTCCTGTCTTATGGGTGATCAGGATTAATGTCTCATCTTGCTTCATTTGACGTAACTGCTGTTTAATGTACATTTCTGAACGATTATCCATACTACTTGTTGGTTCATCCATAATCAGTACGGGGGGTTGACTAAGAAATGCACGCGCTATAGCGATGGCTTGACGTTGGCCACCGGAAAGGGCATGACCACCTTCACCCACTTGTTTTTCTAAACCGGCAGCATCATGTTGAGTGAATGCTGTCACTCCAGCACGCTCTGCGGCAAGTAGAATTTCTTTATCTGTTGCTAATGGTCGTCCAAGTATAATGTTATCGCGAATTGAACCAAAAAAGAGAGTAATGTCTTGTGGTACACAACCAATATTACGTCGAATATCAATATGATGTAATTGGTTTATATCCGTATCATCAACGCGAACAGACCCTTGTTGAGGTTGATATAGCCCCATTAAGATACGCTCAAGACTGGTTTTTCCTGAACCAATACGACCGATAATGGCTACCTTTTCACCAGGGTTAATCGTAAAACTGATATTTTTTAATGCCGCTTGAGTTGCATTTGGATAACTAAATGTGACGTTATCAAATTCTATTTTTCCACGAATAATTGGGCGATGAATATAGCGTTTACCTTCTTCTTGCTCTAGTGGCATTGCCATTAATTGCTCAATAATGGTCATGGCTGATTTAGCTTGATTATAACGGGTTGATAGTAGTGCGAGTTGTACCATCGGACCAACAGCACGACCACTTAGCATGGTTGATGCTATTAATCCACCCATAGTTAGATCACCGTTAGCGATTAAATACACACCAACAACAATCATTGCTACTGATACAAATTGTTGTAAAAATCCTGCGGTATTTTGAACTGAATCTGTTAACCGACGAGATTTTAGTCCCCAGTTTGAAATATGAGTAACGGCTTCTTCCCATCGATATTGAAACTGGCTCTGTGCGCCAAACATTTTGATGGTTTCTAAACCAGATAAACTTTCAATTAAGTTAGCGTGTTTTTGAGAGGCTAATCGAGAGCCTTCTTCAATTGTACGGCGTAATGGACGTTGAATAAGGTAGCTATAGATAACTAAGATTAAGACCGCAATAAGTGGAACTAACGCTAAGGGCCCAGCCATAACATAGATTATAAATAAGAACAGTAGTGCAAACGGTAAATCGATTAATGATGAAACCGTCGCTGAGGTGAAAAATTCACGAATCGACTCAAATTCTTGTAAATGGCGAGCAAAAGCACCAACAGAAGCAGGTTTTGCTTCCATTCTAATGCCCATTACTTTGCTATATATTTTCGCAGAGATCAAAAGATCTGATTTTTTTCCAGCTAAATCAATGAAGTAACTTCTTAATATTTTTAGAATAAAGTCAAAAATAAAAATAATGGTGATACCGATTGCGAGCACCCATAAAGAATCAAATGCAAGGTTAGGTACGATTTTGTCATATACTAAACGAGTAAATAATGGTGCAGCAATAGCGAATACGTTAATTAAAATTGAAGCAATAAAAACGTCACGATAAATGCTACGTGATTCCCATAATGTGCTCCAAAACCAATGTCCATCTCTATTCTTTAGAATTTCAGGGGAACGCTCATCATAATGAAAACGTTTTTTAATCAAGAATAAATGGCCACTGTATTGCACATTTAACTCATTAATATTGATCCATTGTTCTGAACCTTCATTTTGTGGAAGTACAATTTCAGCTTCACCTTTTTCTTGATCAACGCTAAGGATGACACAAGCGTCACCACCTTTTAATAGCGCAATAACAGGAAAGAGCAATGGTGATAATTCATCTAATGTTAATTGCGTTTGTTTGGCTTGAAGCCCTGCTTTTTCTGCGGCTCGAGGTAATAAAAATGGAGTAAGTAAACCATCAGTCAGAGGCAGGTCTGCAATTAAAGCATCCGGTGAGTTAGCTTGTCCATAGAAACGACTAATATAAACAAGTGATTGAAGTAATGGGTCTTTCATTTTATTTTCCATTCACTAATTGAGCGGTGACATAACCTTGGAATCCTTGAACTTTTAACTGTGTTAATTTTTCTTTTTGTTCAATGGTTTCGACACGAGATGCAATAGTCAGTATTGCGAGGTTATGAGCACTACGTGTTATTGATTCTAAAACATCTGTTTTTACTTGATCATCTAGTTGTGATGTATAAGCAAAATCCAGTTTTACATAGCTAGGTCGTAATTTATTTAGGTAACCCAGAGAGCTGAAACTATGTCCATAGTTATCAATACCGAATTGAAATCCGTTTTGATGAATGATTTCACAAAGTAAGCTGGTGTTATCGATATTTTTAATAAAACAAATTTCAGGTAATTCAAATAAAACTGCTTTTTTCATTTGAGGACTAGATTGAAGTTTACTGTTAAGCCAACGAATAAAACCCGTATCATTAATGCTACTTTGAGTAATATTAATCGCGATAGGAACAGATTTTGTTTGTTTGGTTAATTGGTTAAAAATAGTGTCAATGACATAACAATCAAATTTGGTACCTTCATTGAGTTTTTCAATAGCAGATAAAAATTGCCCTGCATTAAAACGGTGTTGGCCTTGTGTAATGTAAGCAAACATCTCTTTATGGATGATATTATTATTAGTATCAATTGCTTTTTGAAAAGTAAAATGAAGTAAGTTATTTGCAATAGCTTCATCAACTAATGTTTTCCATTGTTGCTTACCCATTGCTGGTATTGTTTTGTTCTTATTACTATCTAATAGTGCTATTGGTTCTTTAACTTGTTGGCGTGCTTTATTTAGAGCGTTGTCAGCATGAGCGAGTAATGCTGTGATAGTGATCGTTGCTGAGCATGCGACAATACCAATGGCAGCTTGAAGGGGCGCAATTCCTAGAGGATCTGAGTTCAGTTCTGATGTCATATAGAGCATGCTTCGGCCCGTTTCCATAAGATCATCTTCAGATGCATTAGGGGCAATAAGGATAAATTCTGATTGGTTTAAACGGGCGATAGTAACATCATCTGCTGATAGTTCTTTTAAGCGTTCAGCGAGTTTATGTACTAGCTGATCACCCGATTCATAACCTGATTGTTGGTAACTGTTCTCTATAGCGTCAGATTTTAATAAAATAATCCCGCCATTTGGATTACTGAGTAACCATGATTGAAGTTTAGTGATTAAATAACTACGGTTAGCTAATCCAGAAACAGGATCTTGGTAGGCGCGGATTCGTAATGTATCAGCCTCTTGCGCTTGTTGTTCGAAATGTTGTTGTAATTGAATATTCATTGAATTAAAAGCGTTAACAAGATCAATCAACTCACGTGTATGAGGTTTTGGTAACGGAGCTGTGAAATGGTTAAGCGCCATTTCTTGCGCACTTTTTTGAATATTTTTTAAAGGCTTTAAGACCTTATTGAGCACTAATGATAGCACAATAGATCCAAATAAAAGACAAGCCATAAACCCAAGTATTAACTGAATGGTTGCGTTCCATAATTGGATATAGGCTGGAATAGGGCTACTAATTACGGTTAAATTAGCAAGTTGTAACCAACCACTGGTTAAGGTAGTCGTTTGAGTCATTGCTTCAATATGAATTATTGACTGAAACCAATCAGGAATATTATCTACCTTTTGTGGGTATTGACGAAGAATTTCTTTTTTAGAGTCTAATAACGTCAATTTTACTTGGCTGTAATAGCCTGAATCAAAAGTTGCATTGATAACAGATTCCGCTGCAATAAAATCTTTAGCCTTGATATAAGGAGATAAAGCAAAGCCGACTGAACTAACAACATTATTAAGTTCTGTTGATTGTTGTTCAATTAAATAATTTTTAGTGGTATTAAATTGAATTGCAAATACAGCACTGGTTAGTAAAAATAATACGACTAGCATCCACAGTAGAAGTTGTCGGTAAAGGGTCATTATAATTTACCTATTAAAAAGTATATCGTGGTCGATTTAGTTTTATATTTTGTGAACGATTGCGTAAATCATTCCAAAGACTTAAACGTGAAGCATTACCAGCTATTTGTCCTTGTCCTTTTTGTTTTATTAGCCATAACTTGCTACCATTAAAGCTGTATATTGGTAGTAAATCTTTTCGTTGAGATGCGGGGAGAATCTCTCCTTTAAGATTATCTAAGACTAATGGTATTGCCGATGGTGTTGGGTAATAAGTTACAACCATGTGGAATTGGTTAAATTCAAGTGCTTTTACATACATTAATCTGAGTTTATTATCAGCAATACCAAGTTCGAGTAGTGCTTGATATTTTGCAATACTAAAATCTTCACAATCCCCAGCACCAATGCCAACAAATTCATAAGGCGTTGCCCAATAATCTTCTTTGCCCCATAGCTTTTGATCGCTAATAAAAACAAATTGGTTAAAAAAATCATTAACAGTACTAAGTTTTTGACGCTCAGTTAAATGCTGTGATTTTTGGATAAGTTTACGCCAAGCGATAGCACGTTTCCCCGCACGTTCACCATAAAATTGTTTTATTTTTTCTATTTGGTACATGCTATTAGCAGCAGATACATTTACTGCTAATAACATGCAAACTAGCCATAATATTATTTTTTTCAATAGTTGTTATCTGTTTAGTTTTCACGGACAGTATAGACTGTCCATTCTTTCACAACATTTTCTTGAGAGCCAACAACTTGCGCTACAACACGGCGACTTAGGGTGTTGCTTTCTTCTATGTCATAAGCCGCAACGGGATCACTGTCACCAAACCCGATCGTTTTAATTCGCGATGGTGTAATACCATTATTAATTAATGCCTGGCGGATAACACTTGCGCGCCGCTTTGATAAGGCAATATTGTAAGCGGCATTACCTACAGGGCTAGCATATCCTTTAAGTTCAATATGCATTTTGGGATATTTCACCAAAAATTCGCTCATTTTATTGATGTTTTGCATATAACTTTCAGGAATTTCTGCAGAGTCATTTGCAAATAAGACGTGAATCTTATTTTCTTCTGATCTATCAACATATGTTGGACAACCATCATTATTGACGACAGCATCAATAGGTGTTTTGGGGCAGTGATCTCGTTGATTAATGACACCATCACTGTCGTTATCAAATAGATTTTTTGTTTGTTTAGCAACTGGGGGTTGAGACACTGAAAGTGAGCAGCCAAATAATGATAGTGCGAGTAACCCTATAATTGTGTATTTCATGTTTTGTTCCTTTATTTAGTTGATTGTACCCAAGACTGAGGTATTTCAACTCGCATCTCATTAAGAATTAATCCCGTTGCATTTAACACGCGATATTTTGCCAATATGCCATCATACTCTGCGCTTAAATAAGCTTTACGTGCTTCAAATAGTTCGTTTTCAGTGTTAAGTACATCTAATAAAGAACGCTGACCAATCTTAAATTGTTTTTCATAAGCAATAACGGTACGAGCAGATGCATCAACATGTTCTTGAAGGAATGTTTTTTGTTTTTTCGATAGTGTTAATGCACTCCATGAAAGACGCGTTCCTTCTTCTAACATACGGTGAGCACGATCTCGAATATCTTTAGATTTATTGATTTGATAAGCCGCCCGGCGTGATTTAGCAACGTCACTACCACCATTAAAAAGGTTATACCGCATTTTTAGCATTGCTTTTAGTTCATCGGTATCACCAGCTGAACCATTAAGATCTTGTCCCCATTCTTGTGAGGCTTCAATGCTAAAAGAAGGGTAGAAAGTACCTTGTGCTTGTTTATATTGATATTCAGCTGCATTAATATCATTTGATGCAATATATACCACAGGATTACTTTTCTGTGCTTTTGTGAGAGCATCATCTAAAGATATCGGTAAGTAATTACTATCAACTTCAGGTTTAACGAGATCGACAGGGTAGGTACCAACAATACGTACAAAAGCAGTGATCTTATCCTGAAGATTACTTTCTGCCGCTAATAAGTTGGTATTAGAACTTGCTAAACGGCCATCAACTTGCGCCAAATCTGCCGTCGAACCAATCCCTGCATCTGCACGTTTTTTTATATCAACGTACATTTTTTGATGCACTTTGAGATTAGATTGTGACAAGGTTAAGACATCTTGAGCATGAAGGACATTTAAGTAAGCTTCTGTTGCTTTAAGTGCTTTATCTTGTGCGTCAGATAATAGTTGATAACGTTGAGCTTCTGTTTCTGCTTTATTACGTTGAATATCGTTATACGTAATAGAACCATCCCAGATTAATTGACGAATATTTATTTGTGCACTTTGAGGTGTGTATTCTCCTGATGGACTTTTAGCTTTGTAATCATCACGTCCAATCCCTGCTTCTAGATCTACTGATGGTAAATAATCACCTTTAGCCGCATTAATTAATTGGTGCTTACTTTGGAATTCATTGTATGCACTTTTTATATCAGGGTTGGTTGAAAGTGTCTCAGCAATAGCTTGTTCTAATGACTGTGCCATTACAGGTATCGCTAAGCATTGAGCGCCGATTAATAAAGCAATATTTCTTAAAAAGTATATTTTTTTCATTTCATTATTCTCTTAACGCCGTTTGGCTCGCTCTAAGGATAGGCTTCAATAAATAATCAAGTACTGACCGTTTGCCTGTAATGATATCTGCTGATGCTGTCATTCCCGGAATGATAGGTAATGCTTCATCATTAGGTCCTTTAAGATTACTTGCATCGGTACGAATTTTTACCTGATAAAAACTATTACCTTCTTTATCTTGGATAGTGTCTGCACTGATTGTTTCTAATGTACCTTTCAGCCCCCCATAATTTGTAAAATCATAAGCACTGAATTTTATTATTGTTGGTAGTCCTGGTCTTAAAAAGCCTATATCTTGTGGGGCTATTTTTGCTTCAATCAAAAGTGTGTCTTCAGTCGGTACAATTTCTATCAATGGCATACCTGGTTGAATAACTCCGCCTACAGTATTGACGTATATTTTTTGAATCGTGCCATTAACTGGTGATATGACGGTGGTACGCTTCACACGGTCTTTTAAACCTACTTGTGTTTCCGTCATACTTGATAATTTATCGCTGGTTTCGTTCAGTTTAGCTTGAATTTCTGAGCGGAATTGCAGAGCAATATCAATATATTTAAAGCCAGCTTCTTGAATGGCTGCTTGTGTGACGGGAATTTGTAATTTAGCTGAGTTTAAATCACGTTTGGTATCGTTAAGAGAGCGTTGCAACTTTAATAATTCAATACGAGGAACTACACCTTCATCAGCTAATGGTTTGGTGATGTTATATTCTTTTAAAGCAATATTATAACTATCACGAAGATTAGTGACTCGAGAGCGTGTTTCTGTTAGCTCTCGCTCTTTTTGAGAGGCTTGTTGTGACGCAACTGATAGCTGGTTTTCGAGGTTATTTAATTTTCCTGAAAATTGATTAAGTTGTCGCTGTACTAATTGAGGATGTTTTTTCTTAAATTCAGCACTGAAAACGGGTGGTAATCTAGTGACATCAACACTTTTTCGCCATTGGGTATTTTTAGGGTTTTTATTAATAGTTACACTAGTAAGTAGGGCGTTAAGGCGTAATGAGTCCGCATGCGTTGCAGCAAGACTCTGTGTTTTTTCTTCAAAATCAGATTTAAACTGAGTGTCATCAATGAGTAATAATGTTTGACCTTTTTTTACGGCCTGACCTTCTTTCACTGAAATCTGTTTAACAATCCCGCCTTCAAGATTTTGTACAACTTGTAGTTGTGATGATGGAATAACCTTGCCAGTTCCTGTGGTTACTTTATCTAATTTTGCAAAAGAAGCCCAAATAATAGCAATGAAGAAAAATAGTACCATTACCCATAAAATTATTCTGGCACTTTTGGGGGTATTTAGTAGTAATGCTGCAGACTTATCATCAACAAAATCGAGATCATTGGTTGATATCGAGATAGATTTTTTACTCATATAAAAACCTCTGTTCCCCTAGAAATAACTGCTGACAAATAACATTAGTTTAAAAAACAGTTTTGATTTAACTCAGTGGCGCGAATAAATAGCTACAACTACCTCTGGATGAGCCAACTCACTTGCAATGGCATTTTGCGTGTGAAATAAATGTGATATGCAGTTTCAATTATCGATAATATGTGATTTGTTTGAAATTGATACTAATGATAAGCTGTCAAGGTATTGGCGTAAAGTTGTTTTTTTATGTCAAATTATACAATAACGGTATGATTTATTTAGTACATGAATAATTAACAATAATTTAAGCATATTAATGTTGATTTAGAATCATGCCGTTTGATTGTTATGGCATCAGGAATTCTAAAGGTTGGGCGTTTTCATGGCTAAAAATGATAATAATAAAATTGAAGAGTTTAAACTTGTTGAAGGCGAAGGTTTTGTTCTTCAGCCAAGCCAACAACCTATACCTATTATTGAGTTACATACTCTTCAAGCTAATGAAATTATTGTCACCAATCGTGATGCCAAATTTATTGTTATTAAAGATGGTATAGAGCAAGTTATTAATATTCCTTGTCCAAGCTGTACGATATTAACGCCAAAGGGTGTTGAAACTGTTGAATTAGACAATAGTCTAACTTTTAATAGTGAAGCTAAAGAAGGTACATCATTTTCTATTGATGAGATTACGGCATTACAAAATGCTATTTTAGCAGGACAAGATCCGACAGCATTATTTGAAGCGCCAGCGGCTGGTAACGACAGTGCTGCAGGTAATGTGGGATTAAATGGTTCATCAGCAACTGCCAGTTTTATTACAATCAATTACGATAATGATGCTGTATTAGCTAAAGCTGGTTTTGATACAGCGTATGATCCTCAGCATAATACCCAAGCTATTGATCCAAAAACTATTCTTGCGGCTGATGGCGGTGAAGTTGGTGCGATAACTGTAGTGGAGGGTGATTTGTCTCCATTAGCTGGCGAACAAGGGTACCCTGTTCAAACCTCAATATCTATTGCTATAGAAGCAGCAACACTTCCTCTTGATACGGCTTCTTTTATTTTTGATCCTCTATCTGTTAATTCTCTGCTCTCTGAACTTAATAATGAAATTACGGCTGGTGGTGAAGCTGTTAGTTTTATTTATGACACTCAATCAAATTCAATTATTGGTACGCTTAATGGCGAAACTGTAATGTCAATTACTTTAAATGCCACTTCTGAAAATGGGCGAGATGTCAGCGTTAATATTACGACAACAATTAATCAACCGATTGATCATGTTGGAGGTAATAGCAGTGGGTTGGTCTCACATGACGGTGATATTGTTACAGTTGATGTATCGATTCAGGGGACAGATTCAAATGGCAACCTACTTGATAAACCTATTAATGTTGATATCACTATCAAGGATGGCGCTAACCCAGAATTTGGCACCGATAGTGGCACCACCATTGATGAAACAACCCAAAATGGTCAGGTTATTACAGGTGATGTGCCTCTTGATGTTGGCTCTGATGCTATTCATCAGCTTGATTTCAATGCTGACCAGCCGGACTTAGCCAAGCTAACCAGTAATGGTGCCGCGACCACATTTACGGTTAATGGCAATGTATTAACTGTGCTTGATAGCGATAATAAACCTGTGATGGTAGTAACGATTGCGAAAGATGGCTCATATACGGTTGAAGTTACAGGCCCAATTGATCAAAACGATGCTGACATTGCCAACATTAACCTAGGTGTGACGGCCACTGATAACGATGGTGATACCACTAACGGTCAAGTGGTGATTGATATCACCGATGGCGCTGACGCAGGTGGTAATGAGCACGGTGACATCACCATTACTGAAGGTGATTTAACCCCACAAGGCAGCGAACAAGGTTATCCTGTCTCGGGTAACACAACGGTTGTGATTGAGGCAGGTGCAGACCGTCTAGATCCAAGTAAAGTGACCATCGATCCAAAACAATTAACCACCTTAATTGGCGAATTAGAGTCAGAGCTCACCACTGGCAATAATGAAGCAATCAGTTTCCATTATGACACTGCGACAGGCGAATTAATTGGTAGTACTGCAACGGGTGAGC
>NZ_CAMRAN010000059.1 GCF_947039875.1 uncultured Photobacterium sp.
TTAATTACATGATAAAAAGGCGTGATTTGAGGCTCTATCAATTTCCGTCTTGAGATTGTCATTGGCTTTACCATAAGCAACTTGAAGCTTAAGTGTAGTTACTCATGGTTAATGTGCAAGGATATGGCTGTCCTTTATTTTTTTCTTATTTTTTTCATCTAAAGCGGGTCGGACTTGTTCAATACTTAAATAGGTGTCAGCGGCGTGACACATATCCTTTATCTATTAACTACGCTTCAAATTAATAATGATAGCGACAGGAGATTACTGTCAAATGAGCATCATTAACTGCGTACACTAATCGGTTGGTGTCATCAATTCTACGTGACCAAAAACCTGCCAAATTTTCTTTCAATGGTTCAGGCTTACCAATACCGTCGAAGGGAGAACGCTTCGCATCAGTAATTAATCTATTGATGCGTTTCAGCGTTTTATTATCCTGACCTTGCCAATACAAGTAATCATTCCAAGCATTGTCAGTCCAAGCTAACATTCGACTCATTCAAGTAAACCTCTTTCCGTTACTTGACCGGCATTGTATTGAGCAATTGATTTGTTTAGATGAGCGGCATTAGCTGGAGAACGAGATAAATAAATCGTTTCCATTAGGCTATTATAATAATCCATAGACATTACAACGGCATCTTCAGAATCTCGACGAGTAATAACAGTGCAGTCAGCATCATTAACTACGCCATCAAGAACTGATTTAAGACCATTTCGAGCTTCAGTAAAAGAAACTATACGCATAATTACCTCTTTGTTGAGTTGTACTTAATATTGAACAAGTCTAACTCACTAAAACTGAAATGTACAATATATTGCACAGGTAACAAAGAGGCGGTTAGCGCCGCATTAAAGTGGAATCGGCACTTATCTATACTTTAAGCGAAGCGAAAACGGTAAGCGTTACAAATCACTCTTAAATGCTTTATTGAACGAAACCGCCTAATGCGTTAACTACTGATGATCTCAAGTGATACTTTGCTCAATTGATTAAAATCCATTCATGGAGCACCGTCAGAATTGATCGTAATGGATTGCAAAAGTTATGGGTATCCTATGTTTTTCATCGTCGTGTTGATGCATTTATTATGTTTTAATTAACTTATCAATTTCATTTGGGTTTGATAGATATAACTGAATTGTCTCGTAATTATCTAAACCATGATTGCTAAGTCCAATATCCTCACGTAAAGATTTATAAAGTGCATCAACTGCTCTAAACATATCTTCAGAATTATCTTCAAACACACGCCTAAAATTTAAAAATGCAATTATCACCTTAGGTCCACCCCATAAAAGGATTCCATTTTGAAATTTCTCAAACTCATCAAGTATTTTTTGAGGTTTAGGCATTTGTTTATTGTTATTTTTATTCTGACCTTGGAAAAAAGAAGACACTAATTTTAAAAAATCATTATATATCTCTACTTTTTTAGCCCTATGTGCCTCCTCGATTTCTCTTTCTCGAATTTTCTCTTGGACAACCAACTCTCTACTTTTAGTTTTTGAATGATTAATAAGTGCAAGTACAATTCCAGTAGTTAATGCCGAGAAAGCTGAAATCACTGCTACAATAATTTTTACATTAGATCCTTTCAGTGCTGCTGAAAATAACTCAATGAAAGACCAAAAAAACAAACCAATAGCTCCGCCTAAAATATATGGGAAAAACACATGAAATAATGACTGATTTTTTTTCAAAGAAACCTCCAGTTAGATTTTAAAATATAACAACTTATTATATTAACAACTTGCCCGAATTTGTTCTTTGAACATGCGCCCGTATTTATCTTTTCATAATATAAAAAGTATTATAAATCAGATACATTTTTAGTTATTGATCCCGATAACCATCACAAAATCGGGCACTTACCTTTTAGTTTTTGGTTTTTGGTTTTTGGTTTTTGGTTTTTGGTTTTTCTACTAATAGTCATCACAATGCAAAAGATCTAAAACTTCAATATCGATATTATTTAATATTTCAACACGCTGAAAGTAGATTCCCTATCGCCCTCGCGGGCATTCACTGTAGGGAATGACGATGGATGGTTCGCATTTATTGTTGGCAAGGATGTCGGGGGGAAGTTTGGTCGTCACAGTATAAAATAGCTGGGATATTTATATTTACTGTGCTACTGAGCATTAAAAACGTCAGCGAAAATAGTAATTCTACAACGCGCTAATAGCAGATTCCCTATCGCCCTCGCGGGCATTCACTGTAGGGAATGACGGTGGGTGGTTCGCATTTATTGTAGGCAAGGATGTCGGGGGGAAGTTTGGTCGTCACAATAGAAAATAGCAGGAATATTTATATTTACTGTACTACTGGGCATTAAAGATGTCAGCGGAAATAGTCACTCTACAACGCGCTGACAGTAGATTCCCTATCTCGTTCGTAACCGCAACGTCAGGTGGTTTGTATTCACTGTAGGGAATGACGGTGGATGGTTCGCATTCATTGTAGGCAAGAAATATCGGGGGAAGTTTGGTCGTCATAGTAGAAAAATGATGGGAAAGTTAAGCAATGACGGAATAGCAGCCATAAAAAAAGAGGCGCTGATAATCAGCGCCTCTTCATTAAATATTATTGAGTAGTGATACTACCGAATTGTAACCTTATTTTTTAAGGTCAAAACGGTCAGCGTTCATTACTTTAACCCATGCATTGATAAAGTCATTAGTGAACTTATCTTCAGCATCAGCACAAGCATATACTTCAGCGATTGCACGTAGTTGAGAGTTAGAACCAAATACTAAGTCAACACGTGTTGCCATCCACTTCTGCTCGCCAGTCTTACGATCAGTACCTGCGAAGATATCTTGGTCAACAGAAGTTGGTTTCCATACTGTTGCCATATCTAGTAAGTTTACAAAGAAATCATTAGTTAATGTTTCTTTACGGTCAGTGAACACACCGAACTCACTACGTTGGTAGTTGGTATCAAGAACACGCATACCACCGATTAGTACTGTCATTTCAGGTGCTGTTAGAGTTAGTAACTGTGCGCGGTCAAGTAGCAATTCTTCCATTGCAACTGTGTATTTTGCTTTTTCAAAGTTACGGAAGCCATCAGCGATAGGCTCAAGAACAGAGAAAGAATCTACATCAGTTTGTGCTTGTGTTGCGTCAGCACGACCAGGTGTAAACGGTACAGATACATCATTACCTGCTTTTCTAGCAGCCATTTCAATACCAACACCACCAGCAAGTACGATTAAGTCAGCTAGAGACACTTCTTTTGCGAAGTTTGCCTTAATGCTTTCAAGTACAGTTAATACTTTATCAAGTTGAGCTGGTTCGTTCACTTCCCAATCTTTTTGAGGCGCTAAACGAACACGTGCACCGTTAGCACCACCACGCATATCAGAACCACGGAATGTAGATGCTGATGCCCATGCTGTAGATACTAATTCGTGTACAGATAAGCCAGATTCTTCGATTTCAGTTTTTAATGCTGCAATGTCTGCATCATTAACAACATCATATTCAACTGCAGGAATCAGATCTTGCCAGATGAACTCTTGTGTTGGAATTTCAGAACCCAAGTAACGAGCACGAGGACCCATATCACGGTGAGTTAGTTTGAACCAAGCGCGAGCAAATGCTGCTGCGAATTGTTCTGGGTGCTCGTAAAAACGACGTGAAATTTCAGCATAAACAGGATCAACACGTAGTGAAATATCTGTTGTTAGCATTGTGCCGCGGTGCTTGCCTTCACCAAATGCATCTGGGTATTCATCACGACCATCTTTAGCGATCCATTGGTGTGCGCCAGCTGGGCTCTTCTCTAGTTCCCACTCATGGCTAAATAAGCTATGGAAGAAACCATTACTCCACTGTGTTGGCGTTGTAGTCCAAGTTACTTCTAAGCCACTTGAAATAGTATCAGCAGCATTACCACAACCGTAGCTTGATGCCCAACCGAAACCTTGTTCTTCAATAGCAGCCGCTTCTGGTTCAGCGCCAACTTGAGCTGCATCACCAGCACCGTGAGTCTTACCAAATGTATGGCCACCAGCAATTAACGCTACAGTTTCTTCATCATCCATTGCCATACGCGCAAATGTTTGACGGATATCATCAGCTGCAAGTAGTGGATCGGGGTTACCATCTGGACCTTCTGGGTTTACGTAGATTAGACCCATTTGAACTGCTGCTAATGGATTCTCTAGCTCACGTACAGCGTCATCTTTGTCGTAACGAGTATCATCAGCTAACCATGTTTTTTCTTTACCCCAATAAACATCTAGCTCAGGTTCCCAGATATCAACACGACCACCGGCAAAACCGATTGTTTCAAAGCCCATTGATTCTAGAGCAACGTTACCCGTTAGGATAATTAAGTCAGCCCAAGAGATTTTATTGCCGTATTTTTGCTTGATAGGCCAAATTAGACGACGTGCTTTATCAAGGTTAACGTTATCAGGCCAGCTGTTTAGAGGCGCAAAACGTTGGTTACCAGTATTTGCACCGCCACGACCATCAGAAGTACGGTAAGTACCAGCACTGTGCCAAGCCATACGAACAAAGAAAGGACCATAATGACCAAAGTCTGCAGGCCACCAATCTTGAGAATCAGTCATTAAATCACGAAGATCTTGCTTAACCGCTTCTAGATTTAATGTTTTAAATGCTGCTGCATAATCGAAATCTTCACCCATTGGGTTTGATTTAATATTATGTTGGTGAAGTAAACCTAATTTTAGTTGGTTTGGCCACCACTCGCTTGGAGAGGTACCATTACCTGGGTTAATTGATGGATTAACCGTTTGTGTATGATTAAATGGGCACTTTGACATTATTATTATCCTAATTGTTTGTATGATTATTGATAATCATTAAATATCATATTGTGTATAAACATAGCCTAATCAAATAATATAGTAACGTTATTTTTGTGGGTAAATTTAAAATCTAATAACCTATTTTTATCCACTGATATTAGCAGCTCGTTTATTCGTTAGAGCTAATCTATAACACTAAAAGAAAGAAAGATAATATTAGTTTTCTATCAGTTCAATAGATCATAGTTATCAAAGATAGGTCCTCTATCGGATTTAAAAATTTCATCGCCAATACATGAAGAGCTTAGGTAAACTAACATCTTATAATTAATGATGTTTTTAGTTCACGTACCACAAAATAGCATTGATATTTGGAAGAAAGATCTATTATTTATAATAATTTAAGGATAACAATGAAAAAGGCTTGGCTTACAATCGTAGCGTGTTTATGTACAGTGTCATGTTCAACATCATCATCAACATCTAATTGTATTTATAATTGTGCGCCATCAACGAACATTGAAAACAATAATAATAACAACAATAATAATTTCGGTGCACTAACTGAATCCCAACGCCAAGCATTACTTAACTACCTTGAAACCCAAGTAAAAAAACAATGGGGTGATGATGATTATCTACAAGCAGGCAAACATCACTATGTAAAATACTTTGATGGTTATCGTACTCGATCACATATCGATTTTGATACTGGCAAAATTTATGTTTCAACGGTAACCCAACATGCGCCGCAGCATACGCTTAAAAAAGCCATAGAAGAAACATTATTAATGCCTGCAGATCCATCACAAGTTGATCTCTTTAGTGATAAATCTATTCCTCTTAATGGTAAGCCTTTTTTATTAGGCCAGGTAAAAGATCACCAAAATCAAAATATTCAATGGCCTTGGCGTGCGGGTCAATATGCTGATCTTATTCGTCAAGCAGCCAAGCGTTACGATATTGATGAAGATCTTATTTATGCCATCGTAAAGACAGAAAGTAGTTTTAACCCTTATGCCGTCAGTCATGCAGGAGCTTATGGATTAATGCAGGTTATTCCTAAAACGGCAGGTGCCGATGTATTTAATCTAGTAAAAAATAAACCAGGGATTCCAACCAAAGAATACTTATTTGATCCAGCTAATAATATAGATACTGGTACCGCGTATTTTTATATTTTAAAAAATCGTTACTTAAAAGAAGTTCAACACCCCACAACAAAACATTACACCATGATTTCAGCTTATAACGGTGGCACAGGTGGAGTGCTGGCAACCTTTGACGCCGATAGAAAACAAGCGATGGCGGATCTTAACCAGTTACAACCAAATCAAGTTTACTGGGCATTAACCAATAAACACCCCAAAGCAGAAGCGCGACGCTACTTAGAGAAAGTTCTCAATTTTCAAAAAGAGTTTGAAGCAATATAACGGATAGAAAATGACATAACGATAACAATAAACTTCTTGTTAATATATGCTTTATAGATATATATCTTGATGTTAAGTATTCAAGGAAGCAATATGACCATTCTATTAGTACTATTTATTTTATCTTCGCTCGCACTGATTATTTCACTGCGCTTATGCCGATTTAACGATAGTTCGAACGAACAATCAGTCAATACCACACCAGTGTCACCACAACTGACCTCAGAACAAAAACAACAACAAATATCGGAACAATTATTATAATCAAAGTTAAACACACACAATACTCAAGTGTGTGTTTATATAACTTCTCAGTTTCAGCACTACATTATAATTTTAACTTAGCCAAATTCAGCAATTGCAGATCGAATATAGCCTTTATTTTGCTGCAAAAGTACTTTAGCCGTATCACTATCAACACCTGTTAATATCATCACAATTGCTGTTTTACAATGCCCACCACATGCATCTAAAGCAGCCTCTGCTTGCTTACGATCACATTCCGTCGCTTGTATCACAATTTGTTTTTGGCGTTCAACCAGTTTGGCGTTAGTCGCTTCAACATCTACCATTAAATTGCCATAAATTTTACCAATGCGAATCATAGCGCCGGTTGTGAGCATATTAAGTACTAACTTTTGTGCTGTGCCCGCTTTCATACGTGACGAGCCCGTTACTACTTCAGCGCCGACAACAGGTGTGATCACAATATCAGCAGCTGCCGTCATTGGACTTTGAGGATTACAACTTACACAAGCGACAGTCGCCCCTACAGAACGCGCATACGCCATTGCCCCTAATACATACGGCGTACGTCCACTGGCAGCAATACCAACAAGTATATCTTTGGCAGAGAAATTGATCGCTTTTAAATCTTCAGCGCCCATTTCAACGTTATCTTCTGCATTTTCAACTGCTTTTAAAATCGCTTGATGACCACCAGCAATTAAACCCACCACTTGCTCTGGTACACTACCATATGTAGGCGGGCACTCACTTGCATCAAGAATACCTAATCGACCAGAGGTACCTGCACCAATATAAATTAACCGCCCACCTTGTGAAAAAGCAGTGGCTATTACATCTACTGCTTGAGCGATCGCGGGTAATGTTTGCTCAACAGCAAATGCGACCTTCTTATCTTCATTATTGATAACTTTTAGCATCTCTAATGTCGATAATGTATCTATCGCTTCGCTAGCATTATTGCGACTTTCAGTAACTAATTTCGTTAAATCAATTTGCATGGTAACTCTCTAAAATCAATAACATTAGTGATAGCATAACGTATTCATGTAGCGATTAAATAATAATTTCACAATCAAGCGACTGCGATCCGTCGACCAATAACAGCAGATTAAAGACAAAATCATCATACTTTTATTTACCGCTATCGATTATGCTAACAGCATCACCTAGATACCAACTAAACCTATGACGATTCTTGCTAATATTGCCAACATCAAATTACAGTTATCACCTAGCGCCCAAAAAATTGCAGCGTTAATCTTACAACACCCAAAATCCGTGGTAACGCTATCATCGCAACAACTCGCACGGCAAGCCAATGTAGGGCAATCAAGCATCGTTAAATTTACCCAAAAATTGGGTTTTAAAGGTTTTCCTGCTTTCAAAATGGCAATGATTGAAGAATTAGATCGTCAACAGGCCATTGGTAGCGATCCTTTGCAATTACATAACCAAATCAACGGTAGTGATACCTCAATTACTATCGCACAAAAATTAGCACATCAAAAAACAGATGCTATCATTGAAACAACCAATGCGATTGATACTCTATCTTTTGAAAAAATTGTGGATTTATTTACTAACGCACAACGTATTCAGTTAATCGGTTTAGGTGATGCAGTAGGGATTACGAAAGATTTTAGTACCAAATTACTCACTCTAGGAATGGCGGTGATTGCAGAACAAGATCCCTCACTTCAAATCATCATCACCCGCACACTACAATCAAGTGATATGCTATGTATCATTGGTGAAGAGATCTACCAACCAGAGATAATTCAAGCGACACATCAGGCAACAGCGAAAGGCGTACCATTAGTTACCTTAACCTCCCACGACTCCAGCACATTGCGACAGCTTGCACAATTTACACTGGATACCTTAGCAGTAAAGACATCAATGTGTAGTCATACTCAAAAATACAATTATTCAATTGCATTACAAGCAGCCCAACAGACCTTAACCGATCTCTTATTTATGACTCTCGCACAACAATCACTTAAAAATAATCCACCACATAAAAGTAATGGTATTTAAGCTCAGCATTTCAATGTTTTTTGCTAAAAACGCGAAAGTTATGCATTTATAATCATTAAAATACGAAAAAAGAATGGAACCACAGGCATTGCAGAATGTCACACTGTATAATGGCTTTCATAAATAACGCTCCAGCGATAACAAAAATAAAAGTAAAACACCTTTTTTACGGATAACTACAGCTGGATTTATCTTCTATGACTACGGATAGAAACTGAATAAGTAATGACTCAAGAGACCCCCAAACCAACCCCAATCGCCCACAAAAAAAAGACCGTAAAAAAAGTGGCTTTATGGGCAATAATCGCATTCTTAGCGCCCATCATCACCGTATCTGGCGTATTAGCTTATGGCGTTAAACTTGATCTCAGTTCACATCGAAACGAAATTAACCAATGGCTAACCAAAACCCTTGATAGAAAAACGGAGATCAAAGGTCATATGGCTGTCACCCTGTCATTTAACCCTGAGATTGAATTAAGTGATGTTACCATTGCGAATTTAAAATCAGTGCCATGGCAGCCAATGCTAAAATCAGGCTATATTGCTGCCAAGATTTCAGTATTGCCGTTATTACAAAATACTCTCAAAATTGACTATATTAACCTTAAAGATATCTCATTAAACTTACTTCGAGACCAACAAGATAATGAAAATTGGTTGTTTAATCAAACAGCTACATCACCAAAAACCACTAAATCATCACTTAAATTAATCTTAAGTAATAACATTACCGCTGACAAAATTCGTCTTAACTATGAAGACCAAGTTAAAGAAACGTATTACAGCAGCTATCTTGATCACCTTGCACTAACCAAACCGGATAAATGGTTATTGGTCGCTAAAGGCAATGCTATCGGCAGTGAATATAACCTCTCACTGACGGGAGATTTACAAAAACTGATCAATAATCAGCATGGCCAATTATTTGCCAAAGGCAGCTTTGCGGGTGCTGAAATCGATATTGATGCCAACATAACCCCATTCAGTAGTGATGATGATTCAACGGCTAATATCAGTTTACAGTGGAAGAATACTAACCAAATTTCAAACCTCTTGGATCTTGATTTAAAGCATGTTGCTCCTTTATCGATAACCACAGAACTCAGTGCATCTAATAAAGGTATTGCCCTTGAAAATATTCAAGTGCACAGCCCTATTACTTCAGCTGAAGGCCATATTAATGTTCGTTTTGCGCAAAATGCGCAACAGTTAAACATTATTGATGGCAAATTAGATATTCCCGAGATTGATCTTCGTCCGTGGTTACAACCGCAGCCACAAATGATGCGTGGTATGATGTACGCCGCAGCACCACAACAATCACCACTACAAAAAGCACTAGATCAATGGTTGGTAAAAACGCGTACTCACTTCGGCTTAAGCATAGGTGAAATCAAAGGTCTCGGTACGCCCGTTAACGCGATTTCACTTAACATTGATGGTGAAAAAGGCAAATTATCTGCACCAATGGCAGCCAATATTGCTGATGTCGCTTTTAAAGGAAATATCCATATTAATGCGACGCAATGGACATCAAAGGTTGATGTTACGTTAGGTGCTAAAGATTCACCATTAGGCGAAATGGCAGGTTGGATTTCAGGCTTACCCAATGCAACCGGACACCTTAAAGATGCACAACTGGAACTCACAACAGAAGGTACCAAATTACAACAATGGGTAGATAACAGTCAGCTAGGGCTTACTATCAACCATGCCAATGTCAATTGGGGTGCTAAAGCGTCATTTGCCATTGATAAAGCACAATTAAACTCAGGGATGGCACTGCCGTTTAGCTCAAATATTAGCGGTAAAATTATGAATGTTCCGGTTAAAATTGCAGCCAAAGCAGGAACATTAGCTGATATTATTAATCATCGAACTTGGTCACCATCATTGCACTTCTCAAGCCCAGCTTTAGATGTGAAAGCACAAGGTAAGTTAGTCAATACAGACTGGCAACAAGGCAGTTGGTTTGATATTAACGTTCACAGTAATGACGTTGGAAAGCTAAGTCCATGGCTCGGTACTCGTGAGACCATGCACGGAAAACTTAATTTCAAAGGTAAGCTAACCAATAACGGTCAATGGCTAGATCTTGATATTCCTGATATCACACTACTGAACAGCCAAGGTAAATTAAATTTACAGTGGCAATCGTTACGCAATCAGCCATTTTTAAAATTAAAGAGCCAATTCAATACGCTTGATTTTACTCAATTAAGCCAGTTTATTAATAAGACTAGCTTGCCTAAAGTAGAACAAACAGTACCCACCCAAGGCGTTAACCTTGATGTGCCTATTCTAAGTAATAAAATTATCATTACTGATGCCGATGTGAATTTACGTGTTAATAAAATGCTGTGGGCACAACAGCAAGTTGATGATATGGCATTTAAAGGGCAAGTCCGTAACGGTAAACTCAGTACATCACCGTTTAGTGCGCGTTATGCGGGCAGTGTTTATGAAGGTGATATTGCCTTTGATATAAACAATCAAACCATTAATTCACAGCTACATTTAGCGGTAAAAAAACCTGATATTGGCCGAATTTTACAGAAATTTAATGTCGTTAATAATCTTGGTATGAGCTTAGATAGTGCCAAACTTGCCGTCTCATTATCAGGTCGAACACTGTTAGAGCTAATGGAGCAGGCAAAGATTGATGCTCAACTCAATGGTGGTAAATTAAGACTCTCAGATAGTTATACAGGCAAAGCATTTAATATCGCATTAAACCAAGGCCGCTTTATTACAGGGCCTAATACGGCAACTCATCTTACCCTTGATGGGCAAGCAGCCAATAAACCCATAGCAATCACGCTTGATTCTGTATCATTGAAGCAAGCCAATGATGGTCGTAAGTCAATTCCAGTCAAACTAAATGCCAATGTTGGTGACATTAAGTTTGATGCTCAGTCACAAGTTGTGTTGCCGATTGATCCTAAAAAATTGAATCTAACCTTTGAGGCAACGACACCAAACTTAAACCGCTTTGATGGCTTTACAGGCATAAAATTACCGCCTTATGGGCCAATAAAAGTTGCCGCATCGTTATCAATGGATAATGTCGGCTACCATCTGCGAGACATGTTGATCAAGGTTGGTAGCAGCACACTTAAAGGCCGTGGTGACTTCTTACCCCCACTCAAAGGTGATAGTCGTCATCGTCCTAATATTAAATTAGTGCTTGATGCTCCTTTTATTCAAATCAACGATTTCAAGCTCAAAAACTGGCAAGCATGGTTACCTGCAAACAAAAAAACCAATAAGCTTACCGTTAAAGATCAACCCGTGAATATCATTAGCCCACGAGGGTTAAATTTATTCAATGCAGATTTTAAACTAAATGTAGGCAATGTACGTTCGGGTAAAGATTGGCTAGGCGCAGGTAAATTGGATTGGACCTTACATAATGGTCTATTAACGTTAAAACCGTTACACATTCAATTACCTGGAGGTGATATTAATATTGATGGTTCAGTGGCACCTAAAGGTAATAAATTTGCCATCAAACTCAATGGACTGGTGAAAAATTTTGATTATGGCATTATCGCTCGGCGCCTTGATCCAACCACAAATATGCACGGTAAAATCAGTGCTAAATTTGATTTAAGCAGTGTTGCTAATACACCTGAAAGCTTAATGAATAATGCCAATGGCTTTATTGGCTTTTCAGCATGGCCTAAAGCTTATCAAGCTAACTTAATTGATCTATGGGCGGTTAGTTTGGCTGATGCAGTATTGCCTAGCTTTACTACCAAAGATAACTCAGTACTCAACTGTATTGCTGGCGGATTTAATATTCATAACGGCAATATGAAACAACGTGACTTATTACTTGATACCTCACGTATTCAAGTACATGGTGCATTTGATGCTAGCTATAAGAAACGTGACTTTAACTTGTATTTATCGCCACGATCTAAAAGAGCACAAATATTTAGCCTTCAAACCCCTGTTGAAGTGCATGGTACGTTTGAGAAGTTTAATCTTAAAATACCACTCTCTGCCATTTTTGAAACGTCAATACGGTTTACAACCAGCCCTGTCGTAGCTCCATTACAATGGCTGTTTGAAAAACCGATTGCAGCCAATGGCAGTGCTGAATGTCAACGAATTTGGCAAGCACAATAGTTTGTTAATATAGCAAAATACTTAACTTTAAAAGATGGATTTAAAATCCATCTTTTATTGTTTTATTGTTTTATTGTTTTAAAATAAAGAATCACCACCTTGGCTATGATGTAATAAAGACATCAATTTTGTTGTTATTACATCATCCGCATCAACAAGGTTATTATGAATTCAAAACTCGACAATGTACTACTTAATATCGCGCTTAATCTCAGTGCGAATCTTGCTAATAAACAGCACTATCAGCATCTTATTGATGGAATCGATCAAGTTTTCCCTTGTGATGCCAGTGCATTATTTATACTGGATAAACAAGGTTTATTAACCCCTGTCGCCGTTAAAGGTCTGTCTCCAGCCGTATTAGGACGCCGATTTTATCCTCAAGCACACCCACGTTTAGAAGCCATTATGGCCAGTAAACAACCGGTTCGTTTTAATGCCGACTCACCATTACCCGATCCTTTTGACGGTATTTTACTTAATGAACAACAAACTATTGATATTCATGACTGTTTAGGCTGTAGCTTATATGTTGAAGGACAATTGGTTGGTGTCTTAACATTGGATTCATTAACCGTTGGTGCATTTGATGATATTGAAACCGTCGCCATTGAAACCTTTGCAGCTTTAGCGGCGGCTACATTACGTAATATCGCCCAATTTAATGCACTGAAAGATCAAAATAAAAAGCAAAAATCACTCACAAATACACTGATCCAACAAGCACGCTCACAGCAAGGTGAAATGGTTGGCATTAGCCCTGTGATGCAACGGCTACGTACCAATATTGCCACCGTCGCAAAGTCTGATTATGCGGTATTGATCAGCGGTGAAACAGGCACAGGCAAAGAGCTGGTAGCTCATGAAATTCACGCTCAATCTGCACGTGCAGATACGCCAATGATTTATGTTAACTGCGCCGCACTACCCGAAGGACTCGCCGAAAGTGAACTGTTTGGTCATGTAAAAGGAGCATTCACCGGTGCAAATAGCCATCGCGCTGGTAAATTTGAATTAGCTGATGGCGGAACCCTATTTTTAGATGAAATTGGCGAGTTACCGCTACTTTTACAAGCAAAATTATTACGCGTGATCCAGCAAGGTGAACTGCAACGGGTTGGTAGTGACCAACATTTACACGTTAATGTACGGATTATCGCCGCAACTAACCGACAATTAGAGACAGAAGTCGAACTTGGTCACTTTCGTGCCGATTTATATCACCGCCTTAATGTCTTTCCTATCTTTGTGCCTTCCCTACGTGAACGTCATGATGATATTCCCGTACTCGCTGGTTATTTACTTGAAAAAGTGCGCCATCAATTTAATATCCCTAATCTACATATTCATCCAAAAGTATTAAGTATGCTTGAAGCGAAGTCATGGCCGGGTAATATTCGTGAATTAGAACATACACTTACCCGAGCAGCATTACGTGCCATACAAGATGAACAAAAGACCATAACTAATCAATATTTTGATTTACCACCAACCACTGATGTTAAAAACACATCGCGATTTTTCCCTGAACAATCACAACCAATGCGGCAATTAGTTGAAGATTATCAAAAACAGTTAATTGAACACACGCTTGAAAAAACAAACAAAAATTGGTCAAAATCGGCAGAATTTTTACAAATGGATCGCGGTAATCTCTACCGAATGGGGAAAAAATTAGGTATTAAATAACAACGCCACCAAACCAACGATGTCATATTCACAACGGTTATGATGTATTTATAACATCACTAACAAATAAAAAGCCAAACAAATCAATTAAAAACAACAACATAAAAAGTGGCGCGGTTAATGCTATATAGCGAGGAGATAATATTTATAATTAGATAATCAAACGCTGGAGCTTTTTCATGTTTTGTATTCAATGTGAACAGACAATAGAAACACCGATTAAAAAAGGCTGTTCTTACACCGCGGGGATGTGTGGTAAAACAGCTGAAATTTCAGATCTACAAGATGTGTTAGTTTATACCTTGCAAGGGGTATCATACTGGGCGGATCTTGCACAAAAGTTTGATATTGTTGATAATGAAATTAACCATTGGGCACCACGTGCATTCTTCTCAACTTTAACCAATGTTAACTTTGACCGTGATCGCATTCTAGCGTTAACAAATCTTGCTGCAAGTTATAAGGCACGTTTAACACAAGCTGTAACAGCAGCAATGACACTTGCACAACAGCCATTACCGACCCTACCCGCAGTGGCTGTATTTGAATTACCCGATAATATTGATGCTATCTTAGCGTTGGCGCCACAAGTTGCCGTTAACCGCGGTTATGAAACCATCAGTGAAGATGTGATTGGCTTACGTTTGTTATGTCTATATGGTCTAAAAGGCGCTGCGGCTTATATGGAGCATGCGCGTGTATTAGAGCAAACTGATAATGCTATTTACACACAATACCACCACATCATGGGCTGGTTAGGTACAGATCCTACTGATCTAAATGCATTACTTGAGTGTTCAATGGAAATTGGGCTAATGAACTACAAAGTAATGGAAATGCTTGATTTAGGCGAAACCAATACTTTTGGTCATCCAGAGCCTAGCCAAGTTAACGTTAAGTCAATTCAAGGCAAATGTATTTTAGTTTCAGGTCATGACTTGCACGATCTTGAAAAAATCCTGCAACAAACTGAAGGCAAAAATATTAACGTTTACACCAATGGTGAAATGTTACCAGCTCACAGTTACCCTGAACTGAAAAAATATCCTCACTTAGTCGGTAACTACGGTAGTGCTTGGCAGAACCAACAGATTGAATTTGCCAATTTCCCTGGCGCCATTGTTATGACATCAAACTGCCTAATTAACCCTAATGTAGGTCAATATGCAGATCGTATCTTTACACGTAGCATCGTAGCATGGCCTGGTGTGGCGCATATTGAAGGTGATGATTTCACTAAAGTTATTGATTGTGCATTAGCATTAGATGGCTTTCAGCACACTGAAATCGAACATATGATCACGGTTGGCTTTGGTCGTAATGCGCTAATGGCAGCCGCTCCTGCTGTTATTGATCAAGTTAAACAAGGTAATATTAGTCACTTCTTCCTTGTTGGTGGTTGTGACGGTGATAAAGCAGAACGTAGTTACTTTACTGATTTTGCAGCACAAGTTCCTCAAGATTCACTAATCTTAACCTTAGCTTGTGGTAAGTATCGCTTTAATAAAAATAACTTTGGCGACATTAACGGTATTCCACGTTTACTCGATGTAGGCCAATGTAATGATGCTTATTCAGCAATTCAGTTAGCCCTCGCATTAGCGAAAGAGTTCGATTGTGGTATTAACGAATTACCACTGACATTAGTGTTATCTTGGTTTGAGCAAAAAGCGATTGTGATTCTACTGACCTTGTTTGCACTAGGCGTTAAAGGTATTTATACCGGTCCAACAGCGCCTGCATTTTTAACCGATAACCTGCTGGCTATTATTGCTGAAAAATTCGATATGCGTCCGATCTCAACCCCTGAGGCAGATCTTAAAACTATCTTAGGCGCGTAATCTTACACGTATAGTATTGACGTATAACATTATTGCCCCTGTTGTTTATATAAATAATAGGGGCTTTATTTATTCATTCATTTCGATTTTTTATAGGCATGATAATGTTAGAAAAATGGCACAATCACCAACCAGAAACCTTTGTTTGTATTAATAAATGGCAACAAACACCAGACACTGTAACCATCGAATTACAGCCTCAGGTTGGTGCCAAAGCCATTGATTTTAAACCGGGACAATTTGTAAGTTTAGGCATTCATATTGGTGATGAATTACTTTTTCGAGCCTATTCCATTAGTTCAACACCGCTGCAATCAACCTTAGAACTCACGATTAAACGGGTGGATGGCGGCAAAGTATCAACTTACCTTGTTAACACTCTGACCATTGGCGATAAAGTACAATTATTAAAGCCAACAGGAGAATTTAACTGTGTTGATCACCCGCCAGAAAATCAAAGTGTATTATTGATCAGTGCAGGTTGCGGCATTACCCCTGTCTATTCCATGGCAAAATATTGGCTTGAACATAACGCGAATATTGATATTTGCTTTATTCATGTTGCCAAAAGCGCCCCACAGACACTCTTTTTAGATCAACTGATTCAATTAGATCATGATCATCATCACTTCAATTTACAGTTACTCTTAAAAGATAAAGCAAACACAGAGTTTCACCAAGGTCGATTAGATAAAATATGGCTAGAACAGCTTACGCCTAACTTACATCAACGAACGGTTTATTTATGCGGCCCTGAAGGGTTTATGGAAGATGTCAGTCAATATTTACAACAACTTGAATTTAATATGGCGCAATTTTTTCAAGAAAGCTTTACACCTATTGCCGCACCAGTCGCTGAAGTAACCACGCTAACTGCAGAAACAGCCACAACCGAATTAACCTTAACTGTTCCTGCTTTTGGCAAAACAGTAACGGTTAATCATGGTGATAACTTAGCAACCGCACTTGAAAATGCAGGGCTGCCAATTCTTGTTGCTTGTCGCAGTGGCGTTTGTGGCTCATGTCGTTGTAAAGTGACACCAAACAGCGTCAACTCCAGTAGTGATATGACATTAACAGCTGCAGATATTGAACAAGGCTATGTTCTTGCTTGTTCATCAACCTTACTTGATAGCACTGACGTGAGTTTTTAGTAATAGCGAGTACCGCTAAATAAAAACCCGCATATTCGCTCTCTATTTAATCGTAAAAATAGAGAGTAAAGGCAGGTTTTTTATTATCTGATGACGACTAATATTAAGTCTATATTAATAAATAACTGATATTTATATAGATAATTTAATCAATAAATTAAATATATCTACAACTCAAATCCGTAATTAAATCAAAATAGAACTCACTAGAATAATAAGCCACTTTAATATTGAAAAACCTTCCTAAAATTGGCTTCTATTTTAGAGCTAACGTTCTATCTATCTTTAAATCTAATTACGATAGATAAAATCAGCAGTTTTATATCCTTTTTTCTACCCAAGTATTTAAATATGCTTACACCTGAGTTGAATGACCAACTTCTTTTGCATCATGCTGCTTAGCAAAATGAGCTAATTGATTAAAGTCTTTAGGCTGCCAAATCTGTTTCTTTTTAAGCTCTGTCGGTAACAACTCAAACTGTTTTTCTTGATCGGCAGAGTGAAGATAAAAATCCGCCCATTGGTCACTACTATCACCATTACTTAATTGCGTCGTTAGTTGCTCTTGCTCACCATCTACGACACCATTTGGTCGTAAATCAAGATGTAATCTGTAGTCTCGTTTTAATACAACCCATTTTTGTGGTAATCGTTTAGAACTGTCCCACCACTTTCCATCCAGTGAAGCTATTGTTTGTTTTGACTTTTCTACAGAAAAAATCTCTAACGCAATTAATTTTGCTTTTAAATTTTGAGTAAATATCTGAGAAAATACATGTTTAGAAATGGATGGCTGCTGCTGTAATATATTCTTTGCAACTTTAGCACCCAACATATTTGAATAGAGATCTTCTGGTGAAAATGCAGATGCTAATTCGGAAAAACCACTGATAGATTCAAAACCAAACCACTGTGCAATTTCATGCCATTGCGCTAATCGAAAAGCCATCAATCCTGCAAGCTCAACACTGATTTTCTGACGCTCTTGAGCCGATAAATGATGCGTATCTTTTTTCGGTAGATAGATATGGCGCGAACGCAATTCAGGCGTTAGTACAATACTCGTACCAGAGCCAAGTTTTGAATGGATTTTTTGATATAGGAAAAAGGTAAAATCAGCCGTATCTCGTACATGAGCAATATCGATAGCACCTCCTTTTTGCGTATAGACGATACCATTATTCTCCTTTCCCATCCCTAATAAGCTACTTAATACACCTTGTGAACCATCGTTGTAGACGTGAGCACCTAAGTCCTCAATACCTAAAATGTTATCAATAGAGAAAAATGGAACAGGAATTCCACCAACTTCAGCCTTCAGGTCTTTACCAAAAGCGCAGCAAGGGCGCACACCCACAGGGGCATCCATTGCATTTACAGAACCTACAAGTAAAAGAAGACTTCCACTAAACATGAGTTTTATACTTTTTATCATGCTATTAGCCATTAAAATGCTTCATTAATATTGAAATAAAATCCATTGCTACTCTTGCCAAGGGCATAGTCTATTCGAACATTAATGCGAGGTTTAAAAGTAAAACGGTAACCAATCCCTGCTGATGGTAGCCAAGAATCTGAAAACAACTCACTGCTTTTGGTAGCAATATTGCCGCCGCCAATCCAAGTCACCATACCATGTCGATAATTAAAACGATGCCTCAACTCTATTTGGCTAGAAAGCTGATAACGATCTCGATATTGCCCAGTATAATATCCGCGCATACGATCATCATTACCCATCTCAGCATAACCATACCAAGGGATATCGCCATCAACCTTCTGGCCGTAAAGATCCCAAGCGAGCACATCAGTCTCAGTTATTTCAACATATTGACGATAATTGATCGTCAGGCGTTGGTAATTTTGATCAGAGCCTAAGCTTTTTCGGTAATTTACCCACTCAGCAAACAAAAGCATGCCATGATATGGATTAGGCTCAAAATCTCGGCTGTCATATTCAAACGTGGTGCTGATACCACTACTTCTTTGATTTTCTAATTGATATGAGGTTAATAAATCACTATCAATTTTTTGTTTCGCGTAGCTTTGGAAATTCCACCCCAAAGTCACATAGATATGCGGTAAAAACTGATATGAGACTTTCGGAGCAACTTTAAAAATGCGTCCTTGATATTCACTTTTATTACGATTATCTTCAGCCGCTTTTTTTCCAATACCCCAATAGTATTGCGGAGAATAGCTAATCCACACATCACCAAGTAAGCGTAATCTATCGTGATTTAAATAGGTTCGATTCTCAAGCCCTAACCCATATGAACCCGTTGAAGATATATAAGATTTGATCGCTAATGTTGAATAAGGTGTTGCCTCCCCCCAATCAGAAGGAGCATACAAACCAACAGCAGCAATGCCAAATCCAATGCCTTGCTCAGGATTCGAAAAAGGACCAGGAAGCACGCCCCAATCAATCCCTTGTGAAACATCTATTGTGTCACTAGATCCCAATTTAGTTAGGAAATCATCAATCCAGTCACCTTGCTGACTATCATCGGCAGCATACAGGTATGAGCTATTGATAATGATTAAAGAGGATAATAAAAGTGTTTTCACCAGTAAACATCTCCTCAATAGCGAAAATCAATAGAAACAAAAGCACTCTGGCGGTCACCAAACCCGAATTCAGCTAACAGATTTAAATTTGGATTGATTTGATATTGAGCCCCCATAATAGGATTCCAATCTGTAGTTAAGTGTTGGTCAATGTGAAACTTACCATCTTTCACGATCGAATTTAGTGCACTTGGTAAACCCAATTCACTTAATTTCCCCGATAATGATTGCTCTATATTTTGATACATCGCACCGCCCCATAAACGAAGAGGGACACCGAACTTATGGAAATCATAACCAACACGTGGGCTAATCACCCAAGCATCAATATTACCATCAATAATAGTGAGTTGGGTTTGAGTATAACTGATATCAATTAAGCCAAACCAGTTTTCATACCCGCCAACTAAAACAATACCCCCGCCATAAAGATAACCTTCAAGATCAAGCGAAAAGTTATCAATTCGACCTTTTATTTTATGATCAGGTCGTCCAGGTAATAGCGGCTTAACCGAAACTACATAGTTTACAGAGATCTCAGATTTTCCTTTCATTTTCCCCGCAAGAGCATAAACATTAAGAAATGGAAATAGCCACACATCAGCACGAAGTGTCACTACCTCACTGGTTTGTTTACCTTTTTCTGTTTGCATATCGATATCGCGAACGAAGCTAGGTAAATGCAGTCCACTTAAACCAATACTATCAACTTGAATCCCTTGCTCTAGCGACATATAGCTTAAATTAAAGCCAATCGGTTTAGGTAATTCATAACCAAGTGCTTCTGCTTTTTCTTTCCAAATCGGTAAAGAAAAAGATTGGGCAAATGTACAAGAAGAAACAACTAAACCACACAGTAAAAAAACAAGACGAAATTGCATATTAAAACCACGAAAAAGAGAGAATAAAAGGAAATGAAGAATATTGTATCTTGTACAATTTAAAAATGAAAATATAACTATACATTATCTTCTAATTATTCTTATAGAGAGAACATATATATATGACAATTCTTTTATATCAATAACATAATAATATTTAAATTTAAAAATATTATTAAACACGATATGCTCTATTTAATTGTTATAGTTAAACGATTAGCAATAGTTCGATATATTGTAAACTTATATTTTCCCGTGACGGTAAATAATAACTAAGATAGATCGTAAAAATAAGAGAATACTTATATCGGGAAAGAGGGATAAATTATTATGTCAAGATAAAACCGATTTTTATTAGATAAACGCCAGACTTTGGTAATGTTAAAAACACGCGAAAAGAAATGTATAATACAATCAGAAAAGCACATTATTCGTTAAATTTGTAAGTTCTATTGCCAATTTGATTATTAGTTCTGAGCTAGTACAGCTGAAGATATATTTAATATATGAGTCTAAATTACCACCGCAGTCAGAAAGGTTATAATTACTAGCTGAATATCGGTGGTAATCAAGTTTTATTGTTGATTACTCACAGATTAAGATTAGATCTCTTTCATCGCTGACACGACAGATGGATCATTAATCAAATTAAACAATAGACTCTTAGCCGCAGTTCTCTGAGCATCGGATAACACTTTTTTAGGGTTTTCTCGCGATTGAATCAGAATATTTGTAATGAATTTGCTGTTTGTGCCTGACAACTCATAGACAAAACGTAGCGTATCAAGCAATTCAGCTTGCGGTAAACTATAAACAGCCATTTCACAGCTAAGGCCATCCATCGCAAGGAAGTTATTTACTACCGCCTTACGCTCAACCTTAAAGATTTCTTTTGCTTTAAACCCATCAATAAGTGCTTGCACTCTTTCAGCGATAGCAACAGGTACTTCCATTGTTTTAGTTTCATAAGTCATTATTGCTTCCCCTGTTTTTGTTCATTTCTTTTATTAATATACTCTTTGTATATCCCATAAGCACGAACGATTATGAATACTCCAAATCATAGTGCCATATTAGGCTTTGTTCTAAAAACTAGCACACAAAATCAATCAAAAATTCATACAAACAACCATTGTTTTACTATTTTATAATGGCCTTTTTAAAAAAAAAGGGAAAAAGGTGTGTACATCAGCACCACACCTGCTATTATCCATCTCGCTCTGTTGTTTAAGAGTTATTAAATGCAGCACCAAGTAACAGTTAAACTAAAAGCTACAGTGACGTTTTCGTTTTGTATCTCTGTGTTTCCCTTGTATTGGCAGTAACATTAATAATTTAACCACGTAGCACATCGCATTTTAGCGGTTAATTAATCTCAACTAATAAGGGACATCACATGTCTAATCAAACAACTGGTCTAGTAAAATGGTTTAACGAAGAGAAAGGTTTTGGTTT
>NZ_CAMRAN010000060.1 GCF_947039875.1 uncultured Photobacterium sp.
AAGAAACACGTTCAAACCCATGGTTAGCTGAACTTCAAAAAGAAATGTTTGTTGAGATTAACCTCAAAGATGCTAACGATATTGGCATTAAAGATGGTGAGATGGTGTGGGTAGAAGGTGCAGAAAAAGGCCGAATTAAAGTGAAAGCGATGGTAACGCCACGTGTTCGTGAAGGTCTGGCTTTCTTACCGTTCCACTTTGGTGGTGAATTTGAAGGTGTGAGTCTACGTGAGCATTACCCTGAAGGTTGTGCGCCTTATGTTTCAGGTGAAGCAGCCAATACGGCAACAACGTATGGTTATGATCCTGTTACCCAAATGCAAGAAACCAAAGTTACTTTGTGTAAAATCACTAAAGCGTAAGGAGTCACCTGATGGCACGTATGAAATTTCTTTGTGACTCTAAGCGTTGTATTGAGTGCAATGGTTGTGTAACAGCTTGTAAAAATGCCAATTCAGAAGCGGTTGGTTGGGGTATTCAGCGTCGTCGCGTTGTAACCTTAAACGATGGTCTTCCTGGCGAAACATCAATCTCTGTTGCTTGTATGCACTGTAGTGATGCGCCTTGTATGGCGGTATGTCCTGCTGATTGCTTTAGCCAAACAGAAGACGGCATTGTACAGCACGATAAAGATTTATGTATCGGCTGTGGTTATTGCTTATTTGCTTGTCCATTTGGTGCGCCACAATTTCCTAAGCAAGATGCGTTTGCTGAGCGTGGTAAAATGGATAAGTGTACTTATTGTTCTGGCGGCCCAAATACTGAACCGGGTTCTGAAAAAGAACGTCTGCTTTATGGCGCAAATCGTATTGCAGAAGGGAAGTTACCAATGTGTGCTTCGATGTGTTCGACTAAATCATTACTTGCTGGTGATGCTGAAAAAATCTCTGAAATTTTCAGCAAGCGTGTTGTGGCTCGTGGCGCAAAAGATGCGGGTTGGGCAAGCATTGATGATTTAGCTTACGACGCAAGTAAAGTACGTAAAGCTTAATCATATTTAAATGGATTTAATGAGGTATGTTAAGTCCATTTATCGATGCGTGTAATAGTTAGGCCCACCGTTGTGATAGGTGTGCCAATTAATCTGCTTTTTAAAGTGGATAGGAGCTTTAATGACTAAGCGAATTCAACGCTGGTTAACTATCATAGTTACCGCTTTAATGATGGTGTTTTCAGTATCCACGATGGCAAGTGGTAGTGATACAACGACCACAGGTGAAGCCGTAGTTAAAAAAGAAGTAATTGGCTTTGCTGGAGCTGATTACTGGCGAATGGTAAAAGATGGCGAGAAAGGTTACACCACATCAGGTTGGCCTGAGCATGATGTGCTAATCAGTGTGCCAGGACAAACGTGGTATATCCTTAAAGAAAAGTGGATGTCACCATTAGGTGCTTTAGCGATTTTTGGTAGTCTGGTGATGGTAACACTTGCTTATGTGGTTATTGGACCACTAAAGCTAAGTAAGCCTAAAACGGGCCGTAAAATCAAACGCTGGAGCCGTATTGATCGTGCATTGCACTGGAGCATGGCTTTCACCTTCCTTACATTAGGGTTCAGTGGCTTAACGTTAGTTTATGGTAAACATTTTATTAAGCCTATTGTGCCTACCGAAATTTGGGGATGGGTTATTCTTGCCGCCAAGCAATACCATAACTACATGGGACCTATTTTTGCGATCCTATTACTTGCTGTCTTGGTTAAATGGTGGCGTAAAAGTACCTTTAATAAAGTCGATCTTGAGTGGTTTAAAAAGATGGGCGGCATGGTGGGTAAACATAAAGGATCACATCCATCTGCAGGGTTCTCTAACGGTGGTGAGAAAGTTATCTTTTGGCTATTGATCGTATTTGGTTTCTCGATTGCGGCCAGTGGTTTTGTGTTAGATTTCCCTATTTTTGATCAAACCCGTCGTGATATGGAGCTATCAAATTTACTTCATATGTTATCGGCACTGATTCTAATCTGTGGTTTTATATTCCATATTTATATTGGTTTATTTGGCATGGAAGCGGGTTTAGATGGCATGGTGACTGGCGATGTTGATGAAACATGGGCACGTGAGCACCATAACTTGTGGTTTGATGAAGTAAAAGATTTACCTGAGAATCAACCAGGTTATGAATCTGAAAAACAGGATGCAGGAAAATCAAAACCATCGCTAGATAGTTAACGATTAAGCATCAAAATGAAGGCCGATACAGTCAACTGTATCGGCTTTTTTTATGAGCATAATTTAGGATGAATGGCAATACATGAACTCTAAGACTAACGTCTAATAAAAAACACCGTTAATCCATATAAAATCAGTGGTATAAATATAATATAAAGATTAACCATTATTATCACCATAGGGATGTTGCTATGTTATTTCCTTACAAAAATATTGTCGTATTAACGGGGGCGGGTATCTCTGCTGAATCAGGGATACGTACCTTTCGTGCAGCAGATGGATTGTGGGAAGAACATCGAGTTGAAGATGTTGCGACTCCTGAAGGCTATCAGCGCGATCCAGAGTTAGTACAAGCGTTTTATAATGCTCGTCGAGCGCAGATAGAGAATGGATCTGTTGCCCCTAACACTGCTCATTATGCATTAGCAAAGCTAGAAGCTGAATTAGATGGCACAGTAACGATTGTGACGCAAAATATCGATAATCTTCATGAGCGGGCAGGTAGCCATAATGTGATTCATATGCATGGTGAGCTATTAAAAGCACGTTGTTGTGAATCAGGACAGACAGTGGAATGGCAAGGCGATCTGCATACGAGTGATCATTGTCATTGTTGTCAAATTCCAGCCCCCCTACGACCTGATATTGTATGGTTTGGGGAAATGCCAATTGGTATGGATAAAATCCATGACGCGATTGTGAAAGCTGATTTATTCATTGCTATCGGCACCTCTGGCAATGTATATCCGGCAGCAGGTTTTGTCCATGAGGCTACACTACAAGGCGCTCATACAGTAGAGCTTAATTTAGAACCAAGTAATGTTGAAAATGAATTTGAAGAGAAACATTATGGTAAAGCATCCGAAGTAGTACCTGAATTCATGGGAAATATCGTTAACTAACATTATAAATTTGGTGTTAGCATGTGATTTATTCTATATATAAAGATGCTAATTCTATATGCGATATTATATTTTTTTGATTCAGAGCAATTAATTGCTTATTAGCATATTTTTTTACTTACTTTTCAGTATGCCAATACTACTATTAGTATAAATAACATACTGGAAATTATATTTATGAATATTAAACAGGCACGTAATGTTGTATTAGTAGTAGTTTCTATTTTTAGTTCGATGGCATTTGCTGCATCGGTTTCATCGGTTTCATGGAGTGGACGTGTATTAAGCGGTGTTCCTATTAATATTAGTACTGATGGGAACGTTGTGAATTATGAAGCATGGGGATTACCTCAAGTTGAGTCGATTAAAATAAGTGATCAGTTTGAAGTTAATCCTATTAGTAAAGAGGTGAGTATTCTGACGGTTAAATTGTGATATTTATTATCATTAAATAGAGTACTTATCTTGTGTATAAAAAAGCCGAGCTTTAAAGCTCGGCTTTTTTACTTTCTAACGATAATTATTACTCACCAGCTTTTAGCTTTTGGTAATATTCTTCATATAGTTCACTTGCTGGACCTACGCTGTTCTGCCATTCTCCCGCATCCATCACTGATTGTGGTGGGTAGATGCTTGGATCGTTAACAAAATCAGCAGGCAACAATTTCTTAGCTGCTGCAACGGGTGTTGGGTAACCAATTTGTAGTGCAATTTTTGCTGCAATATCAGGGCGAAGTAAGAAATTGATCATCTTGTATGCATTATCAACGTGCTTCGCATTAACTGGAATTGCTAAGCTGTCCATCCAGAAGATTGCACCTTCTTTGGGCCATACGATGTCAATAGGAGCACCTTCTTTACGCGCCATGTAGGCAGAACCATTCCACAACATACCTAGTGATGTCTCACCAGCCATGTAAGGGTTAGCAGGGAAGTCAGAGTTAAAGACTAATACGTTAGGCATCAGTTTTTTAAGCTCTTCATAAGCCGCTTTAATTTGCTTAGGATCTTGAGTGTTAGCAGAGTAGCCTAGTTTACGTAATGCAATGTGGAACACTTCACGTGCATCATCCATCATCATTAGCTGACCCTGCCATTTAGGGTCCCATAAATCAGCCCAGCTAGTGATTTTTGACTTATCGATGACATCAGTATTTACACCGATACCTGTCGCACCCCAAATGTAAGGGATAGAGTAATCATTGTTAGGATCAAAAGGCTTATCTAAATAGTTTTTATCGATACCTGCAAAATTAGGAATTTTTGATTTATCGATTTTCTGAAGCATGCCCTCTTTACTCATTTTAGAAACGTAGTAAGTTGAAGGAACAATTAAATCGTAGCCTTTATCATAAGTTTTTAATTTAGCGTACATGGTCTCATTCGACTCGTAAGTCGAATAAATTACTTTAATACCGGTTTCTTTTGTGAACTGTTCTAATACATCATTTGGAATATATTCAGACCAGTTGTAAAAGTATAATTCATTACTCTTTGAATCTGCGGCAGTGGCAATGTTTGAGTACATTGACATAGCACAAACTGTACCGGCCATCAATAAAGACCATTTTTTCATTGTTGTTAGCTCCTAACTAAACAGGATATCGAGAGTGTTCTCTTGCGGCTTTTAACCGCCTCTCCTAATTTTGTGTTGCTTATAGACACTTAAATAAAGATGTTTTTTAAACAAATATGAATTGATAAACGTTGCTAGTATAGCAGATAAAATCATACCACCATTACAAATATGAGCACTTCGATAAGATATTTATTCTCAGGGTATTGATTAATAACAGATTGTTAACGTTTAGATAATATTGTTATACAAATCAATGTTACGCTTCATTAAAACTGAAAATAGAACCTGAGTGGTCATTGTGAGGTTAGTTGTGTAATGAGCGCTATTGAAGAGGGATTGAAGTGTTGATGGACATTAAAAGCTTACATGGTGTGATAAAACCACAGATAAAAAAATGGCTAACTTATTTAAGTTAGCCATTTGATTTTGCTAAAAGTCGTGATGCTATTTCTTTTCTCTTGCAAGTAATTGCGAACAAATCACAAGGAACAGTGAAATAATCAGCATGATAGTTGCTAATGCATTGACCTCTGGTGAAATACCGACTTTAACCATCGAGTAAATCTTTAAAGGTAGAATTTCATAACTAGGACCTGTAACGAACGAACTCACAATTACGTCATCAAGTGATAATGTAAAGCTTAATAACCAACCAGCAGCAACTGCGGGCTTAGCTAGTGGTAGGATAATTTGTTTTAAAATCACCCATTCACTCGCGCCTAAGTCACGGGCAGCTTCAAGCATTTTTACATCAAAGCCTTTTAATCGACTGTAAACAGTTACGACAACAAACGGTAGACAAAAAGTAATATGTGATAGTAATAACGTTAAGAAACCAAGGTTTGCGCCAAGTAATAGGAACAAAGCCAGTAACGAAATTGCCATTACAATATCAGGTGACATCATAACTAAAAATAGCATGCCTGATACAAACTTCTTGCCCTTGAAATTATAACGGAACAGGGCTACAGCCGTTAAGCTACCAATTAACGATGCCGCAGTTGCTGAAATAACCGCAATCGTAATCGAGTGGCTGGCAGCTTGCATTAAGCTATCATTATTGAGTAGGTCTTCATACCACTTGGTGGTAAATCCGCCCCATTTCATACCAAACTTACTGGCATTAAATGAGTTAATGATCAGGATGATAATCGGGGCATACAAAAAAGTATACACCACAGACATAAAGCTGAATTTAAAAAAACGACCCATTATTCAAGCTCCACTTTTTTATTCAGTAATTTTCCTGCTCGATAGTAGGCATATAACATAATTGCCATTGCTAACGTCAGTGCAATACTGGTTGCAGAGCCAAATGGCCAGTCACGAGCGTTGAGTACCTGACTCTTAATCACGTTACCAATTAACAAGTTCTTAGCACCACCAAGTAAATCAGATACATAAAACATACCTAATGCTGGAAGTAGTACCAATAAACAGCCAGCGATAATACCTGGCATTGTTAATGGGAAAATAACTTTAATAAATGTTTGAACTTTATTAGCACCTAAATCGCGAGCGGCTTCAATATAGTTATTATCAAGCTTTTCAATCGCGGAGTACAAAGGCAGTACCATAAACGGCAATAGTATATAAACTAAGCCAATCATTACAGCGTACTCGGTGTACATAATACGAATAGGCTTATCAATAATATCTAAGTACATTAGCGTATTATTTAAAATACCGCGTGTACCGAGCATCAACTTTAAGCCATATGTGCGTATTAATGAGTTAGTCCAAAAAGGTACTATGACCATAAAGAGCATAAATGGTCGCCATTTTTCAGGCATTTTAGCTATGGCGTACGCAAAAGGGTAGCCGATCAGCAAACATAATAGCGTTGCTGTAATTGCCATATTAAATGAATGCAAAAGCACTTTTGCATACATTGGATCGAAAAGGCGTTCATAATTATCTAATGTGAACACCATTTTGATCAGGTTTGCATCATCACGGGTTAAAAAACTCGTGCCGATAATCATAAGGTTTGGTACAAATACAAATAGCAGCAACCAACTTACAACAATCGTTATGATGATGTTTTGGAGATTAAACTTCTTGCTCATCTGCTAGCACCACTTCCCAACTTTCAACCCAAGTAATGGCAACTTTCTGATCAAGAGAGTGGTCTACGTCAGGATCATCTTCATTGAAGAACTCACTAACCATTACCGATTTTCCTGAATCTAGCTGTACCACAGAATCAAGCGTCATACCTTTATAAGTACGCTCTTTAACCTTACCTAAAATACCCGTCGCTTGTTCACCATTATGAATTTCTTCAATACGGATATCTTCTGGGCGTAATAGCACTTTCACTTTGTCGCCAATAGCAACATCAAGCTCACAGTGGATTAAAGAGTGACGACCTTCAACATCTGCCATGATACGTTTACTGTCTAAACGTTCTTTAACAATGGCATCAAATACGTTGATTTCGCCGATAAAGTGGGCAACAAAGAGGTTCGTCGGCTCTTCGTAAATTTCACGAGGGCTACCATCTTGTTCAACACAACCATCGCGCATAACGATAATTCGGTCAGACATTGATAGTGCTTCTTCTTGATCGTGAGTTACGAAAATAAAAGTAATGCCAAGTTTCCGCTGAAGCTGTTTCAATTCAAGCTGCATTTGTTTACGTAATTTGTAATCAAGAGCAGAAAGTGATTCATCAAGCAAAAGAACTTTTGGCTTATTAACAACTGCACGGGCAATCGCAACACGTTGTTGCTGGCCACCGGACAATTGATGTGGTTTACGAGGGGCAAATTTATCAAGTTGCACCATACGCAATGCTTCCATAACTCGAGGTTCAATTTCACTCGGTGGCACTTTTTGCATGCGTAAACCAAACGCGACGTTCTCAAACACTGTCATATGTGGAAACAGTGCATAACTCTGAAACACCGTATTAACGAGACGCTGTTCAGCTGGAATGTCAGTAACATCTTTATTGGCAATGGTAATCTGACCGTTATCGGCAGTTTCAAAGCCAGCAATAAGACGAAGTACTGTGGTTTTCCCACAGCCTGATGGACCTAAAATGGTTAAAAACTCACCATCGTTTACGTCTAGATCCAAACCTGTAATGATTTGCTTACCGTCAAAGCTTTTGCTAAGACCCTTCAGCTGAATTACAGGTTTCTTAGATGTTTTTGCAACGTTCAATTCTACGTTATCTCCACCTTGGGACTGATTGGTTAAGCCCCAATATTTTGGCTAAAATTAGGGGCGCATAATAGACCTGTAGTCTTTCAATTTAAAGCATTTTCTCACTAAATTTATAGATTAGGCGCAGCTTACTTTAATGATAGCACGTTGAATCATTGCAATACGGCCGCGATTACAAACAATACTGAAAAAATAAATTACGATTAAAGGCGTAGTTAAATATTTTATTTTTAAGCTCAAAAATTTTTTACTTACGTTCAATAGTAGTCGTGGCATGTAGAATAAAGTATAAAAAAGCGGTAGTTATCACCTTTAGCAAGTAATTTATTGTCTGTTTTTTAGGCGGTTACATGGTTTTGAAATAAATTTTTACGTGAATAGTGTTTTTGTACCATGATGAGTGACGTACAATACAAATACCTAAATAATGATGATATGAGTATGAAAGAGACAACTAAAAAAAGTTTTCACGTTGGCGGTTCAATTGAAAAAGCAATGAAGGGCGATGTTGATCTACAACCGATAGCTGTTCTTCAAGAAGCGTTCAAAATTACAACAAAGAATTTCACTAAGTTTTTACCCGCTGTTATTTGTTTGTTTATTGCACAAATCGCATTATTGTTATTAGGCTTAAAAGTTCAGTTAGGTAATCCGAATGTGTTTTTTGACGCTTTTATAACGGGGAAGGGGTTTACCCCTGATATTCTAAAAGCGGGCTTTATGGCTAACTTTTGGTCTGATGTTTTGATTGCTCCGTTATATGTTGGGGTCAGTTTAATGGCGCTTAATCATTCAGTAGGGTTGCCAACAAAACCAAGTCAAATCGTTAAAGGATTTTCGTTTACACTTGTATCGATTATTACAATATTATTAATTTCTTCTATTCAGGGGATTGGTAGCAGCATTTTCCCTTTAGTCGGGGGATTTTTAACAATGGCGCTAAGCATGGCTATTTTGCTTGTGTGTGAGAAGCGTGTTACACCGATTAAAGCTATTCAATATTCCTTTATGGCAACGGTGCGTAAAGTGATGCCAATGACGGCAATTTACTTGATCGTAATGATCTTCTTTTTCATGTCACTTGTCACTGCAGGTATTGGCTTAATTTGGACATTGCCATTTTTCTTTAATGTGAAAGCAATTATCTATCGTAATATGTTTGGTATTACATTGCAGGTGACCTCTGTATCTAATCCAAATGATAGTAATAAGCCAAAATCTGATGATGATAATGTCAGTGAGCCGCTTAACAATGATACATTTAATGCGTAATACTATTAAGATAGCTACAAAGAGCTCCTTTATATAGGAGCTTTTTTTTAGATCTACAACCTAACGCACTATAACTTCATACGTTTGCTATTAAAAATAACGCACTTTTTAAATTCATCAATAATACTTAATTTCAAATAATTCATGCTGTTTAATTAAATGTTCATTTAAAAATGGGCCTCATTTTACAAAAAAAAGCCTTAATGATGATGTATCTCAATGTCATTTATTTTCATATAACCATAATGTAGCCAATAATACATAAGGGCAGTAGTAAGCTGTCAGCTCAAGCAAGAAAGGCGACTTTATGGATAAGTTAATAGAACGTTTTTTACGATATGTAAGTTTTGACACTCAATCTAACGATGCAGTTTCTTCTTGCCCTAGTACAGTTGGGCAACGTGTTTTAGCTGAAGCTCTTCAATCAGAAATGGTTGAGTTAGGGCTTAGTGATGTTGCTCTAGATAACAATGGCTACCTTACCGCACGATTACCTGCAAATATGGAAGGTGATATTCCTGCAATTGGTTTTATTGCTCATATGGATACCGCACCTGATGCTTCAGGTAAAAATGTTCGCCCACAGCTTGTTGAGAGCTACCGTGGTGGCGATATTGCATTAGGAATAGGGGATGAAATCCTTTCTCCATTTCAATACCCAGATTTGAATAAGTTACACGGTCACAATATAATTACGACAGATGGTACAACGCTGCTTGGTGCTGATAATAAGGCGGGGGTTGCTGAGATCATGACAGCTATCGCTTATCTTATTGCCAATCCTAAAATTAAGCATGGCGATATTTGTATTGGTTTTACACCGGATGAAGAAATCGGTCGTGGCGCAAACTTATTTGATGTTGAAAAGTTTGGTGCACAGTGGGCTTATACTATCGATGGTGGCCCAATTGGTGAGTTGGAATATGAAAATTTCAATGCAACTTCTGCAGATGTTATTTGTCATGGTGTCAACGTTCATCCAGGCACTGCAAAAAATAAAATGGTTAATTCCATGAACATTGCAGCACAATTTCAATTAATGATGCCTGCTGATGAAACGCCAGAATGCACTGATGGCTATCAAGGTTTTTACCACCTTAAATCAATGGAAGCATCTGTTGCTCGTACTGAATTGGGTTATATCATTCGTGATTTTGATCGTGATGGTCAAGAGAAGCGTAAAGCCTTCATACAACAAAAAGTAGACGAGCTGAACAGCAAGTTGACACAGGGTCGAGTAGAACTGATCTTAACGGACTCTTACTATAATATGCGTGAAATGGTGGAACCTTTCCCACATATCATTGATATTGCTCAGCAAGCGATGCTGGATTGTGATGTTAAGCCGGAAATAAAACCTATTCGTGGTGGCACTGATGGTGCTCGACTATCATTTATGGGTTTACCTTGTCCTAATATCTTTACTGGCGGTTATAATTTCCACGGTATTCATGAATTTATCACTGTTGAAGGTATGGAACTTGCAGTTAAAGTTATTGTAAAAGTTGCTGAGAATACAGCGAATCGATACGCTTAATTCTGCTAATTAATAGATAAAAGAAAAGCCACTATCATCAATGCTGATAGTGGCTTTTTTATGAAACATTAATAATTTCTAGTGTGTAATTTAAGCGTGATCGTTGCTTAACATTTCATTTAAACGCTTCAAAATCGCATGAACAGCATGACCTTTAGTGATTTCTCCACCTTTTTCAACTTCAATTTCATGTCGACTGTGAAGGCCTGTTTCATCTTCCGCAATGTGTAACCAATCAGGATGCCAGTAGAATGATTGGCCGCCATCTGTGATCCAGTTATGCACACCACAATTTTCGCCATGGTAATTGAGATCTGCTGCTTTATAAGTCATTATTAAACCCTTAATGATACTCGTTATCTTTATTGATAATGAGTATAAAAAACAATGCTGATTAAACTGTGATCTAACCGATATTATCTTGCTAAATATTACAACTTAATAAAATAATTACTTTTTTGTTAGAAGTTCATAAAAAGCAGTGACTAGTTATTTAAGTAACGCTGTATTAAATGTTGTCTAAAATACTCAGGGTTTAGTGTTTCCCCAGTTGCTTGCTCTACCAGTTCATCGGTTGATAACGTTGAGCCTTTATTCCAAATATTGTCATGTAACCATTCAAAGATTGGCGTTAGGTTACGTTGAGCGACAAGCTGTTCAACATTGATTTTTTTATTGATGGTTGCCATGAATTGTGCAGCATACATTGCACCTAGGGTATAACTTGGAAAATAGCCAAAACTACCGTCAGTCCAATGAATATCTTGCATACAACCATTAGTGAAGTTACCTTGCGTTGAAATACCAAGATATTGGGTCATTTTTTGGTCCCAAATCGTTGGAATATCATCCACTTCAATTTTACCTTCAATTAAGTCACGTTCAATTTCATAACGTAAGATAACATGTGCAGGATAAGTCACTTCATCTGCATCAACGCGAATAAACCCTGGTTTAACGCGTGTATTAATCAGGCGAAGGTTCTCAGCAGATAATGATGCTTCTGCTGAATTAAACGACTTTTGTACCATTGGGGCTAATAAACAGCTAAATGCCGGACTACGCGCTAATTGCATTTCACAAAATAAGCTTTGTGATTCATGAATGCCCATTGAACGTGCTTCACCGACAGGAAGATCACGCCATTGTTGTGGTAAGCCTTGCTCATAACGTGCATGGCCGGTTTCATGAATGACGCCCATCAATGCAGAAGTGAAATCATTTTCATCATAGCGGGTTGTAATACGAACATCCGTTGGTACGCCACCACAAAATGGGTGAGTACTGATATCTAGTCGTCCGTGGTCAAAATCAAAGCCCAATAAAGCCATTGCATCAAGACTTAGTGCTTGCTGTTTCTCGATAGCAAATGGTGCAGATAGCGGTAATGTTTCTTCTGCCGCTTGTTTGGCTTCGACTTGTTGAATAAGTTGAGGTAACCATGATTTTACTTCAGCAAAAATACTGTCGAGTACTGCAGATGTCATTCCTGGCTCATAAATATCCAGAAGGGCATCATAACGACTTAACCCTGTTGCTTGTGAGCGAATAGCTGCCTCTTGGCGCGCTAATTCAACCACTGGCTTTAAGTTAGTTTTAAAGCCTTCCCAGTCATTTTCTTTACGTTGTGAGCGCCAAGCATGCTCGCATTGAGAACCTGCGAGTGACTGCAGCTCAACGAGATCTGCAGGTAAAATATTATGCATCATCCAATGACGTTTAAGAGCTACAAGGCTGACACGCTGTTCGGTGGTAAGATGTTCTTTTTCTGCTTCTACAAACCAATTTTCTAAGTAAGGAGCGGTGGCCAGTTCATGTGAAATAACGGCGAGCTCAGCCATTGCTTCTGAACGTGCTTGCGCACCACCATTAGGCATCATTGCCGCTTGATCCCAACCACAAATAGCACTGAGATGCCCAAGTCGAGACAGCTTTTTAGCATGACGTTCTAATTTATTGTAATTATTCATACTTGTTCCTAATTGATAAACAGCAATAGAATAAATTTAACCTAACCTTTGACTATTTAATAGGGATTCTCTGTTAGTGCTGCAATAAAAATGCGAACACAACAGTATTTATTAATTTAAAGTCAAATAAGCAGTAGTTAATTGCACGTAATGATTTATATTTAAAGCAATTAACGTTATAAATGTAATCAGTGATAGGAATTGGTAAGACAATGTTACTAATATCTGTTTTATTATATTTTTTCGATATACTGGCAACCAATCTCAATACCTATTAAGTTTCTGCAAGTCCTTAATAGCTATGTAGCTTGATTTTATTGTTTTTTAAAGGAATTTGCCTCACATGGAAAAAACTACTCGTTTTTTGTCTCTTGTTGGTGCTACTGCGCTTTACTCTTTATCATTTTCAGCGTTTGCAGCAATGCCAACGGTCTTACCTGATGCGCCAACATTAAGTGCAAAAGGCTATGTATTGATGGATTACAATACAGGTAAAGTCTTAGTAGAGAAGGATGCAAACGAAAAGTTAAACCCAGCGAGCTTGACCAAATTAATGACAAGCTATGTTGCCGGTCAAGAAATGAAGCAAGGTAATATTAATGAGAAAGATCTTGTTCTCATTAGTCGTAATGCTTGGGCAAGAAATTTCCCCGATTCGTCAAAAATGTTTATTGAAGTGGGTAGTGAAGTTCCTCTGATGGACTTGTTTCGAGGCTTGATTATTCAATCAGGTAATGATGCAAGTGTTGCGATTGCAGAACACGTAGCGGGATCTGAGCAATCCTTTGTGAGTTTAATGAATTCATGGGCGAAAAAGTTAGGGATGAATAACTCTAACTTTGCTAACCCACATGGCTTAGATAATAACGAGCTATATACTACTCCTTATGATATTGCCTTGTTAGGTCAGGCACTTATTCGTGACTTACCAAATATTTACCCGCTTTATAGTGAAAAATCATTTACTTATAATAATATTACTCAACGTAACCGTAATGGCTTACTTTATGATCCAAGCATGAACGTTGATGGTATGAAGACAGGTTACACCAGTGGCGCAGGTTATAGCTTAACCAGTTCAGCGACAGAAGGCGGTATGCGTTTAATTGCAGTTGTTATGGGTACAAAAAGTACCAAAACACGCGAGCTTGAAAGTAAGCAATTGTTAAATTACGGTTTCCGTTTTTTTGAAACAATAACGCCACATAAAGCAGGTGATGAAATCATTACTGAGCGTGTATGGTTTGGTGATAAAGACCAAGTTAGATTAGGTGTTGATAAAACAAGTTATGTTACGCTGTCACGTAATGATACTAAAAAACTAACGGCAAGTGTTGAGCTAAATAATGAACTTGAGGCTCCAATCGCTAAGGGGCAACAAGTGGGTGAGATCATTTACTCAGTTAATGATAAACAAGTCGGTACACAACCACTTGTGGCGTTAGAAGCTGTTGATGAAGGAAGTTTCTTTAGTCGTTTAATTGACCAAGTGAAGAAATTTGTGATGGGTTTTTTTAAGTAATCCTTCGATCATTTTGATTAAACAAGCCCAGCCATTATGTGCTGGGCTTTTTATTGTGGATAGCTATTTCCAGCCAACAATAAAATACGTATAATTCATGCCCTATAAATTCTTATCCCGCAATTCTACTATCGATGTTGTCGGTAGTTCGAGAAGTAGTAATGAATCAGACAGATAACCGTAAAGAAACACTTGAATATAACAAACTGCAAAAACGTCTTCGCCGCAATATGGGTAATGCCATTATTGATTACAACATGATCGAAGAAGGTGATGTGGTAATGGCATGTATTAGTGGTGGCAAAGATTCATTTGCGATGCTGGATATTCTGCTTAATTTACAAAAAGCAGCGCCAATTAAGTTTGACGTTGTCGCGGTTAACCTTGATCAAAAGCAACCTGGCTTTCCTGAGCATATTTTGCCAGAGTATTTCCAAAGCCTAAATATTCCTTACTACATTGTCGATAAAGATACATATTCTGTTGTTAAGGAAAAAGTAGAAGAAGGTAAGACAACGTGTGGATTATGCTCTCGCTTACGTCGTGGCACGCTGTACTCTTTTGCTGAAACGATTGGCGCGACTAAAATTGCACTAGGGCACCATTTAGATGATATCGTCGAAACATTATTCTTAAATATGTTCCATGGTTCTCGTTTAAAAGCAATGCCGCCTAAATTGCGCTCTGACGATGGTCGTAACGTTGTTATTCGTCCATTGACATACTGTCGTGAAAAAGACCTGATCAAATACGCTGAATATAAGCAATTCCCAATCATTCCTTGTAATCTTTGTGGTTCACAAGAGAATTTACAACGTCAAAGTATTAAAGCGATGTTGATTGACTGGGATAAAAAGACCTCTGGTCGTGTTGATGCGATTTTCAAATCAATTCAAAATATCAGCCCAAGCCAATTAGCTGATAAGAATTTATTTGATTTTGTTAATCTACCATTAGATCGTGAAGGTGAGAGGGCTGAGTATGCTTTCACTGAAGCAAAAGTATCATCAACAAATATTGATGAAAGTATGTTCATTGATGTTACTAACGTTTGATTACAGTTAGTAAAAAATGAGTAAAAACGGCACCTTACTCTTCATTGAGTCGGTGCCGTTTTATTATGGTGCTTATCATATTATTTCATGTTTAAATATTGGTCTATAAACGGTTTTTTATTATTTGTAACCGATTGATTATTATTCTTAATTAATTGTTTTTTACTGGCTATCCAGCCTTTATTCCTTACCGTTCTTAGATGGTATTCTTGTTTATCATCTGTAATAAAACTGCCTTCTTTTATCTCTTTTATTTGAGTGATCTTACCAATATTTTGACGTTGAGAATTTTGTAATTCCCATATAGTTACATCGTTTTTCTCTCTCTGAATTGAGGCAATAATCACTTGTTGCGTACCTTTATTTGGTAGTGACAACATTAAACTGTCACCAAGTACTAATTGATTCAATACTGCATCATCTACTTGCATGGCTGTTGTATCATTGGGTAAAGATAATTGCTGTTCTCGTTCAATATCTTCTTTTAGATAGGGCTTATACACCCATAAATCACTCCCAATTAATAAATTGATATTTTCATTAATGGTAGGTGAATTGCGGCCATTTATCACCGGGATTTCTTCATCATAATGATGAGGTTGAAGCGCTAACAATTCTTGCTGCTCTACAACTATTTCTTTATCCTCTGCAATTAATACATCGAAATTTTCTGGCATAGGAACTATATCATGCTTAATTGTATTTGAAGCAACCACCACAGGCTCAACAACTACCATATCTAACGAAAGGGAAGATTGTTGCCAGTGATGATGAGCATAATAGGCACTGATACCGATCACAAATATAAGCATAAAGTAGCGATAATACTTACACAGATCTTTATACATAATCAGTTACTCCGTGATATTTAGGTGAACATTAAGACGAAGATCTTGCTTGAATTTACGATTATGTAATCCTCTGACGGTAATAGGCAAGCTGCCTTTATATTCACCTATCTCTAAATTTAGGTTATCTTCAGCAATAAAACTAACACGTAACTCACCATAAATTGGGCCAGTTTTACGACAATAAGCGGCATTATTCATTATTGACCAACCACAACCCAGATAACGCTCACCACGTAAAGTTACTGTCTGAATAGCACTTGTTTGGGTGTTCTTTACCTCTACTAATAATTGGCTATAAGTGCCTGCATATCGGCTCCAACGAGGACGATTCGTGCCTTTTTTATTGGGTGAAAGGTAATATACGGTGCCACGCATCGAACTTTCATAACGCTCACCAATAAAGGGAGACTCTACTGTAACGGTTCCATCAAAGGGTAATGCTTCAGAAACAGTTATATCGGCACTAATGGCAATACTTTCATTGTAGTTACGGTCATAAAGGCTTTTAACCTGAAAAGTAAACTCTCCTCCATAACGACCAATAGGTAAGTCAGGATTATCCTTTTGGCTAAATTGTAATTTTAATTGACCAAGGTTAGGAGCGGGATAACACCAAGCACTGTTATTAACTTTCCCCCAACCACAATGCGTCTTACGTTGGCCTTGTAACCAAACAAGGTATGTCGTGTCCGTTTGTTGGTGAATAAGATGTGTTGAAAATAACGTTGTTTTATGAGGATAGCGCCATATATAACGACTAGGGCCATTAACAATATTGCTTCCTTTGACATAATAAATAGAACCTCTTAGATCTTTTTCTAATGGCTCTGTCTCAAGTATATTTTTTTCGGTTAATACAAAAACGGGTTCTTCATTAATTTTAGTTGGAATATCATCTACTGTTTTTAACATTGGAACAATAGATTTTAACCACTGACTATTTAGGGCGATAGGAGCATGACCGGAATAACCGTATTGCCATCCAAACCACCATGATGAAATACCCACAGCAACATCGGCACCATTTCGTTGTTGCCAAATTGCAGAGCCACTATCACCAGGTGAAGCAAATGCCCATGCCGGTGTATTTTCAATAGCACGATTAATTAGGCAGTCTTTATAAACAAAACGTAATTGACCTATACCATTACGTTTATTTAACCAGTCCAATTGACCTAATGAACGAGATCCAAAAATACCAAACCCTGTTAATTCGATTGAATCTAACAAGAGATCCTTATTAAAATGGTTGTCAATATAGGGTTGTTTAATTACATCGCCATTGCTGTCTAATGGATCGCTAACTTTAGGTATTTTTGCAACTGCAATATCAGAACTACAGCCGGTATATTGATTAAAGTAGTTAGTTGATTGCCCTGAACTAATTACTGTACCATCATGCAATTTAAAACTGACATATTGGCCTTGATGCTGATTATTTTCATATCCTTGTAAACAATGGGCTGCCGTTAATATATAGCTATATTGTTGATCGCTACCAAGCCAAGTACCTGAACAATAACCACGTCCAAGCACTAATCCGACATGATTATATTTTGGTTTATTTGCTTGTGAATGTAATTTAGCGCTAACGTTATTAACTAATGCAGGGTCTAAACTACCACCTAATTCAATATATTTACTATCATTAATACCTATAGAATATACGTTTGCAGAGAATAAATAGATAAATAATGCTACAGTTTTATGAAATTTCAGCATACGAAACTACTTATATTACTAACTAATCATTATAGTTTAGTCAATATTTATTAACTAAGCATATTTGCTATGGCAGAAATTGTCGTGGTTATTTTTATTTATTGAAATTGTTGATATGATTAGAAAAATTAACATCTTAAGATTAAGAATGATAAAACCACGACTAATTATACTTACTGGTCTGTGTTGTGTAATAGTGGGGTGTAGTTCACATCAAACTCAACAGATGGGTATACAAGGAAGCAGTGTAAATAGCTATGCTCGGCAGATGTCTAATACTCAGCTTTGTGAAACGTATCTAGGTAAACGAGCGACAAATCAAACACGTGTGTCAATCGCTGCTGAATGGAAGCATAGAAAGCTAAGTCGTGCTTACTGTTCAAAACAAGAAAATGAATGGTATTTAACGAAATTTGCTAAATGGCTTGCCAATCAAAAAGAAGCAGAGCCCAAATAATATAAACGCCTCAACTGAGGCGTTTATTGCTATATGAAAATAGAGCGTAACATTTATTCATCAATAGAATTTGGTGCTAATGGACTAATATAGCCATCAGGTTTTAAAGCCAATAAGTCACAATTTAGACTATCAATTGTATTTTCTGCCGTATTACCAATAAAGACCGCAGATAAACCAGTACGTCCAGTTGTACCTAGAATAACAAGCTCTGCTTTAATCTCATCGGCAATCAGTGGAATTACATCCTCAGCTAAACCTTCAACCACATAAGTTTGTTCTTCATCAATGGCATATTTTTGACGTAATGCTTTCATTGTCATTAAGTGGTGACCACGTACAGCATCAGTATATGATGCCGGATCAAACTCTGGTAATTCAATCGTGATATTGACAGGCGTTGCAGGGTAGGCGTTAACTAAGTTCACATTTGCATGTGTAATTGATGAAAAGGCAATGGCTTCTTTTACGATCTTATCGTTAAGATCGTCATGAGTTTCATCTTCAGCTGATAAATTTACACAGGCAAGAACGTTACCATTTGTTGGCCAGTTTTCTCCCTTCACTAATAAAACAGGAACAGGACATTTACGTAATAGATGCCAATCTGTTGGTGTAAAGATAACAGATCCTAATTTTGTATGTTCATGTGTTGCTTTTATTAGTAAATCAATATCTTGACTGAACACATCGGCAATAATGGATTCGTAAGGGCGGTTATGCCATACGACTTTGATCTCAATGTTAAGACCAAGCTCAGCGTGTGGCTGTATGATTTCTTTTAGCCATTCTTCACGCTGCATAACGACACCACGACGCATTGCGTCACGTTCGTCAGAAGAAAGCATTGATGTCATTTCATACGAAAAATCATAAATAGCAAGGAAAACAATAATTTTCACATCATCACAAGTCTTCGCTAAATGAATAGCACGAGATATTGCTGGTTGTTGTTCACGATCAGGATCAGCGACAACAAGTATGTTTTTATATTTTTGCATAATAATGTCTCCCTACGGCTGAATCTCTTTTCTGAATGAGTAAGAACAAAGAAACACATTCACCGTTGTATTTATCAGATACACTTTCAAATCAAGTGATTAAAAAATTAACATAATATTTACTGTACTCTAAACTTACTCAAATGGGGAGTGGTTTGAATAATAAAATGCAAAAATGGGATAAATGAACGGTTCTATATAGTAATAATAGATATAAAAACAGGCGCTAGAATAGCACCTGCTTATAAATAGATTAGATAGGTATTAGCAGATTATAAATTGTTATTCTTACTCACACCAGCAAGCTTGGCGAGTTCATCATGATCTAAAATCGTAATATATTTACCTTTAACACTTAACATTTCAGACTTTTGGAAACGACCCAATAAGCGACTAATAGTTTCAACCGTTAGTCCAAGGTAATTACCAATATCACCACGCGTCATTGTTAAACGGAATTCACGAGGGGAGAAGCCGCGTTGAGAAAAACGCAATGATAAGTTGTAAAGAAATGCCGCTAAACGTTCTTCTGCATTTTTCTTAGACAGCAATAAAATCATTTCTTGATCGCCTTTGATTTCACTACTCATCAAGCGCATGATTTGCTGGCGAAGTTTTGGCATTTTACCAGCCAAGTCATCGAGAATTTCAAACGGTATTTCACAAACCATTGACGTTTCAAGTGATTGTGCAAAGCTAGGATGCAGCATTTCATTAATGGCATCAAATCCAACCAAATCACCGGCTAAATGGAATGCTGTGATCTGCTCATCACCTTGCTCAGTAATAGTATAGCTTTTGATCGTACCTGAACGAATAGCATACAATGATTTCAGTTCATCGCCCGCTTTAAAGAGCTCTTGACTTTTCTGGATTGGTTTTTTACGTTCGATTATTTGATCCAGTTGATCTAACTCTGACTCATTCAACGTGAATGGAATACATAGCTGGCTAATACTGCAATCTTGACAGTGAATAGCGCATCCACCTGATTGGATACGTTTTGTGGTAAATTTGTCTGAAATCATATGCCTATCTAACCAATTTGATGTAGGTCAATATTTTAACATATTATGAAGCAATATTACGAGTGTTAAAAACCTTACCATATTTAATTGATTGCAATATAACCAGTATGAAGGCCATAAATGATGATAAATAATCAATTAATACGTCTGAAATAATTGTTGTTCAATAATAATTTTAATTTATCCGCGATAGCTTCAAGTGTAAGCACTGCAGATAAGCTCAGGGTACTTACCAGAGTGCACCACAAGGTAACCATCCCGATATATAAAGCCAAATGAGATTGCTTTCATTTTGTGGCGCGAATGGTAAAAAGTGTTTTAGTTAGCGGTAAAATAAAACGTTATAGAATACGCTCTATATACTCAATTGGATCACTATTTACCAAGGTATAATCCTTATTTTAGTCTCACTAAATAGACAGGTGTTATTTAAAATCAATTGGTTAACAATCATCCCCTCGACTATGTAAGAACTCGTTCTACCAGAGTCGAATAGGGTAAATATATCCAATGATATCGTGGTTTATTAGGCTTTCAGATCGTTACCGCGATAGTGATCAGTAATACGGCAATAAAAGTTAAGTTATGATCAGAATTTGATAATTTAGTATTACGCTGTCTCGAAGTTTAAGAGGGATATTGAGGCTTTTTCATATAATGATCAGGCAAGAATATTGTGGCCTTGATATTCTAAACTCTAAGATTGATTATTGTATATGGCCATAAAAACAGTGTTCGCAAGGAAAATAAAAATGAGTGTAATAGGTATTAATGTGTAAAGAATTGCCATTTATTTTAATAAAATCAAATAATTCGATACAAAAACAATCGAAATTTCAGACATACCTATAACAGTACTGTAAGGAACAACAAGCCCAGCGACTGCCAATAAAAGATATAATAAGACTGATTATGCTAAGTTCATTTATTGCTATATCCATGTAATTAAATAGGAAAAATATTAGCTCCTTATAAGGTTAGCACTTAATATTACATATAAAGTATTTTTAGCTTCGTAACATTTCAAGGAATAAATAAAAATGGCAGCACAAAAATTAACACGAGGACGATTAATTCAAATTATTGTTTTAATGATTATTTTGGTCTCCGCTTTTGTTTGGAGAACAGTAACATATCAACCCAAAATACCAACTAAAGCACAGACAACTACCTGTAATTTGAATGTTGGAGATTGTGTATTTATTATTAATAATAAGCAGGTAACAGCAACGCTACTATCAAAAGAACCACAAGCTGATACACCACTTGAACTGCTTGTTGAACGAAGCCGCTACGCGGCAGAGTAAAGCAGACAGCGATTAAGCTACCT
>NZ_CAMRAN010000061.1 GCF_947039875.1 uncultured Photobacterium sp.
CCTGTGACCCCATCATTATGAGTGATGTGCTCTAACCAACTGAGCTACGTAGCCATTTTGCTTCCAACAGCTACTGCTCTTAGTGAGTCACTTCGTTGGGAACGGGGCGCATTATGCTCATACCAGTTAAAACCGTCAATAGTTTTTTTTGAAAAACAGCGAAAATTCGTTTGTTCGTCGGTTATTTGGGCGAACTGGGCGAATCACAAACTGATATCTGATTTGTCAGCTAATAATAATTAAAACTGTGACCTAACACTGATTTATTTTTAGAGTTGAAGTGATAAAAAATAAGCCAGCGCAATGCTGGCTTATCCATTAATTCATCGCTATATCGATAATAATTGAATATAACTGATTATACGTTGAAGCGGAAATGTACTACATCACCATCTTTAACGATGTAGTCTTTACCTTCTAGACGCCATTTACCTGCGTCTTTCGCTGCTGATTCGCCACCGCATTCGATGTAATCATCGTAACCGATAACTTCTGCACGAATAAAGCCTTTCTCAAAGTCAGTGTGGATAACACCGGCAGCTTTTGGTGCTGTAGCGCCAACAGGGATTGTCCATGCACGCACTTCTTTAACACCAGCAGTGAAGTAAGTTTGTAGTGACAGCAGTTCGTAACCAGAACGAATAACACGGTTAAGACCTGGTTCTTCGATACCCATATCAGCTAAGAATTCTTCGCGATCTTCATCGTCAAGTTCTGCGATTTCAGATTCCATTGCTGCACAGATAGGTACAACAATTGCGTTTTCTGTTGCTGCACGCTCGATTACTTTGTCTAGGAACGGGTTATTTTCAAAACCGTCATCATTAACGTTAGCAATATACATGGTTGGCTTTAGCGTCAAGAAGTGCAGGTAATCAACAGCTGCTTTTTCTTCTTTGCTTAATTCCATTGAACGTAGCATTACACCATCAGTTAATAATGGCAGCATTTTTTCTAATACTTTGATCTCAAATTTAGCGTCGTTATCGCCGCCTTTAGCACGTTTAGCTAAACGGAAAATAGCGCGCTCACAAGTATCAAGGTCAGCCATTGCTAATTCAAGGTTGATGATATCGATATCTTCAAGAGGGTCAATACGGCCAGCAACGTGAACGATGTTGTCATTTTCAAAACAACGAACAACGTGACCAATAGCATCAGTCTCACGAATGTTAGCTAGGAACTTGTTACCAAGACCTTCACCTTTAGACGCACCAGCAACAAGGCCTGCGATGTCTACAAATTCCATTGTGGTTGGCAGAATACGCTCTGGTTTAACGAAAACTGCTAATGCATCCATGCGAGGATCTGGCACAGGTACAACACCTGTGTTTGGCTCGATAGTACAGAATGGGAAGTTAGCTGCCTCGATGCCTGCTTTTGTTAAGGCATTGAACAGTGTTGACTTACCAACGTTTGGTAGACCTACGATACCGCATTTAAAACCCATGGCTTGTAACCCTTTTGGTGATTATTCTGTAACAACTCAACGATAGTACTCAATGGTGAGTCTATAACGACAAAACAGTACTGTTACCAGTGTGCTATTCTGCCTTGAATGAATGAAGACGATTTTGTGCCTTACTGAGGCCGTCTTTTAGAAGCACATCAATACAGCGCACTGATTCGTCAACGGCTGCATTAATAAGTTCTTGATCTTTGGTCGGTGCTTTTCCTAGCACATAACCAGCGACTTTATTTTTATCGCCTGGGTGGCCAATGGCAATCCTTAGGCGATAGAAATCTTTGTTGTTGCCCATTTTGCTAATGATATCACGTAGTCCATTATGACCACCGTGACCACCGCCTTTTTTAAATTTGGCAACACCAGGAGGTAAGTCAAGTTCATCATGCGCCACTAAAATTTCTTCCGGTTTAATTTGGAAAAAATTAGCGAGCGCTGCAACTGACTTACCCGATAAATTCATGAATGTGGTTGGGATCAACAAGCGAAGATCTTGACCATTCGTTGTGATCCTGCCTGTTAGTCCAAAATATTTTGGGTCTTGACGTAGGGTAACGTTATGGACTCGAGCTAGTTCTTCAACGACCCATGCACCAGCATTATGGCGGGTTTGTGCATACTCTTGGCCAGGGTTTGCCAGGCCGACAAGTAACCGAATATTATTACTCACGCTTGTCTCTCTTGTCATATAGCAGTAGTGATAGCGTTTTGTGATGACCACTGTAATGGCTAAACCGAGCAATAGTCGGGTTCAAAACGCGCGCTATATTATACTAAATCAAGTGAAATTGATACGACTCTACGGTGATCGGCTCTTTCAGCAGTCAATAAAAAATAAAACGCCCCGCAAAAGCGAGGCGTTGGTTTTTATTTAGCTGAGATAAATTTCATTCTAATCGAACGTGATTAGTGCTCAAACATCGCAGAAATTGATTCTTCGTTGCTGATACGACGAATCGCTTCAGCTAGCATGCCTGACAGCGTAAGTACTGATACTTTACCTGTTGCAGCAATTTCTTTGGTTAGTGGAATTGAGTCAGTCACAATGATTTCATCAATGACAGATTCAGTGATATTTTGTAGCGCACTACCTGAGAATACAGGGTGAGTCGCGTATGCAAATACACGTTTAGCACCACGTTCTTTGAGCGCTTCAGCAGCTTTACATAGTGTGCCGCCGGTATCGATCATGTCATCAACGATAATACAATCGCGACCTTCAACATCACCGATTAGGTGCATAACTTGAGAAACGTTAGCACGTGGACGACGCTTATCGATGATAGCAATATCCGTATCATCTAATAGCTTAGCGATAGCTCGCGCACGTACAACACCACCGATATCAGGAGAAACAACCACTGGATCTTGTAGGTCTTTCGCTAACATATCTTCTAGCAGCACAGGGCTACCAAATACGTTATCTACAGGAACGTCGAAGAAACCTTGAATTTGTTCAGCGTGTAGATCAACCGTTAGTACACGGTCAACACCTACATTTGAAAGGAAGTCAGCAACAACTTTGGCCGTGATTGGCACACGAGCAGAACGTACACGACGATCTTGACGCGCATAACCGAAGTATGGAATCACAGCAGTAATACGACCTGCAGAAGCACGACGTAATGCATCGATCATAACAACAAGTTCCATTAGGTTGTCGTTAGTTGGTGCACAAGTTGATTGAATAATGAATACGTCGCTACCACGCACGTTTTCATTAATTTGCACACATACTTCACCATCGGAGAAACGGTCAACCGTTGCGTCTCCTAATGAAATATAAAGACGATCAGCGATGCGTTGGGCTAGTTCTGGTGTAGCGTTACCAGCAAACAGCTTCATATCAGGCACGGTGTAAACCTCAGGTTGCGTCCAAGTTGTAATTACTGACAATCCATAGAATATGTGGCTAGCGTTGTCATCAAAGGAGATACATTAACACCTTTTGCGACAAATCCCTGGAGCCAGTCAGGTAAATTATTCAAAATATCATTAGCATCTTGCTCAGTGTTACATTCAGCAAACACACAAGCGCCAGTACCAGTTAATCTTGACGGTGCATATTCTAACAGCCATGAAAGCGCCTGATCAACCTCGGGATTAAGACTTCTTACAATTTTTTCGCAATCGTTTTCGTAAACCCTTCGTAACAGGGCATCTAAGCTGCGTTTTTTTGTGTTACGTGGTAGGTGTGGATGGTTGAAAATTTCAGCAGTTGCGATGCTAATATCGGGTTTAGCGATGAGATACCATTTTTCTTGTGGCAATGCAGGTTGTAATTTCTCACCAATACCTTCTGCAAAGGCACTATGACCACGAACAAAAACGGGTACGTCTGCGCCAAGTTTTAATCCAATAGCCGCAAGTTCATCAACAGATAATTGTGTTTGCCATAAAAAATTCAATGCGACTAAGGTTGTGGCAGCATTGGATGAGCCGCCACCTAAGCCTCCACCCATTGGTAGAATTTTATCAATATGGATCTCTGCCCCAAAATTGACTTGCGCGGCTTGGCGTAAAGCAACAGCAGCACGGTAAATTAAATTATCTTCAGTAGCGACACCCGTAATGGCTGGCATTAATGTGATTTTGCTGTCTTGACGGGCTGTAATGGTTAATGTGTCGCCATAATCAACAAACTGAAATAACGTTTGTAAGTCATGATAACCGTTGTCTCGCTGACCTGTAATATAAAGAAAAAGGTTAAGTTTTGCAGGTGCTGGCCACTGAGTGGCAATATCAAATTTGGCGTTGTGGTTCATGAAAATAACTCATTATTACGTAAATTTTAAATATGAATAAACCAAGGTTATTACGCTGTTTTCCACTGGGAGACTTTTATTTTTATGGTTAAATTTCCTTGCGTTAAGGTCATTAGTGTTGGCAGTGAGGGTACTTGAGTATTGTCATAAGTACTGTAATGCATCTCCCAAGTGCGACCCGCTATTTTTTTGGTTAAAAAGGCGACTTGGTCATTTTTATTGAGTAGGTAATGATCCGCTCCCGTAGGTAAACCTATTAACCAATCTTGCATTTGTTGAAGTGGTAAGCTAATACCTGTGAGCCGCTGTACGAGTTGTGCTGCATTGGTACCATGGTAGGTTTTACCATCTGGATCGGTCAGCGTTACCGCATTAGGACGAGCATCCAACTTAAGGATCGTTTTATACATTTTGGTTAAAATAAGTTGATAATCATCAGGTTGGTTTTGCCAATTAAAGGACAGCGTCACCCGTTGTTGTGGGCTAATATAACCAAAGACACCTTGAGCATGATAATTGGTGAGTTGTTTTAATTGGGCTTGATGGAGGGGCCAATCGGCGTTATGCGTTACTGTCGGTTGTTGGGCACAACCTGCAAGCAGTGATAGCGATAAAGCGAAAAATGCACTAAGCCATTTTTTTTGACGTGCTGTAACCACATTTTTGAGTGGCGGGGTTACCGACGTGAAAGTGATATTTTTAACAAGATTACGCAATATCATCGTAGGGATCTCTATCAGAATGAGTCAAAACAATAGCGATAATTTAATCGAATGCCAAATTATACCCCTTAACGAAGCTAAGAAGGTGGCTAAAAAACGATAAAAATGGTGTCATTATGGATTGATTACGTCTGTTGCCTTTTATTACGACATGGCATCAAGTAAAATCTGCACCTTAGATTTTTCACTGCCAAAGTGGGTATACTGTTTCCATGACCTTGCTTGCATTAGGAATCAACCACAAAACAGCTTCTGTTGATTTGCGTGAGAAGGTAGCTTTTTCTCCTGAAAAACTGTCTTTGGCACTGCAGGAGCTTAAAAACCATCCTGAGGTATCAAGTGCGGTTATTGTATCGACATGCAACCGTACCGAAGTTTACTGTGAATTATCACAGTCAGGACCGGGTGTGATTATTGACTGGTTGACCAAATTTCATCAGATCACAGCCGAAGAATTGATGCCAAGCCTGTATTTTCATGAACAACAAGCTGCGGCGCGACATTTAATGCGTGTGGCGTGTGGCTTAGATTCGTTAGTATTAGGCGAACCGCAAATCCTAGGACAGGTGAAGCAGTCTTATTCGGAATCAAAAGACAATGGAACTGTGGTTGGTACCTTAGAAAAATTGTTTCAAAAAACGTTTACTGTCGCAAAGCGAGTACGCACTGAAACCGATATCGGTGGCAATGCGGTGTCTGTCGCCTATGCTGCATGTTCGTTGGCTAGACAAATTTTTGAAGCTTTATCTGGTGTGACGATGTTGCTCATCGGAGCAGGAGAGACCATTGAGTTGGTTGCTCGTCATGCAGTTGAACAAGGCTGTAACCGTTTAATTGTTGCCAATAGAACCCGTGAGCGTGCTGTTAATCTAGCACGAGAATTTGGTGCTGAAGTGATTGGTTTAGAAGATATTCCCGACTACCTTCATTGTGCCGATATTGTGATTAGCTCAACGGCAAGCCCATTACCCATTGTCGGTAAAGGCATGGTCGAAGTCGCGTTGAAGCAACGTCGTAATCAGCCAATGCTCTTTGTTGATATCGCCGTACCACGTGATATTGAATCACAGGTGGGCGATATTAATGACGTCTATTTATATTCTGTTGATGATCTGCATTCGATTGTCGAGAAAAATCGTGAGCAACGTAAAGTCGCTGCGATTCAAGCTGAGGCGATAATAACTGAAGAAAGTATTGCCTTTTTACAGTGGCTACGTTCACTGGAAGCGGTTGATAGTATTCGTGATTATCGCCAATATGCCGAAGCAATAAAAAATGAGCTGTTACAACGCAGCTTACAAGCAATCGCCAATGGCACCGATCCTGAAAGAGCCTTGGTAGAATTGAGTAATAAATTAACCAATAAGCTTATCCATGCCCCGACGAAAGCCATGCAACAGGTCGCCAAAGATGGTGAATCTGACAAATTGGTTGTGATCCGTGAAGCACTTGGGCTGGATTCCTATAACGATTAGTAGTTGATGGCCTAGGCCTTCACTCCGCACCCTAATTAGAAGATTATGAAGCAATCAATTTTAGTTAAATTAGAAACGCTGGTTGAACGTTACGAAGAAGTTCAACATTTACTGGGTGATCCCGGTGTTCTTAGTGATCAAAACCGATTCCGCGCACTTTCAAAAGAGTATTCTCAGCTTGAAGAAGTGACCAAGTGTTTCCAAGCGTACCAACAAGCGAAAGATGATCTTGAAGCCGCTGAAGAAATGGCGCAAGAAGATGACGCTGAAATGCGCGAAATGGCACTAGAAGAAATCAAAGACGCGAAAGCTGAAATTGAACGTTTAGCGGATGAGTTACAACTATTATTGATTCCTAAAGATCCTAATGATGATCGTAACTGTTTCGTTGAAATTCGTGCTGGTGCTGGTGGTGATGAAGCAGGTATTTTCGCGGGTGACTTGTTCCGTATGTACAGCAAATATGCTGAGCGTCGCGGCTGGCGTATGGAGATCATCAATGAAAACCGTTCAGAGCAAGGCGGTTACAAAGAGATGATCGCAAAAGTAAACGGTGATGGCGCTTATGGCGTATTAAAGTTTGAGTCAGGCGGTCACCGTGTACAACGTGTACCTGCTACAGAATCTCAAGGCCGTGTACATACTTCTGCTTGTACTATCGCAATTTTACCTGAAATTCCAGAAGCTGAAATTCCTGATATTAACGCAGGTGATTTAAGAATCGATACTTTCCGCTCATCTGGCGCAGGTGGTCAGCACGTTAACACCACAGATTCTGCAATTCGTATTACTCACTTACCAACCGGTATTGTGGTTGAGTGTCAAGATGAACGTTCACAACATAAGAACAAAGCGAAAGCAATGTCTGTTCTTGCTGCGCGTATTATTAAAGCTGAAGAAGAACGTCGTCATGAAGCAGAAGCAAGTACACGTCGTAACTTGTTAGGCTCAGGTGACCGTTCTGACCGTATTCGTACTTATAACTACCCGCAAGGCCGTGTTTCTGATCACCGTATTACGCTAACACTTTACCGTTTGAATGAAGTGATGGAAGGTGACTTAGATGCATTGATCCAGCCTGTATTTACTGAATACCAAGCGGATCAGCTTGCAGCAATGGCTGAGCAAAACTAATGCCACGTAGCATTGAATGTTTATTACAACAGACCAGTGCACAACTTGCGACTGCGGGCTCTAATAGTCCGCAGTTAGACAGTGCAGTTTTGCTCTGCCATGTACTTGATAAACCACGCAGTTATTTATTAACCTGGCCAGAAAAACAGCTCGATGATACGCAATTTGACATATTTTCAGCGTTATTAGCCCGTCGAATAGCGGGTGAGCCGATTGCTTATATAGTCGGTGAGCGTGAGTTTTGGTCATTACCGCTAAAAGTGTCACCGTCGACATTAATACCTCGTCCTGATACTGAAAGATTGGTTGAGCTCGCGTTAGATAAAATTCCAGCGCATCAATGTCAGGTTCTTGATTTAGGGACTGGAACAGGTGCCATAGCCTTAGCGATTGCATCTGAACGTACAGATATTGCTGTTACTGGAATTGATTTACGCCAAGAAGCTGTCGCCTTGGCCACTGAAAATAGCCACAGATTAGATATTACCAATAGCCGTTTTTTATGCGGTAGTTGGTATTCCCCACTTGAACAACAGCCTCAATTTACCGTCATTGTCAGTAATCCGCCCTATATAGACGAAGCAGATCCACATCTGATTGAAGGTGATGTACGCTTTGAACCTAAAAGTGCGTTAGTCGCTAGTGATAACGGACTCGCTGATATTCGTATTATTAGCCAATATGGACGCCAATATTTATTGCCTGACGGTTGGTTACTCATGGAACATGGTTTTGAACAAGGCGCAGCCGTTCGAACGATTCTTGAGCAATTAGGTTATGTGCAGGTATCAACATGTCAGGATTATGCTGGGCTCGATCGTGTTACGATGGGTTGCTGGCAAGGAGATCATTAACAATGATGTATATGGCAATGAAACATATCCACCTTACCGCGATTGCGTTAAGTGTTTTACTGTTTGTCGCACGCTATATCATGGTGATGGCAAACTCATCAATGATACAGAAAAAATTCTTTAAGATTACTCCCCATATCATTGATACGATCATGTTAGCGTCTGGTGTGGCATTAATTTTTATTACTGGCTTTATGCCTTTTACTGCTGGTAATGGCTGGTTAACAGAAAAATTAACCTGTGTTCTTGCCTATATAGCATTAGGTTATTTCACTCTTCATCATGGAAAGAATAAAGTCTTTAAGACGTTTGCCTTTTTAGGCGCAATTGGCTGGCTAGTGCTAGCGGCACAATTAGCGATCACTAAAACACCTATCTTAGGTTAATACAGGTAAAATCATGATGCCATTTAATGAACAAGAGCTTAATCAGATGCCGTTGGTTGATGGCGCGATTGCTTTCATGGCTGAAGTTGAGACTGATTTCCCAACGACATGGGTACAGTTGCGCTTGACACAGTTAGCACAAGAAGCTGAACAAATGTTAATGGGGGAGGTTAATCCTCGTTTACGTTTAGATGGGTTATTACGACTGTTTTATCGTGAGTGGGGATTTCAAGGCGATCTTCAGCAGTACTTTTCATCTGATAATGCCTTTTTAGATAAAGTATTAGAACGACGCAAAGGGATCCCTGTTAGCTTAGGGGCAATTTTGTTGTATCTGGCTAAGCAGCTAGAATTACCTGTTGAAAACGTTGGTTTTCCAACTCAATTTTTATTGAAAGTTGTGTGGTCGAAAGATGATATTCAATACATCAATCCTTTTGATGGTGAATTTGTTAGCACCCATATCTTACGCAGTTGGTTGATTGGTCATCGTGGTCCCTTTGCTGAATTTAAATCTGAGTATCTTGATGAACAGCAAAATAACGTTATTTTATCGCGCTGGTTAACGGTAATGAAAAGTGCGTTATTACGAGAAGAACAATTTACTGACGCGTTACGTTGCAGTGATTTAGCACTCGTATTAAATCCAGGCGATCCACACGAAATTCGTGATCGGGGCTATATTTACCAGCAACTTGATTGTCTTCATGCGGCTGCGGTAGATTATTCTTATTTTATTAAGCAATGCCCTGAAGATCCTGCTGCTGATTTACTTAAACTTCAAGTTGATGCTCTATATGAAGAGCCTCTTACCTTGCACTAGATGAGAAGATAAATATGATGCAACAAAAAATTGTTCGTGTTGGCGATATTGATGTTGCTAACGATAAGCCATTCGTCCTTTTTGGTGGTATGAATGTGCTAGAGTCGCGTGATTTAGCGATGGAAATTTGTGAGCACTACGTAGAAGTAACCAACAAATTGGGTATTCCTTTCGTATTTAAAGCGTCTTTTGATAAAGCTAACCGCTCATCTGTACATTCGTACCGTGGTCCTGGCTTAGAAGAAGGTTTAAAAATCTTCCAAGAACTAAAAGACACTTTTGGTGTGAAAATCATTACTGATATTCATGAAAAAGAACAAGCTCAAGTTGTTGCTGATGTAGTTGATGTGATTCAGCTACCGGCTTTTCTTGCTCGTCAGACTGATCTTGTTGAAGCAATGGCAAAAACAGGTGCTGTGATCAATGTGAAAAAACCACAGTTTATGAGCCCTGGTCAAGTGGGTAACATTGTTGAAAAATTTGCTGAATGCGATAACAACAATGTGATTTTATGTGAGCGTGGCGTATTGCATGGTTATGATAACCTTGTGGTTGATATGCTAGGCTTTGATGTAATGAAAAAAGCATCAAAAGGTAGTCCAATTATTTTTGATGTAACGCACGCACTTCAATGTCGCGATCCTCTAGGCGCTGCGTCAGGTGGTCGTCGTGAGCAAACCATTGATCTTGCGCGTTCAGGTATCGCGACAGGTATTGCTGGTTTATTTATGGAGGCACATCCAACGCCAGATTCTGCACGTTGTGATGGTCCATCTGCTTTTCCACTTGATAAGCTTGAGCCTTTCCTTGCGCAAATTAAACAATTAGATGATTTAATTAAAAGTTTTGCACCAATCGAAGTGAACTAATTATCTATTAGAGATAGCTTTTTGGCCCTATGAATTCTGTTCATAGGGTTTTTTTGTGTAAAAATCACGCGATGTTGAAAAAATTGTTTAATTGAAAATTTTGGTTTTTTATTCTGATGTAAGGTTGCAAAGGCAGTGTTATATATTGCCAATTACCACTTTGTTAGTGGTAGTAGGATATTGAACTCTGTTATTTTAGGGTGATCTGTGTCACTCTTTTTTTGAGTCTTAGCGATGCTCGTTTCATACTGATGGCCAGTTTTATTAAGTCGTAGTGAGTTACCGTGTCCATATCGCAAGATCTTTCCGCATCGGAAGCAACAATCGTTTCATCTCGTTGGACTAAGCATGACACCAGTTGGATGTTAAGCTTATTTGGGACCTCCGTTGGTGCTGGCATTTTATTTTTGCCGATTAATATTGGTTCTGGTGGTTTTTGGTCATTAGTGATCATGGCATTATTGGCAGGGCCTATGACATTTTGGGCTCATCGCGGGTTGGCTCGGTTTGTTTTATCATCAACGCAAAAAGATGCAGATTTTACCGATGTGGTTGAAGAGCATTTCGGCCAGCGTTATGGACGTCTTATTTCACTGCTTTATTTTCTGTCTATCTTTCCTATTTTACTTATTTATGGTGTCGGCTTAACCAATACCGTTGATAGTTTTATGGTACACCAACTACATATGACTCCACCGTCACGTGTTTGGCTATCCGGTGGATTAGTGTTTGGTATGATCGCTATTATGCTTGCAGGTGAAAAAACCATGCTGCGAGTTTTTAGTCTGATTGTTTATCCTTTAGCATTTATTTTAGCGGGTATTTCAATTTATCTGATTCCAAGTTGGCATATGCCTAATTTTAGCCTTAATCAAAGTATTGGTGATTTAAGTGCGTCATTATGGTTAGCTGTTCCCGTGGTTGTTTTTGCTTTTAGCTATACGCCAGTGGTCTCCGGTTTTGTTAATGCTCAGCGCCGTCAATATGGTAAACAAGCACAGACTAAATCAGAAACAATTCTAAAACGTACGTCAGTGATGTTAATTGTGTTTGTACTGTTTTTTGTTTTTTCATGTGTACTAAGCTTAACGCCAGCACAACTTCAGCAAGCGAAAGTGGATAACGTGTCAGTGTTATCGTATTTAGCGAATGTTGAAGACAGCCCTTTTATTATGATTTTAGGGCCTTTAATTGCTTTTATTGCGATCACATCATCGTTCTTAGGGCATTTCATGGGGGCGCGTGAAAGTTTTAATGGCTTAGTTGCTAAGCAGACTTCTTTATCATTAAAGACCATTGATAAGATCGGCATTGTTGTGATGTTTATCAGCATTTGGTTTGCAGCGGTAATGAACCCAAGTATTTTAGGTATGATGGAAGCGCTGTCTGGGCCAGTGATTGCGATGATTCTATTTTTAATGCCTATGCTGGCGGTATATCACATTGAAAGCTTAAAAATCTATCGCGGCAAAATAAGCACGTATTTCATCTTATTGATGGGGTGTTTAGCGGTTGGTGCGATTGTATTTAATATGGTTAAGTAAAACGGTAGCGACCTAAAGCATAAAAATAAAGGCTTGCGACTCTGTTTCTAGTTTCAACTAGCAGCCGGGTAGGCAAGCCTTTATTGTTGGTTATTAACTGGATAGCGAATAATTACAGTTTAAATCGATTAATTTCTTGTTGCAGTTCATGTGACAATGTTGATAACTCCGCAGCTTGTTTTGCTGCTTCATTAGCTTCTATTGCTAATTCATTTGATACATCACGAATTCCCTCAGTGTTACGAGTAATTTCAGATGTCACCGATGATTGTTCTTCTGCGGCAGAAGCAATTTGTGTTGCCATATCACTGATGTTATTCACCGCCGTTGTGATTTGAGACAAACTTGCAGAGGCCGAATTAGCATCATCAACACTGGTTTCTGCTAAATGACGGCTATCATCCATGATTCCCACCGCTTGGCTGGTGGTCTGTTGCAGTGTTTCGATCATCTGCTGAATTTCTTGGGTTGAAGCATGGGTACGTTGACTCAATACTCTAACTTCATCAGCAACAACAGCAAAACCTCGTCCTTGTTCTCCTGCGCGTGCCGCTTCGATAGCCGCATTAAGGGCTAATAAATTGGTTTGCTCTGCAATACCTTGAATTGTCGAAAGAATGGTATTGATACTTTGTGCATGGCTGTTTAACGCGCTGATCACACCCGTTGCCGTTTCTACTTCTTGGGCAAGACTCGCGATTGATTGTTGGCTTTGGTTAACTTGGACGCTGCCATGGCCTGAAGCAATCACCGTTTCTTCTGAGGTGCGAGCAGCATTTTCTGCATTTGATGCAATTTCATGGGTAGCAGCTGCCATCTCATTAATTGCAGTCGCCACCATATTAATTTCATCTTGTTGAAATTGAATACGAGTACTGCGTTCTTCTGCTTGAGAAGCTGTAATATGTGACTGTTGGTTTAAGGTGCTAGATACGAGACTTAAACGCGTCAGCATGCTATGGAGGTTACTCACAAATAAGTTGAAGTTATGTGCTAGTTGACCCACTTCATCATTGCTATGAGGTTCAAGACGACGGGTTAAATCACCTTCACCACTCGCAATTTCTGCTAAGGCTGCTGATACTCGATTAAGATCGCGAAAGAGGAAATTAACTAATACTGTTAAGGCGGCGATCACTAATAGTGTAATAACGATTGCAGTAATAATTAACTGCTGTAACGCTGAATAGTAATTGGCTTCTTCTGTTGCTCGATCCATTTCTAACGCTAAAATCCAGTCAGTATTCGGTACGTTAGAAAAATAGAATACTTTCTGGTGGCCATTTATGGTTAAGCTTTGGGATTTGTTCGTTGCAACCTGCTGTTCAATATTGGCTAATGTTAATTGGTTACTGTATTGCGCTAATGGTTTCAGTAATAGTTGCTTATTCGGGTGAGCGAGAAAAGTGCCATCTTGTTTATTGATTAACATGGCAAAAGCATTATCACCAACATCAAGGCTAATAACATCATTGATTAATTGATCGATGAGAACATCAGCACCGACCACTCCCACCATTTGGCCTTTAGCTTGTAATGGCTGAGCTATCGTGACTAATAGAGCATTAGTAATCGCATCTTTATAAGCGGTGGTAATGATTTGTTTGCCCGCTGTTTGTGCATCGCGATACCAAGGTCGAGTACGTGGATCGTAGTCAGCACGATTACGTTCAGGATGTGATCGCTCCATGGCGCCATCTACGGCACCAAAATAAATATCATCAAAGCCACCGCTTTTACGTGCTTGCTCTAAAAACATCACACTATTGGGTTGATCATAATATTTATCGAATGATTGTGTAATTGCACGGCGAATATTCATCCAGTCGGCAATACCTATTGTTGCTGTAGAGGCAATACTATGAGCACGCTCTGAGGTACTGGCGTGAGTCTCATTATCGAGTTGCTTGGCAGCCAACCATGTTAATGCTGTTGCCATTATTATCACCGCAGATACGCTAGCAATGATCAGTTTTTGTTTGAGTGAAAACTGCATTAGTTCATCTCATGAGTAAAAATATACCCTATGAGAGCAAATTCTAACTGGCATTACAATTGATTCAGTTATGATTAAATATTTTATTTTAAATGGGGTAAGGTGTTGATATTTTATGACTTTTTATTGGCGCTAATGACGGGAAATACAGTCAAAATATTGGCGTAAATGTTTTTTTGACGGTTTTTACGGAGAGTTATTATTGCGCATATGGATGTTTAGACGTCTAGATGTTGACAGTGATGACACATCCCATTAACCTAAGGGAAATTCTAAAATAGATATTCATTATCAGCATGTCAAACACAACTAAACCAGCAGCAATTACACCTTCAGCATTGGCATTGCTGCCATTGGGGATCTTTTTATCCTTATTTATCGGTGTCGGTAGTTACCTTACTTATCAAGGTGTCGACTTCGCATTTTATCAATTGCCTTCACCCGTTGCGGCATTACCTGCCGTAATAGTGGCTATTTTGCTGAGCAAAGAAAAATTAAATAAAGCAATAGAACAATTTATTCGTGGCGTTGGTCATAGCGATATTATTGCAATGTGCATGATTTATTTATTAGCGGGTGCTTTTGCGGCGGTTGCTAAGGCTTCTGGTGGTGTTGATGCAACGGTAAACTTAGGTATGGCAATATTGCCTGCGAGTATGATTTTACCGGGTATTTTTGTTATTTCAGCGTTTATTGCTACCTCAATGGGTACGTCTATGGGCACTATTGCTGCAGTGGCACCTGTGGCATTAGGTATCGCTCAAGCGGCTGGAATGGATGTAGCATTAACGGCTGGTGTTGTTCTTAGTGGTGCAATGTTTGGTGATAACTTATCGATTATTTCAGATACGACGATTGCTGCAACCCGTTCTCAAGGTTGTCAGATGAAAGATAAGTTTCGTGAAAATATTAAAATAGCGTTACCCGCAGCAATTGTGACGATGGTGTTGTTTGCCTTTAGTAGTTCAGTGACAACGCTGCCTGCTGCTAACCCTATTGAATGGCTTAAGGTCTTACCTTATATCACTATTTTGATCCTTGCTGTTTCTGGGGTGAACGTTTTTGTTGTGCTGAGTTTAGGTATTGTGCTGGCTGGTGGTGTTGGCTTGTTTTCGATAGACAGCTATAGCCTAACTACATTTGGTAAAGATATTTATAGTGGTTTTGGCAATATGCAAGAAATCTTCTTGCTTTCAATGCTAATTGGTGGTGTCAGTGAATTAATGCGCCAGCAAGGCGGTTTGGCATTTTTAACCCAACTAATTAGCCGTGTGATTGGCAAGTTTAGCTCAAAGCATAATGCATCAGAAAATTCACGCGCGAGTGAGTTAGGCATTGCGAGCTTAGTGAGTTTAACTAACTGTTGTACTGCAAATAATACTGTGGCAATTATTGTGTCTGGTGGTGTTGCTCGTGAATTAGCCCAAGAAAATGGTGTAACGCCACGTCGTTCTGCGAGCTTGTTGGATATCTTCTCTTGTGTCATTCAAGGGGTGTTACCTTATGGCGCGCAAGCCTTATTATTAGGGTCTGTGTTTAAGCTATCGCCATTAGAAATAGTATCTCATTCTTACTATTGTTTCTTTTTAGCAATATCGGCATTAATTGCTATTTTTATTCGCCGTTCAGCGACTAAATTTGAAAAAGTATTTTAGGCTTAAATGACAAATTTTAGAGGCTAAATTTGCTCAATATTTTAAAAAAAGCTCGGCAGTGTCCGAGCTTTTTTTATGGTTTGTGATCCACTATTGGTTTTGAATGTTGTAACAGTGATCTTGATTGCAAAATAGTGACGCTATAGACGTGGTTATTTTTGATTCACTTACACTGAGCGCAATTATTTTTAAGCTGTTATTTATTATTACTATTTAATCAAATAACACGATTATTTTTGCATCAATTTTAGTTGTTTTTTGCTATCCAAAATGGTGGCATCGATGATTAAAATCGTTAAGGTGGATAACATGAAACAACGTCTATTTGCTAAAACTATATTAACTGCGGCTCTGCTTGCGGTACTTTCTGGCTGTGCGACATCGACAGCGGATACTGCGACAAAATGGGATGCAGATAAAACTTACCGCATTACTATTTTGCATACTAATGATAACCATGGACGTTTTTGGCAAAACCAAAATGGTGAGTATGGAATGGCGGCACGTAAAACGTTGTTAGATAATATTCGTGCAGAAGTAAAAGCAGAAGGCGGTACCACATTATTACTTTCTGGTGGTGATATTAATACCGGTGTTCCTGAATCAGATTTACAAGATGCAGAGCCAGATTTTAAAGGTATGAATTTGTTAGGTTACGATGCGATGGCATTAGGTAACCATGAATTTGATAATTCACTTGATGTTTTACGTAAACAGCAACAATGGGCTAATTTCCCGATGTTATCGGCTAATATTTACGATAAAAAAACCGGTAAACGTTTATTTAAACCGTATCAAATTTTTGAGCAGCAAGGGATTAAGATTGCGGTAATTGGATTAACCACTGAAGATACCGCTAAAATTGGTAATCCAGAATATATTGGTACAATTGAATTTCGCGATCCAAAATCAGAAGCTAAACGTGTTATCGCTGAGCTTCAAAAGAATGAAAAACCAGATGTGATAATTGCCGCAACCCATATGGGGCATTATGAAGATGGTCAACGCGGTATTAATGCCCCTGGTGATGTGGCATTAGCACGTTATATGCAGCCGGGTGATTTAGATATGATCGTTGGTGGCCATTCGCAAGAGCCTGTTTGTATGGAAGGACCAAATAAAACCAATAGTGATTTTAAACCAGGTGATAAATGTACGCCTGATCAACAAAATGGCACTTGGATTGTGCAGGCTCATGAATGGGGTAAGTATGTTGGACGGGCTGATTTTGAATTTCAAAATGGTGAATTAAATCTCGTTAGTTATGATTTAGTACCGGTAAATTTAAAGAAAAAAATCAAACTAGAAGATGGCACTCAAAAACGGGTGTTTATTCAAAGTGAAATTCAACAAAATCCACAAGTACTATCGTTTTTAACGCCATTCCAAGAAAAGGGTCAAGAACAACTAACGGTTAAGATTGCTGAGTCTAACGGTAAGTTAGAAGGTGATCGTAATGTAGTACGTTTTAAGCAGACTAATTTAGGTCGCTTAATTGCTGCTTCACATATGCAACGTGCGAAAGCTGATTTTGCGGTGATGAATTCCGGTGGTGTACGTGATTCAATTAATGCCGGTAACATTACCTATAAAGATGTGCTGACAGTACAACCTTTTGGCAATATTGTGTCTTATATTGATATGTCAGGAAAAGAAGTTCTAGACTATTTAAATGTTGTCGCAACTAAGCCTATTGATTCCGGTGCTTACGCGCAATTTTATGGCATTAGTATGACGGTTGCTAAAGGTCAAGTGAGTGATGTGAAGATTGGTGGTCAGCCATTATTAATGAATAAGACTTACCGTTTTACTGTACCAAGTTTTAATGCTGCGGGTGGCGATGGTTATCCAAAAGTTAGTCATCACTCAGGTTATGTTAACACTGGATTTGTTGATGCAGAAGTTTTAAAAGAATTTTTACAAAATAATAGCCCAATTGATGTTAATAAATATGCACCAAAAGGTGAGATTATTTATAAATAAGTGATGACTATTATCTAAATCTATTTTTTACGGCGCTGAATTTTCAGCGCCTTTTTTTTTATACTTTTTAAAAAATATATCTCGGTATATAGTTCTGTTTTGGTAAACAGATGTGGTTAGCTTCTTTGATGGATATGATGTGAATAAAAGGGGAGCTAATTACAACTGTTTGATTAATCAAGTTGTAAGAGAAAATGTTATGACGCCTGCAATTAAATTAGCAAAAAAAAATAAAATTGAATTTCAAGTTCATCAATACGAACATGATCCTGCTAATAATAACTTTGGTCATGAAGCTGCGGAAATTTTAGGGTTAGATCCTCATCGAGTTTTTAAAACACTATTATTTGCATTAAATGGTGATCCTAAAAACTTGGCTGTGGCAGTGGTTCCTGTCGCAGGGATGTTAGATCTAAAAGCTGCCGCTAAAGCCGCTGGTGGTAAAAAATCTGAGATGGCAGATCCTAAATTAGCCGAGAAAGTGACGGGTTATATAGTGGGTGGTATTAGTCCTTTGGGGCAGAAAAAACGCTTACCTACTTTCGTTGATAGTAGTGCTGAGCAGTTTGAGACTATTTGTGTCAGCGCTGGACGTCGTGGCTTGGAAATAGAATTAGCCGCGAAAGATTTAGTGGCATTAACCAGTGGTTATTTTGCACTTATCGCAAAACAAGATTAACCAATAACAACGCATTGGGGTAATAAAGAATCTCGATATATTCATTGATAAAAGGAGATTAGCGATGACTATTACTATTTGGCTTTCTTTATTACTCATTTGTCTATTAGGTGCGATGTCACCGGGACCCAGTTTAGCGGTAGTGGCCAAACATAGCCTATCCGGTGGACGTTGGCATGGCATTGTTTGTGCTTGGGCTCATGCTTGTGGCGTGGGGTGTTACGCATTATTCACCCTACTTGGATTAGCGGTCGTTCTGCACCAATCACCCCTATTATTTACCAGTGTCAGTTATGTTGGTGCTGGATATTTAGCTTATTTAGGACTTAATGCATTACGTTCTAAAGGCGGTGTTGCTGCAAAATTAGCACAGGGACAATCAAGCTCATTGCTTGAAGCTGCGCGTGATGGGGTGATGATCTCGTTATTTAATCCTAAATTAGCGTTATTTTTTTTAGCGCTGTTTAGCCAATTTGTCGCAGTCGGTAATGAAGCTTCATCAAAAGTGATTATTGTTGCCACGCCACTATTGGTGGATGGATTATGGTATACATTAATTGCGAGTATTTTATCTTATCCACGCGTTCTCACAGTGTTAAGAACAAAAGCACAAATGATCGATCGTCTGTCAGGGATAGTTTTACTGGGATTAGCATTACGTGTGGTGTGGCTAGCTTAATTATACCAAAACATCAAAATAGCCGAACTGAGTTCGGCTATTTTATATTAACAATTAGGCTGGTATCTTTTGTTACGTAACCAAATGGGTACAAAAGTATTTAAGAGTGTCGCTAATATAATTAAGCTAACTCCCACAATTTTGTTCCATGACATTGGGTGATTAAAGAACATGAATTGCCAAATTGCTGAGAAAATTAAATTAGTAAAAATAATCGGTGCTAATTGTGAACCTGATTCTGCAAGTTGGTAAGCTTTGGCGCGGAACACTTGCGTATTAACCGTACATACCGCCATAAATAGCAAGAGTAATAATAAAGGATGCTGCCAACCCGTTAATGTGTGCCACTCTACCGCCGTTGTCATTGGTGAGAACATCAAGAATGGTACTAAAAATATTGAGGCAATAATAAAGCTCCAAGCACTTACCCCTAAAGGTGTTAGGTTACTTTTACTTGATCGGTACATCGCCACTTGTGAGCCGGCATTAAAAATACCGCCCGCTAAACCTAATAATAAACTACCACCAAATTTCATTTGTTCCAGGTTACCCGCAATAAAAAGTAAGCCAGTAAACGTAATACCTAAATTGATAATAATCAGGCGCTTGATTGGTGTTTTAAAAAAGATACGTTCTAAAATTGGAACAAATAAAGGACTGGTACCAAATAAAACAACGGCTTCAACAAGGCTAAGGTGTTTAATTGAGGCAAGAAAACAAAGTTGGCTACCTGTAATGCAAATACCGCGAACGATTAAACCACTCCACGCTTGTTTATTGGGTTGTGACCATTGGGTGATCACCATTAACCAAAAGGCCAGAATCGCAGGGAATAAGAGGCGAAAAAAACATAGCCATGCAGGGTCAAAGCTGTGGGTTAGCCATTTAGCTAACAATCCTGTTACTGATAAGCTAAATGTAGACACTAGCATTAGCAGCATTGGGCGTATTTCTGAATTCATGAATAATCTCCTAGAGCGGCGACTTTACTTAAATTGTATGATAATTAAATTCAAAACAATTTAACCCTAGGATATATTTATCTTACTATTTGGTTAATAGTGTCTTTTTTATATCAGTAGTGATATTTGCTTTTTTATCAGTGCTTTATTAGTTATTTGCTCTGATTATGTTTTGTTAGGCATCTCGATGGTTTAGATGTCGATCGCGGGTTTGTTGTTTCTTTTCTGCACTTTTCTTGATCATTACGTAAAGTGCTCCAGTTCCACCATGCTGGCGCAATGCGGAGTGAAAACAAAGCACATCAGAAATTTGTTCTAGCCAAGTGGTGACAAAACTTTTCATTAATGCAGGAGGATTACTTCGTCCTCCTTTGCCATGAACAATCATAACCGTGCGAATATCTAACCGTTGGGATTGTTTTAAAAAAGCCAGTATTTCATCCCGAGCTTGATATAAGGTCTTTTTATGAAGATCTAGGCGGGCATGAATGTCATATTTACCTTGTCGCATTTTCTTAAATACAGCTAATTGAACCCCATCACGTTTAAACTCAATCATGTCATCCGGTTTGACCATATTGGCGTTATCAAGCGAGAGATAATCAATATTACCATTTGCTAGTGTTTGTGCCGCAAGACGTCGAGCAAGTTGAGCCTCAGACACTTGGTATTTCTGTTGGATTAAAATTGTATCTTGTTTTATCGGCGCTACATCGGCCATCATCTCTTTAAAGAGATCTAATTCATTATTAGACATAATAGGCTCACTATAATTAAGCAATAATTTTAGTATACCTGCGCTTAATTGAAACAAAAGTGAATATATTAAGAAAGATAAAGGTAGATATTTAAGGGTTTAAGCACTTAAATTCATTTAATATCAACTATGTCATGTAATGATATTTATCATTAAGACTTTGGAATTACTGCAAAAGTGGATAGTTGATTGTATTTTATACAGAATAAGTCGTTGTTACCTCTTAAAATAGCTGGATTAGTAAGCATATTTTTTAGTTACAAAAAAAATACCGTATAGGGGTTGCTAAAATAAAAATGGCGAGTATTATAGCGACCTCAACAGCGCATAGCGTGTTGAAATGTCGGTGAATAGCGCAGTTTGATAGCGCATCTCTGATGTTAGGAATAGCGGACCAGAGGGTTGACCCTTCTAGCAGCGTTCCTAGAAAAGAATTAGTCGGTGAATAGCGCAGTTTGGTAGCGCATCTGGTTTGGGACCAGAGGGTCGGGGGTTCGAATCCCTCTTCACCGACCACTATTTAAATAATAGTGGTTTATTAAAACCGTTATTATCAGAGAAAGCGTTAATTAATAACATTTCTCGAAAAGAATTAAGTCGGTGAATAGCGCAGTTTGGTAGCGCATCTCTGATGTTAGGAATAGCGGACCAGAGGGTTGACCCTTCTAGCAGC
>NZ_CAMRAN010000062.1 GCF_947039875.1 uncultured Photobacterium sp.
TTTCGTCTGCAGAAAAGTATTGCTTATTTTCGTGTAGAAATGCAGAGGGTCGGGGTTCACTGATATTAGAACCTAGCTCTTCACCGACCACCATTAAGAAAAGTATTGCTGATTTTTGTGTAGAAATGCAGAGGGTCGGGGGTTCACTGATATTAGAATCTAGCTCTTCACCGACCACTATTAAGAAACCTGAATCGAAATATTCAGGTTTTTTTTCGTCTGTAGAAAATGGTAAAGAATGCAATTTGGTAGCGCATCTCTGAGTTTTGAGAAAATAGCTGGTCAGAGGGTGAGGGCTCCTGATATTGGATTTGAGCATCATTAAAAAATCGGGATGTTTGTGTTTTTATTAGCTCAAAATGACCAACAACTCTGTGAGGTTAGCAGGATTTGAATAGTAGTTATTTGGATTGTGTATTGCTCATTTTATCAAATGATAAGAAAACAGGGCGAATATGCTACGTAGGTGGGTGGCGTAAATTTTGCAACCGTTCGTTGTAATGGATATATCCACTGATATTTATATTTTTAATGGTTATTGTCGCTAGTTATTCTAATGAAAGCGATACTTTGTTTAATTAATGTTAATTTAATTTTTTGTTGTTCTTGAAAGTTTATTCATAAATGTATTTTTTAATGGTTATGATTGTTTGGATTATTATGTTGACGATAGAGCCATGTTGGTTGCTATTCAGTGGGTTATGGTTAATTTATTGTTTAGTTCTCTATTGTTTATATATGCGTTTATATAGGGTAAATATGCGAAATATATAAATGATGATAGTTTTTTACTTTGTGTTGTTGCTTTTTTGTAATATTTTTGACAAATTGAAGTAAGGCATGCAATCAGACAATAGTATTGGCATGGAAAGGAATCAATTATTCAGATAGGCAGGATGCTGCCAGTAGTGGAGTCTGATAATGGCATTATTAGAAGTAAAAAACCTGCGTATAGAATACCCCTCGCGTCATGGTACGCATGCGGCGGTAAAATCACTGTCATTCACCATTGAGCGTGGTGAAATTGTGGGTGTTGTTGGTGAGTCTGGCGCGGGTAAATCGACGGTGGGAAATGCTGTTATTGATTTATTGAGCCCTCCCGGACAAATTGCTAGTGGCGAAGTGTTTTTAGATGGCGCTAAAATATCAGGTTTAAGCGCGGATAAAATGCGCCAAGTTCGTGGATCAAAAATTGGTTTTATATTTCAAGATCCAATGACCTCATTAAATCCTTTATTCACGGTTGAGCAGCAATTAACTGAAACCATTGTGACTAATTTAAAAGTGTCACAATCTGATGCACTCAAGCGAGCTTTAGTGTTGATGGAACAGGTAGGTATTCCTGAGCCTCAGCTGCGAATTAAGCAATATCCTCATCAATTTTCTGGTGGTATGCGACAGCGCGTCGTGATTGCTATCGCGTTAGCTGGTGAACCCGACTTAATTATTGCTGATGAGCCGACCACTGCACTTGATGTATCAATTCAAGATCAAATATTAACCTTGATTCGTGACTTATGTGTGCAGAAAAATGTCGGCTGTATGTTGGTGACCCATGATATGGGCGTGGTATCGAATGTTACCGATCGCGTTGCTGTGATGTATCGTGGTGACTTAGTTGAAATGGGGACCACTGAACAAGTATTGCAGCGGCCACAACATCCTTATACCCAAAGTTTAATTTCAGCAGTACCGCGTTCTGATATTAAGTTGAAGCGGTTTCCGCTAGTGACGTATATCGAAGATGTTAAGCAGACGCCGACGCTGGATGTTAAACAGCACTGGCTCGGGCAAAGTCAAGATCAACGGACTTATCAAGGCGCGTTGCTTGAGGTTGAAAATGTTAACTTACGCTTTATTACTAAAGATTCATTATTTGAAAGCCGCCGTGAATATGTGCAAGCCAATAATGATGTCAGCTTTCATATTGCAGAAGGTGAGACTTTTGGTTTAGTGGGAGAATCTGGTTCGGGTAAATCCACTATTGCGCGAGTTATTGCGGGTTTATACCCACCAAATAGTGGCACGGTACGGTTTGAAGGTATTGATCTTACCGCATTAAAAAGTGAATCTGAACGTCGTCCTCTGCGTCGTCAAATGCAAATGGTATTCCAAAACCCTTATACATCAATGAACCCTAGAATGCGTATTTTTGACATTATTGCAGAGCCAATTCGATTCCATAAGTTAACTAAAAATGAATCGCAAACACGACAAATTGTGAATGACCTTTTAGATTATGTTGGCCTTGGCCGAGCAGCTGGCATTAAATATCCCCATGAATTTTCCGGTGGTCAGCGACAACGGATCTCAATTGCGCGCGCCCTAGCCACTCGACCTCGATTATTAATTTGCGATGAACCAACATCAGCACTGGATGTTTCAGTACAAGCGCAAATTCTAAACCTCTTAAAAGATCTTCAAGATGAGCTTAATTTGACGATGTTATTTATCAGTCACGATTTACCCGTGATCCGTCAAATGTGTGATCGTATTGGCGTGATGCAACAAGGAACCTTATTGGAAGTTGCACCAACAGAACAATTATTTACTGCACCACAACATCAATATAGTCAGCATTTGATTTCATTAATGCCTGAGTTTAAAGGACTGGAAATCAAACCTCAGCAACGCGCTTAATTTGTTGTTATGAGAGATAAATAAAATAAATACTGAGCGACGGCGCTTGGGCATAAAGGAGTTATGCAATGAAAACCATCAAGAATAAATTAGCGCTAGCATTGGTTGCAGCAGGGTTAAGTTTTAGTGTCACAGCCGCAGATCTAAAGCTCGGTTACGCATCAGATCCGGTCTCACTTGATCCTCATGAGCAATTGTCTGGCGGCACATTACAGTTGTCACACATGGTGTTTGATCCATTGGTTCGTTTTACTCAGAAAATGGATTTTGAACCTCGCCTAGCACAAAGTTGGCAACGTATTGATGCTAATACGTTTCGATTCACCTTACGCCAAGGGGTGAAGTTTCATTCTGGTAATCCATTGACGGCTGATGATGTGATTTGGACCTTTAATCGCCTACAAGCCTCACCTGATTTTAAAGCTATTTTTGAACCTTACTCTGAGATGAAAAAAGTCGATGACTATACTGTTGATATTATCTCTAAAGGCGCTTATCCATTGGTCCTTCAAACTGCGACCTACATTTTCCCAATGGACAGTAAGTTTTATAGCGGTAAGACCGCAGACGGTAAAGATAAAGCGGAAGTGGCTAAACACGGTAATTCATTTGCTTCAACCCATATGTCGGGCACTGGGCCATTTATTGTTAGTGATCGTGAGCAAGGGGTAAAAGTTGAATTTACTCGTTTTGATGGCTATTGGGATACGGCCTCAAAAGGTAATGTTGACACTATTTCATTGTTACCTATTAAAGAAGATGCGACCCGTGTTGCCGCGTTACTTTCTGGTGGGGTCGATATGATTGACCATGTAGCGCCGAACGACCATCAACGTCTTAAAAGTGCCGAGGGGGTTGATTTAGTGACGCTTCCTGGTACCCGTTTGATCTCATTTCAAATGAATCAAACCAGTAATGAAGCCCTAAAAGATATTCGTGTTCGTCAAGCGATTGTGCATGCGATTAATAATGAAGGCATTGTTAAAAAAATCATGAAGGGATTTGCGACCGCGGCAGGACAACAAAGCCCTGCGGGTTATCAAGGTCATGATAGTGAATTAGTGCCTCGTTATGATGTTAAAAAAGCCAAGCAGTTAATGAAAGAAGCGGGATATGAAAAAGGTTTTACGCTTACCATGCTAGCGCCGAATAACCGCTATGTTAACGACGCTAAAATTGCTCAAGCAGCGGCGGCAATGTTATCAAAAATTGGCATTAAGGTGGATTTGAAAACGCTGCCTAAAGCGCAATATTGGCCGGAGTTTGATAAGTGTGCTGCCGATATGATGATGATTGGCTGGCATGCTGATACCGAAGATTCTGCTAATTTAACTGAATTTTTGACCATGACGCGAAATGAGAAAACAGGTAAAGGTCAATATAACTGTGGTTTCTATTCTAATCCGGAAGTGGATAAGTTAGTGACAGCAGCCAATGTAGAAACCGATCCTGCTAAGCGAATTGCGATGCTTAAACAAATTGAGGTCACGCTTTATAACGATGCGGCATTTGTACCACTGCATTGGCAGAGTACCGCTTGGGGCGCACGTAATAATGTTCATGCCGGCGCGATCGTTAACTCAATGGAAATGCCATATTTTGGTGACCTTGTCGTCGATGAAAAATAATAATTAATGGGCAGTAAATAAAGCTAAGCATGAGTGCCGAGGCGGGTTTGCTTCGGCATTTTTTCAGGATGAAATTAAAAAAGGGGCAGGGAATGTTTTCGTTTCTGGTCAAACGCCTGTTTCAGGCACTGATAGTGATGTTTGTGATCAGTCTGGTGGCATTTGCCATTCAGGATAACCTTGGCGATCCGTTACGAGAGCTCGTCGGGCAGTCGGTATCAGAAGCTGAACGGCAACAATTACGTGATGATTTGGGGCTTAACGATCCGTTTGTCACCAAATATAGTCGTTTTCTGGGGAATGCCGTCCAAGGTGATTTAGGGACGTCATATACTTTTAAGCGCCCTGCAATTGAGGTGATTTTAGATAAATTAGTCGCTACTTTTGAACTCGTATTTGGGGCGACAGTGATCATTATTTTAGTCTCGATTCCACTGGGTGTGTATTCCGCTATTCACCCTCGTAGTGTATTTACTAAAGCTGTTATGGCATTTAGTAGTATTGGTATTTCTATTCCGGTGTTTTTAACGGCAATTATGTTGATGTATGTATTCTCAATTGAATTAGGTTGGTTACCCTCATTTGGGCGTGGTGAAACGGCGAATTATCTGGGTTGGGAATCTGGTTTCTTTACTATTGATGGCTTAAAACATTTAGTGCTGCCATGTGTGGCGTTAGCCTCGATTATGTTGCCGTTGTTTATTCGCTTAGTGCGTTCTGAAATGCTGGAAGTATTAAGTTCAGAGTACATCAAGTTTGCTAAGGCAAAGGGATTGCCGATGAATAAGGTTTACTACCAACATGCGCTTAAAAATACCATGTTGCCGGTATTAACCGTGGGTGGCGTGCAAATTGGCACCATGATTGCTTATACAATTTTGACTGAAAGTGTATTTCAGTGGCCGGGAACCGGGCTGCTATTTTTAGATGCTATTAATCGAGTTGATACTCCACTTATTACCGCGTATGTGATTTTTGTAGGACTCATTTTTGTGGTCACCAATACCATTGTTGACCTGCTTTACGGGTTGGTTAACCCAACAGTCGATTTGACGGGTAAAGGAGCGTAAGTCATGGAGAGTATTAGCACCGTTGCACCAACTCGTTGGCAGCGTTTTAAAAATTCCGATATTGTGTATTATTTTCTTAAAGACAAAGTGGCGATGGTGTGTTTTGCCATTTTTATAAGCTTTGCCACCGCGGCTTTATTTGCGCCGTTTATTGCACCGACAAATCCTTATGATTTATCAACCATCGATATTATGGATTCTGAATTACCACCCGCATGGATGGAAGGTGGTGATGCTAATTTTAGCCTTGGTACCGATAATCAAGGCCGTGATATTTATTCGACCATTTTATATGGTATGCGTTTATCTCTGACAATTGGTTTATTGGCTGTTGCATTACAGTTAGTGCTGGGGGTGATCATTGGTTTAACCGCCGGTTATTTTGGTGGGCGGATTGATAGTTTATTAATGCGCGTTGCTGATGTGCAGTTGTCGTTTTCTACCATGATGGTGGCGATCATTGTGTCTGCTATTTTCCGTACCGCGTTAGGCGCTGAAACGTATGCTCAATACGCGGTGATCATGCTAGTAGTGATTATCGGTTTTGCGGAATGGCCACAGTATGCACGAACGGTACGTGCCTCGGTATTGGCAGAGAAAAATAAAGAATATGTTGAAGCGGCAAAAATAATGGGGTTTCGCGCACCACGAATCATGTTTCGTCATATTCTACCCAACTGCTTATCGCCCATTTTGGTGATTTCAACGGTACAGGTCGCAAATGCGATTATGTCGGAAGCTGCGTTGTCATTCTTGGGGTTAGGTTTGCCAGTGGATCAGCCATCATTAGGCTCACTGATCAGCATTGGCTTTAACTATATTTTCTCTGGCTCATGGTGGATCACCGCCTTCCCTGGAATAGTATTAATTACCTTAGTGTTAGTGATTAACTTGCTCGGTGATTGGTTGCGGGATGTGTTTAATCCGAAGATTTATAAAGGTTAGATTAGGTTTGTTATCGAGTTAGTGAATGAATAAAGGCGACCGCATGGTCGCCTTTTTGTTCTTGATTAAGAGTGCAATTTAGAAAATCAAATGTGCCATTAGCGCAATCACTGGCAGAGTGACTAAAGTACGCAGAATAAAGATCACAAATAATTCCCATGCTTTGACAGGCACTTTACTACCAATTAATAATGCGCCAATTTCCGACATATAAATCAACTGAGTGACTGACATTGCCGCAATAATAAAGCGGGTCATATCACTTTGAATGGTCGATGCCAAAATTGATGGTAAAAACATATCGGCAAACCCAACCACGATAGTTTTTGATGCCGCTTCTGCTTCTGGAATATGCAGCAATTCAAGGAATGGAATAAATGGCATCCCTAAGTAATCAAAAATAGGGGTGTTTTCTGCAATTACTAATGCCACTGTACCAATTGCCATTACAACAGGTAGCACGCCAAACACCATATCAACAGCGTTTTTAATACCATCAACAACAATTGCAGGTAAGCTTTTTACTTCCGCGGCTTTTTTTAGTGCTTGCTCAATCCCATAAGAGAAAATGTTATGGCCTTCAGGAACGGTTTCATCATGTGATGATTCAGTGGTGCCATTGATATAGATATTTTTCTTACGTGATAACGGTGGTAAGCGTGGCACGATAATCGCGGCGACTAAACCAGCTAAGCATATAGTTAAGTAAAACGGGGCAAACATATGCTCTAAATTAACTTGAGCAATGACCACTAAGCTGAAAGTAATCGATACTGCTGAGAATGTTGTCCCAATAACAGCGGCTTCACGCTGGGTGTACATGCCTGATTCATATTGCTTACTGGTCAGTAATACGCCAACAGAGCCATCACCTAACCATGAAGCAATACAGTTAACGGATGAACGGCCAGGTAAACCAAAAAGAGGACGCATGATACGAGTAAATAATGTACCAAAGAATTCTAATAAACCAAAATTCAGTAATAGTGGTAACAGTAAGCCCGCAAAAATAAATACTGAAAATAAGACTGGTAATAAATCATTTAATACTAAGCCACCAGTAGCATCGTTACGAAACATTACCGGGCCAATATTAAAGTAAGTCATCACCGCAAAGATAGCGCCAAGCTGCTGTACGATAAACCACATTAAAGAGGGGTTTAATAAGCCATTGATGAAGCTGTTGCGAATGATAAATCCAGGCTTAAAGAGCTTGGTAATAATAGACATGATAGCAGTAAAACTGATCACGCCTGTCACAATCGATGTCAGTGAATTTTCAAAATGGCTTTGAATAGTTTTGGCTAATACGGCGATTGGGATCGTAATGTCACCATCAAAGTTGATCGGTGCCATAAATAAAAACACGCCAATTAATGATGGAATGATAAACATTAACCAATTATTGATATTTTTAGGTGGTGCTACTGCTTGTTGATGCATATTTGTCTATAACCTACTGGTAGAAACGGCCGAATTAATGGGGGTATCCCCGAGGTCTTGTGAGAATAACTATTCATTGTTATCCCATAAATAAGAATTCGAAGATTACCGTTTTTATGTAATAGATGGAATAGTTAGCAACTAAAAAATTGGTTATTTATGCGATTATCTGGGTTTTTTATTCGAGGTGGCTATTTTTAGACGTTACGTATGTGGTACTGGTTTACTATCTGAGAAAGATTTATTTATCATATTTCAATGTGATTTTAAGTTAATTATTACTATATGGTAATAGTCTTTATATTTTTAAGCTATTGTTGATTTTAAGTGTTGAGTTAGACTTCATTCCATCAGAAAGCATCACTAAAGATGGTGCCCAGTTAAATAAATAGTCGGCTGAATTTAGCTAATAATTTCAGATTCGACGCCATTCATTTTTGTGACACTCAAATCCAATAATAGATCGACTAACTGTACTCAATAAGATCACTGCATTGACTTTGGTCTTACTATAAAAATAAGGCGCTCCCCATGACAATATTAGCAACGAAGCCCGGAATTATACTGATTAAATCAGGCTCTTTTAAATTAAATGATCTAAGTAAGTTACTTGAAGTTGAAGGCTTAAAAAGTGATATGGCCGAGGTTGCTGTAACCACGAACAGCAACGCATTAACGATGGGTCATTTCACCATGTCTCCAGGAGTTGAATTTGAATACTTTTACGATTCTGTTGAGTACAAGGTGATCACAAAAGGTAAGATTGTAGTTCGTGATGAAGCCGGTACTAAATATGTTGCTGAAGTTGGCGACGTTATTTTATTTAGCCCTGATGTTACGGTTATCTTTGATGCAGAAAGTGACGGTGAAGCTATTTATACTGCACATCGTCCTGCAGCAGCTGATTTTGCTCCGGCACAATAAAATAAAAAACAGTATAAATTTAACCCCTAATGTATTGTTAGGGGTTGTTTAGATGGACATCGATGTTTAACCATTACTATTTGGTAACAGTGTTTTTGATTTTCATCGTATTGTTAATCAGAAGGTAATGGTTAAAATAGGATCATATTATAACGGCTTGTTAATTTCGTATAGACTGAAATGATTGAGCTAAAATAACGATGAGGTACACCATGGCAGCACATTCAAATCAGCAATTTCATGTCGGTCAGATCATTGATGAACACCCGTTTGTTGCTGGTGATGGCGCAGTGATTGAGATGTTCCGTAATGATATGAGTAATATCGTTTTTATTGGTTTAACTGGCATTACAGCTGAAGAGCAACAAATGATGGCAGAAGCTACCGCAGAATTTGGTTGTATGAAAACTGATAATGGCGGTTGTTTAGTTGTGTTTAAATTAGCAGAATTGGCGTTTGATATTCAATTTAATGCTGCAGCGATTCCAAATGAATATTTTCAACAGCCAACCACATCAACATTAGCCTTATCGATGATGGCGTTAGATACCAGTAATAATGAGCTTAAAGTGATCCGTGAATTATCATTACCTGAAGCTATTACTCAACAAATGATTGAAGTAATGAACACTCAGCGTGCGATTGAAGATCCAGTGGCAGTCAATGCAGAAAACATGCATTTATTAAATACGGTTAGTACTGAAGAATTATTAGAAAAAATCACCTTAACCCCTATTCAAACAGTAGTTGCGCCAAGCTGTAGTTGTGGTCATAGCCATGATGATGGACATCATCATTAAGATGCAATCCTCAGTATAGATAAAATAAAAAACACCGCTTTTAAGCGGTGTTTTTATAAAAAGGTGTTTTTTGAAAAGGTTAATTTAATACAATCTTACTATTGGTATAAATGTGGCTCAGACTTTGTTCTTAATATAAATGTTTTTGCATCACATGGTGTAGAAAAATAAAAACCTTGATATAAATGAATATTAAATTTGTTAACTTTATTTAATTCTGACTCTGTTTCAATACCTTCAGCTACAATAATAAGATTCAACGAGTTTCCTAATGTCGCTAGTGTTTCAAGCATATTACTTTTTGATACTGCAAACCTATCTGATATGAAATATTTATCTATTTTCATTATATCAAAAGGTAATTCCTGAATAGTAAGTAAATTGGAATATCCAGTACCAACATCATCAATTGATAATAATATAGATTCTTTTTTTAATTTTTTCATTACAGCATTAATTTTATCTAAATAAATAAAACTGTTTTCACTTTCTGTTAATTCTATTATTATTTTGTTTTTTATATTTTGATTGTTTTTAATTAAAGTGACAACTTTTTGTATGAATTTATCATCAAGAAGCATTGATACAGTAAAATTAAAGCTTAGCATGAAGTCTTTATTTATATTGGCTTTATTTAGTGTGTTAAATGCCTCTTTTATTAAGTTTAAAGTAATATCCTTTATATCGTTTGTTTTTTCCAAATTAGCGATGAATTCTGTGGGAGGTATAATTTTTCCGTTATAATTCCAACGACATAGGATTTCTGCAGCAATGAATTTTTGTTGTTTGATTGAATAGATAGATTGAAAGTAAGGTATAAATTCACTGTTGTTAGCTGCTTTTTTTAGTCGTCTATATAATACCTTATTACTATCAAAATAAGATAATAAAAAATATGACAATATATTTATTAATAAGAGTGAGATAATAAAGTTAAAAGATAGAATCATTAGAAGCTTTTTAACTGTTAAGCCACTAATAATAATAGAGTGCAGATGTTTGGCATTATGTTTTAAACTATAATATAGACGTTCGTTAGGTATTATTGAGTTTGAATCAATGACAAGAAAGTTAGTGATTATGTTATGGCTTGAATTTTTTAATAACTCAGAATAGAAGTTAATTATATAATAACCAGTTCCAAATTTAAAAATATAATTAGTTTTCTTCTTGTTATAAGGGTCATCAAATAATTTAACTCTTATGTTGTTATGGATCATTTGTTTGATATATTCAGGTATGGGATTATTGATACCACTATTATTATAATGATATTTATCATTATAAATATAGGCAATGTCCATTATCTCTGGATACTTTATTTCAATTTCTTCTAAAAAACGTTTATTTTTTTCTTTGTTATTTAACTCTAAATTACTTTCATGTTCAATATGTAATTGTGGTTTATAGATAACGTTATCTAATAGTTGTATAATGTTGCATATTTGTTTTTGCTCTATATGTCTAATTGTCATATGGCTAATTAATAACGATAATAAAGCACTTAGTAATATAATTATAAAAAAGGAAGATATTTTTTTCATTGTTATCTTTTATATGTGCATCGTAATGCTTATTGGTGTCATCTGTTTATAGGTGCGTGCATTATATATATCAATAATTTCAAATAACAATAATTTAATTATATTTCAAATAGAGTGAAGTTTATTTTTAAGGGGGGATAATAAAAATTAATATAATAGGGTTGTTTGATTAATCCTTTAATGAGATATATTTTTTTTCATATTTCATGTTTTTTTATTCTTATTTTTGCTAATAAAAGAATAGTTATATATTCATGATGAAATAAAAAGGCCGATAATTCGACCTTTTTAATACTGTCAGAGATCTGACTATCGCATGGTAACAAATTCTTCTGAACCTGTTGGGTGGATAGCAACAACACTATCAAAATCAGCTTTAGTTGCGCCCATCTTTATCGCTACACCAAAACCTTGAATCATTTCATCAACGGTATAACCGATGCCATGCAGACCAACGACTTTCTCATCATCACCAGCACAGACAAGCTTCATTTTACATGGCTGGCGGTGAGTTGTGACAGCGGTGTACATTGCAGTAAAGCCTGATTGGTAGACTTTGACGTTGTCTTCACCGTATTGATCAATGGCTTCTTGAGTTGTTAGACCAATAGTACCAATTGGTGGGTGGCTAAATACCACTGTTGGTACCAGTTTGTAGTCCATCTTGGCTTCTGGCTTGTTATTAAACAAACGCTCAGATAATTGACGACCTGCTTTAACAGCAATTGGGGTTAGTTCGATACCGCCTTCCATGATGTCGCCAACACAGTAAATACCGTCAATATTGGTTTGTTGGTATTGATCAACTTTGATGTAACCACGAGCGTTGGTTTCAACACCGGCAGCTTGAAGGTTGATTTTGTCTGTGGTTGGGTGACGACCAATCGCCCAAATCAGTAAATCGGTGTTATGTGATTTACCGTCTTCAAAATGAAGTGTGATAGAACCATCGGCCTCTTTTACCACTTCTTTAGGAATTGAATGGGTGTGAAGGGTTGGACCTTCAGCTGCCATTACTTCCACTAAAGTATCAACAATCATTGGATCAAAGCTACGTAGTGGTGATTCTTTACGAACGAACAGATGGGTATCTGTGCCGAGTGCACTTAATACGCCCGCGATCTCAACTGCGATATAACCCGCACCTACAATTGCAGTACGTTTTGGTTGTGCTGTTAGTTCAAAGAAACCGTTTGAGTCAATACCGTGTTCTGCGCCAGGTACATTAGGAATTGTTGGTTCACCACCGACCGCAATTAAAATATGATCGGCAGTGTAATGTTCACCGTTAACAGCAATAGTTTTAGCATCAACAAAGGTCGCAAAGCCATTGATGACTTCAACGTTATTATTACCAAGTACATTGTCATATGAAGTATGAATGCGGCTGATGTAAGCTTCGCGGTTTTCAACCAGTTTAGCCCAGTTGAAATCTTTCACATCAACATTAAAGCCATAGTCTTTAGCGTAAAGGTGGATCGCTTCAGCGATTTGAGCGCCGTGCCACATTACTTTTTTGGGTACACAACCGACGTTAACGCAGGTGCCACCAAGGGCTTTTGCTTCAATTATTGCAACCTTAGCACCATACATTGCAGCGCGGTTTGCTGATGCAATACCGCCGCTACCACCACCGATACAGATGTAATCAAAATGCTTCGCCATGACTTTACTCCAATAGATGTTATGAATATTCACTGTCACCTAGTGTAATCAAGATTGGGCTGAGTGACGAGGATTTAAAATCGGAAAAATCGATTAATATAATGTTTTACCATCGAAAATGATGATTGTCACGTGGGGAATGTAACAGCTACACCGCAATGCAGCTGTTTTTTAGGCAAAGTATTATCAGTGTAATTTACTCAGGCACGATCCATTCGATTTTATGATGACCATGATTGGGTGCAATGGCTTGTTGCAACCATGGCAGTATTTGCTCCATTTGACTGGCTAATTTCCATGGCGGGTTAATCACAATCATGCCTGAAGCTGTCATTCCTCGTTCTTCTGTGTCTGGTTCTACACCCAGCTCAATTTGAAGAATATTACGAATATTTAAGTCTTTCAAGCCGTCAATCATGCGATCAATAGTTTCACGGTAAACCACAGGGTACCAAATAGCATAGGTGCCTGTTGCCCAACGTTGGTGGCTGTGTTTGATCGCTTTCACCACATCTTGGTATTCGTGTTTCAGCTCATAAGGGGGATCAATCAACACCACGCCTCGGCGTTCTTTAGGCGGTAAACTCGCTTTTAGACGAGCAAAAGCATCTTCTTGATACATTTTAACGCGACGATCACCGCGAAATTCTTGTAACAATAACGGGAAATCGCTTGGGTGTAACTCGGTTAATACCATGCGGTCTTGGTCGCGAATCTGAGCGCGAGCAACTTTGGGTGAACCAGGGTAATAACGTAATTCGTCAGTGTCATTAATGGCTTTAATGGCATCAATATACGTGGCAATTTCGGTAGGTATATCATCGCGAGACCAAATACGGGCGATACCTTGCTTAAACTCACCGGTTTTTTTGCTACGCTCATCTTGAAGATCATAGCGGCCTACACCTGAGTGAGTATCGTGATACACGAACGGTTTATCTTTCTGCTTGAGTGCATCCAGAATTAAGCTTTGAACAATGTGTTTAACCACGTCTGCGTGGTTGCCAGCGTGAAAGCTGTGGCGATAACTCAGCATGAAATCAGTCTCTATCGGTATCTAAAGCAGGGGTGCTCACGCTATTATCGTCAATTATGCGCCAATATCCAACTATGGTGCCAACCTTTGCTATTCTCAAGATTGAGCAACTGCGCTATTTCGGCCTTTTTAGACGCTAAACCGAACAAGGGATTGAAATTTATCTATCGCGGGCGCATGTTAATAATAAGATAAAAATAAAGGAAAAACGTATGTCTAACCCATTGTTGACGATGACTGATTTGCCTCCATTTGCTCATATTAAACCTGAGCACATTAAACCTGCGGTTGAACAAGCGATCACTGATTGTCGAAATAACGTTGAAGCCGTACTGTCTCAATTTCAAATGCCAACATGGGACACAATTTGTCGCCCATTAGCTGAGTTAGATGATCGCCTAGGGCGTATTTGGTCACCAGTAGGGCATCTTAATGGGGTTAAAAATAGCCCTGAATTGCGCCAAGCATATGAAAGTTGCCTGCCGTTATTATCTGATTATGCGACGTGGGTTGGACAGCATAAAGGCCTTTATGATGCATATAAGATGATTCGAACCAGTGATGATTTCGCTGATTTAAGTCAAGCTCAACAAAAAGCAGTAACAGATGCCCTTAAAGCCTTTGAGCTGTCAGGTATTGGGTTACCTGCCGAGCAACAACAACGCTTTGGTGAGATCAGTAAGCGTTTGTCTGAATTAGCCTCAACCTTTAGTAATAATGTACTCGATGCCACTATGGCGTGGAGCAAAGTGATTACTGATGTTGACCAATTACAAGGTTTACCTGCATCAGCATTGCAAGCGGCACAAGCAAATGCACAAGTGAAAGATGAGCAAGGCTATCTATTTACGCTTGATATTCCATCATATTTACCGGTGATGACGTACTGTAATAATCGTGAGTTACGTGCTGAAATGTATCAAGCATTTAGTACGCGCGCGTCTGATCAAGGCCCAAATGCAGGTGAGTTTGATAATACTGACATCATTGCTGAAAAACTAAAACTCAGTCATGAAATGGCGCGTTTATTGGGCTTTAGTAGTTACGGTGAGAAATCATTGGCAACCAAGATGGCACAATCGACGGATCAAGTGCTGGGCTTTTTAAACGATTTAGCTGATCGCGCTAAGCCACAAGGTGAGCGTGAAGTGGCTGAGTTACGTGAGTATGCGCGTGATGAATTTGGTATTGAGCAATTAGAACCGTGGGATTTTGCTTTTTATTCTGAAAAATTAAAACAACATCGTTACAGTATTTCTGATGAAGAATTACGCCCATATTTCCCTGAGCAAAAAGTGGTGGCGGGGTTATTTGAAGTGCTAAACCGTGTGTTTGGGCTTGAAATAAAACAACGTCATGGAGTAGAAGTGTGGCATGAATCGGTGACCTTCTATGACATCTTTGATGCTCAAGGCACGTTGCGTGGTAGCTTCTATTTAGATTTATATGCCCGTGAACATAAACGTGGTGGTGCATGGATGGATGAGTGCATGGTTCGTCGCACTTGCATCGATGGTAGTTTGCAAACACCGGTAGCTTATTTAACGTGTAACTTTAATCGTCCTGTGGGCGATCAACCGGCACTATTTACTCATAACGAAGTCACAACCTTGTTCCATGAAACGGGTCACGGTATTCACCATATGCTGACTCAAATTGATGTGGCTGCGGTGTCAGGTATTAATGGTGTGCCATGGGATGCAGTTGAATTACCAAGTCAATTCCTTGAAAATTGGTGCTGGCAGGAAGAAGCGTTAGCCTTTATTTCAGGTCATTATGAGACGGGTGAGCCATTACCAAAAGTAATGCTTGATAAAATGTTAGCAGCGAAGAACTTCCAATCAGCGATGTTTATTTTACGTCAGCTTGAATTTGGACTGTTCGATTTCAGTTTGTATACTAACTATGATCCTGAAACTGGCGCTCAAGTGTTAGCAACGTTATTTGAAGTTAAAGATAAAGTGTCTGTTGTGCCAAGCCCAGAATGGGGTCGATTCCCTCATAGCTTTAGTCATATTTTTGCAGGTGGCTATAGTGCGGGTTATTACAGTTACTTATGGGCAGAGTTATTGTCGGCTGATGCGTTTTCTCGTTTTGAAGAAGAAGGTATTTTTAATACTCAAACAGGCAGTGATTTCCTCACCTGTATCTTAGAAAAAGGTGGCAGTGAAGAGCCGATGGAGTTGTTTAAGCGTTTCCGTGGCCGTGAGCCACAATTAGATGCAATGTTGCGTCACAGTGGTATTACTGGCTAAGATTTGCTTATCACAAAGCGATAACAAATAAAAAAGGCTCCTTGGGGAGCCTTTTTTGATCATAGCGTTAAGAGGGGTGCCCACTTAACTTAATTATTAGGTGTTATTAGTCTTGCGCCGTTACTACCATTGGCCAGCCCATATCAGTTTGACGGGTGGCTTCTTGGGTAAGTTCACTACGGGTTAAGGGATTATTGATAAGCCATTTTGCCGATAATAGTAACGTCAATTTGTTCTCTTCCATGCGTAAGCTAAACGGAGGTAAACAAGTTTGATCGCGGCGATGACATAAAATAATCGCTAAGCGTAGTAAGCGTAGTAAACGGGCAGCACTGGATGCAGATAACGCATATTGCTCTGGTAAACTGGTTAATGGGCCGTTATGGCGGCGCAATAGTTCAGCAATGAGATTTTTTTGGGCACGAGTAAAGCCAGGTAAATCCATGTGCTTAATTAAGTAAGCTGCATGTTCCCCACTTTTTTTAAATTCAATGCTAGCGCCAATCTCATGTAATTTGGCTGCCGCTTGAAGTAAATTTTCAGCAGGTGGCTCTAATTGCCAGTTAGGACATTGAGCTAATAATGCTAATGCCATATCGCTAACATTATCGGCATGGGTATGATCTAATTGAAACCGTCGTTGCATGCTACTAATCGTCCGCGAGCACACATCGTGATGACGCATTTGGTCCATCATTTCATACACTAACCCTTCACGTAGCGCACCGCCAGCAAGGGTCATTGATTCAATCTGTAATGATTCAAATAGCGCAATTAGGATCGATAACCCACTTGGAAAAACCAGAGCGCGCTCTAACGTTAAACCTTCAATATCAAGGTCTTCTAAGCGTTCATATTGCATTGCTTGGCGTTGAAGGCGCTTAAGTTTTGGTAGAGTGATAATCTCATCCATGCCTTGTGCTAGCATTATTTCTTGCAGTGCTTGTACGGTGCCGCTTGCGCCAACACAGGTTTCCCAACCTTGGTGAGTATAACGCTCAATAATGGTTTCAATCGCTTCTTTTGCGCCGTTAATGGCAGCATCAAAGTTAACTGAGGTTAGGTAGCGATCTTTAAAGTAGCGCTCTAGCCAAGTAACACAACCAATTTTTAAGCTTGTGAGTGCACTGGCATCAAAACCTTCACCAATAATGACTTCGGTACTGGCTCCGCCAATATCGACCACCAGGCGTTTATCGCTGCCCCCAGAGGTATGCGCTACCCCTTGATAGATAATACGTGCTTCTTCTTCGCCCGCAATCACGCTTACAGGATACCCAAGTATACTGTGAGCTTGGGAAAGAAATTCGTTAGCATTGACCGCTGTACGCAAGGCGGCAGTACCGACAATACGAATATGATCAGGTTTAATATCCTGCAAACGTTCGGCAAATATTGCCAAACAGTCAAGACCCCGTTGAATGGCTTCTTGGCTGAGTTCGTTTTGATGATTCAAACCTGCAGCTAAACGTACTTTTCGTTTAATTTTAGCCAGTGTTTGCACACTACCATTGACTTCACGAACAACCCACATATGAAAGCTGTTCGAGCCTAAATCAATCGCGGCATAAAGCGGTGATACTGAATTTCTTTCCATAGAGATACTTTAACTTATTTTATGCTGGTTTGTTTTGTGGCGGACGACGGCGATTATTACGCTGACGAGATTGCCCCTGGCCTTGACCTTGACGTTGGTTATTGCGACGACCACCTTGGCGAGGTGTCCGCTGTAAGCGAATTGGCGCAGGTAAATCATCTAAAAGTGCTTCAGAGTCATACTTTGATTGTGGAATACCATGCTCAATATAAGTCTCAATCGCTGGCAAGTTAATTGCGTATTCTTCACAAGCAAAGCTAATTGAGTGGCCACTTTCACCCGCACGACCTGTACGACCAATACGATGAACATAATCTTCAGCGTCATCAGGTAGATCATAGTTAAATACGTGGGTAACCATTGGAATATGTAAACCACGAGCAGCGACATCTGTTGCTACTAGGATATCAATATCACCTTTAGTGAATTCTTCTAGAATACGTTCACGTTTTTTCTGTGGTACATCACCATTAAGTAGGCCTACGCGATGGCCATCAGCAGCTAAATGACCCCAAACATCTTCACAACGATGTTTAGTGTTAGCGAAAATAATCGCACGATCAGGCCATTCTTCTTCAATTAACGTTTGTAATAAACGCATTTTTTCTTGATTTGATGGATAGAACAGCTCTTCTTGAATGCGATGACCTGTTTTTTGTGCAGGTTCAACCACAACACTTTCTGGGCTATTCATGTGCTCAAATGCAAGTTCTTTAACGCGGTATGATAACGTTGCTGAGAACAGCATGTTTAAACGCGCTTTTGGTTCTGGCATGCGGCGGAACAAGAAACGGATATCTTTAATAAAACCTAAATCGAACATACGATCAGCTTCATCCAATACCACCACTTGAATGCTGGCAAGGTCGATAACACGTTGCTTGTAAAAGTCGATAATGCGGCCACAAGTACCGATTAGAATATCAACGCCTTCGTCAAACACTTGTTTTTGTTTTTCATAAGGTTCACCGCCGTAAGCGAGGCCTGCTTTAAGGCCGGTGCTTGCAAGTAGCGATGAAGCATCATTGAAAATTTGGATCGCCAACTCACGCGTTGGCGCCATAATGATCGCTCGCGGTTGATTGGTTTTACGCTCTGCTGGTGCAGGTGTCTCCAATAGATGGTTAAAAGTAGCGGTCAGAAAGGCAAGGGTCTTACCCGTACCTGTTTGAGCCTGTCCCGCGATATCATGGCCAGTGAGCACAACTGGCAATGCCAAGGCTTGAATTGGGGTACAATTATGAAACCCTTTTTCTTCCAATCCTTTTAGCACTAGGGGGTTTAACCCTAGTTCGGCAAATTTCTGCTCTGTGATATGTGTCGTCTTCATTGCTATAGAATATCAGCTTAGGGTTGCAATACGAAACGTATTCCATTCAAATAGGATAACGATTTGCTGGTTAATTCAATATCAGCTAACAAAATCACTGTTGGAGTGGAAGATGAGCGATAAGATTGTGCAGCTTACCGATGAAAGTTTTGATACTGATGTTGTCAATGCTGCGGGCCCGGTGTTGGTTGATTTCTGGGCTGAATGGTGTGGACCATGTAAAATGATTGCCCCTATTCTTGACGAAATCGCTGATGAATATGAAGGTAAACTAACGATTGGTAAATTAAATATCGACCAAAATGCGGCGACACCGCCAAAATTTGGTATTCGTGGTATTCCAACGTTATTATTGTTTAAAGATGGTGCAGTTGCAGCAACTAAAGTCGGTGCGTTGTCAAAAACGCAGCTGAAAGAGTTCCTTGATGCGAACTTATAAGTGATATAATACCAACCATGCACAATTTCTAAGTTGTGCATGGTTTGTCTAGCGACTATGCTAGACTGATAGAACGTTTAGTGTTAACGTAACGCTCAGAAATTACATTTCCGTTCATTTCTTGACCAGGCCCTATTGGTCATCCTTATCTCAACTAATATAGAACCCCGATTTTGACAGACAAGAAACCCACCACTATGAATCTTACAGAACTCAAGAGCCAACCTATTCCTAAGTTGGTATCACTTAGCGAAAGTTTAGGATTGGAAAACCTGGCCCGCCTACGTAAGCAGGACATCATCTTCTCCATTCTTAAGCAACATGCTAAAAGTGGTGAGGATATTTTTGGCGACGGTGTTCTAGAGATTTTGCAAGACGGCTTCGGCTTTCTGCGTAGCGCAGACAGTTCTTACCTTGCAGGCCCTGATGATATTTATGTATCACCAAGCCAAATTCGTCGTTTTAACCTTCGTACTGGCGACACCATTGCCGGAAAGATTCGTCCACC
>NZ_CAMRAN010000063.1 GCF_947039875.1 uncultured Photobacterium sp.
AAAAACTGTGAAGCAGTCCTTACCGGATATCAAGGTAGTGCTGATCAATGTTTAGCCATTATTGATACCGTTAAAACAGTAAAACAACAAAATCCTAATGCTATCTATATTTGTGATCCTGTAATGGGCGATCCTGAAAAAGGATGCATCGTCGCTGATGGTATCTCTGAACACCTGATCAATGATGTAATGCCACTGGCTGATGTAATTGTTCCTAATCAATTTGAATTGAGTCAATTTGTTGGAATGACAATCAATACATTGGAAGATGCCGTTAAAGCTTGTCAGCACGCGCTAACACTTGGCCCTAAAATGGTATTGGTAAAACATCTTCATAGTTTATCGACTGATAAATTTTCGATGATGCTAGCAACAAAAGAGGGCTGCTATCTAGCACAACGTCCACATTTGGCATTTGATAACCAGCCTGTTGGTGTGGGTGATTTAATTTCAGCATTATTTACTGGCGGTTTATTGAAAGGTTGGTCAGCAGAACAAGCCTTTGAGCATGCTCACAATGCTTGTTATGCAGTATTAAAAGAAACCCACCGCCGTGGCGAATGGGAACTGCAAACAATCGCAGCTCAAGATGAAATTGTCGCGCCGACTGAAATTTTTCCAATTACAGAAATTAAATAAATAGCCCAGTCATCAGATTATAAAAAAGCAGCTTATAACGCTGCTTTTTTGTTTTATTCTGTTAAATTACAACACATTACCATAAGCATCAAATGAACGACGTTTTACAAGTGTCAATGTCGTCGCAACAGAAAGCACACCGGATACAAATATCGCGACCATGATCACTAACTGGTATTTAACGGCGACCAGTGGCATTGCTCCGCCTAAAATTTGTCCCGTCATCATACCCGGTAGGCTCACAATACCTAACGTTGCCATTGAAGCTAATTGTGGCGCTAATGCCGCTTTAAAAGCAGTACGAATAAAAGGCTGAGCAGGATTAGGCGCTCCCATCGTTAAATAATATTGATATTCTTGATGATTCTCTTTCAATAAACTACCCCAGCGAGACAATGCCAACACATTCGCAGTTAAGCTATTACCTAATAACATCCCTGCTATCGGGATCATGTATTGTGCTTGCCACCATGGTGAAACTTGAATAACACCCGCCAAAACCGCAGGTAATGCCACCGATAATGCGATAACTTGCCCACAAATAACGGCGGGGATCACGCGAAATAGATTAACATCAGAACGCTTACAAATGGTGTAACTGGCAAACAATGCCATAACGGTTAACCAAACCACGTTAAGGCTCAGGCTTTGCCAACCAAATAAAGTATGTAAATAAATACCAACCACGGATAACTGTAAAGTCATCCGTAATACAGACATGATCAGTGTGCGGCTCAGCCCTAATTGCCAACGCTGAAAAAGTATTAATGGGATCAGTAATAGTAAGTAAAACCCCGCCATCGCGGACCAATGCAAATCGATAGTATGATTAATGGTTGTTGTCATTGTTCTATTCCTGATGCTATATCCATATTGTAAACCTGATCAGCTGTCGCCAGCCATACCGGATCATGAGAAACGGACACACAGATAATATTCAGTGATTTAATTAATCCAATAATCTTGTTGCGCGCAGCAGGATCTAATGCAGATGTTGGTTCATCCATTAGCCACACCGGACGTTGCATCAATATTGCTCTCGCAATGGCTAATCGTTGCTTTTCACCGCCAGATAATAATGCGACTTCTTTATCGAGTGCGACCATCAACCCAGACTGCACTAATGCCAACTGACAATATTCTTCAGTAGGTTTTATTTGAGACACCAGCATTGCTTTAAGATGCCACGGTAATAACAATACCTCGAAGACAGTATCAGCGCCCATCACCGCTTGTTGCGGTAAATAACAGATTTTCTGACGCCAAAATGGCAGTTCGGTAATATCAATTTGATGCTGTTGATAATTAAAATGCCCATTTTTAGACGGCTTTAGTCCAGCAATAACGTGTAATAAACTACTTTTTCCACAACCAGACGCACCTGACAACGCGAAATGCTGCCCAGGTAAGATATCAACCGTTAATGGATGTAATTGAGGATTTTCAAAACCTGATCGTAACTGAAAAATATGTAACGCATTAGCAGCGATTGAAGGTGAATTTGTCATGGCACTTAACACTAATAACGACTGAAGGTGATAAGTGTATAAAAACTAAAAAATTACTCAAATGGTTTACGTTAATAATCGCTATGAATAAGATCAATACAAGACAATATCAACGCCATTAATGAAATAATTACATAGCGCAGAAATATACAGACAAAAAAATACCGACATTATGTCGGTATTTAAAAAACGTTTAACGCGAGTGCGAATTAAGCAGCTTCAACGTTTGCAGCTTGAGGACCTTTCTGGCCTTGTTCTACGTCAAAAGAAACCTTCTGACCTTCAGCTAGCGTTTTGAAGCCTTCGCCAGTGATAGCACGGAAGTGAACGAATACGTCAGCGCCGCCATTGTCTTGAGTGATGAAACCGAAACCTTTCTCTTCATTAAACCACTTAACGATACCAGTTGATTTAGACATGACTGTCTCCAATTTTTAATTAAATAATTCGCAAAATTGCGTAATGTAGCCAGAAAAAGAATTATTTATGTTACAGCTTATGCGTGGAAAGCTTCATGACACTGGTAAAGCGTTACAAAGAAAGTTTTCTAAAACATAACGTTACATATAAATAGGTCTGAATTACAGGCCGATATCTATATTAATGAAATTAATTTGATTGTATAGCATTTTTTTTAATTTTTAACGTTCTACAAACAAAACTTTCATTTATTACTGAGTATGAAAAATATTAATTACAAACAATAAGGTCGTTATTCAGACAAAATAAATATAACCCAATGAAAATATTAATTTTTAATTTTATAACGCAATAATATAACTCATATTATACCGAAAAATAAATATGAATAGATTTCCACTTACCGCTCTTTATTATTAATAACAAAGCATAAAAAAAGCAATATGCCTAAACATATTGCTCATTACGTTATATTAACTGTCTACTATTTGGTTATTATTCGGTCTAATGTCACTACAGAATATGGTAAAGGTACTAATTGATGACGCGTTTGTGAAACATAGTCAATAAAGGCTTGCGCGTCAGTATCACAATCGGTGTTTACTGCTTTACAATTAGGGGCTTTACCTTGATAAATAACTTGATATTTATCACCCTGTTTTTCGATATTTTTAACTTTGTAACCCACTAATTTCCCATTCACATCAATAAGATCGATACGAGTAGAGTGTTTGTTTTGAGCCGTAAATATCGGAGTCCAACCATCATTACCCGTAGCGTTATAATTATTAATCACAACATTGTAGGTTTTATTGTTTTGTAATGGTGTCCATATTGGGTGTTTTTCAGTGCCAGTCATCACATCAACACTGGTTAAATTACCCGCTTTATGTGCTTTAGTTTCATCAAAAGTGTAACGAATATGACCGCCGTATGGGTATTTACCCGCATGTGCGCCTTCAGGTAACGTTGCCGTGATCGTATCTTGCAATAATTGCTTAACCGTTGAACCTTTTAATGACAACACTGATAAATAATTAGAAAACGGTAGCATTTCTAAACGAACATTACCTTCACGGTATTCGCCTTCATTAATATTAGTACGAATACCACCCGCACCAATTAATGCAAAATCAACCTTTTTACCTGTTACTTTTTGAACTTGCGGTAAATTAGCCCAATAATACTGGCTTTCTGCAATTAATGGCGCAACGACTGAACCATGCTTATCCGATGCACCACTGTCTCCAGGGCGACGATCATGTATAATTTCAGTCGGTACTTGAGCGATGATGCTGCCATAGGCTTTTTCTACAGCAGGTTTGTATTTAGTATCGATTTCATGACGAAGCTGGCTATCTTCATTAATAATAACGATGTTCTTTTGCTTAGCAATAAATTGCTCTACTTGTGCCGTTTGTGCTGCGGTAAACTTATCTTGCGGTTTACGCTCAGCTTTATGATAAAACACATCATTACTGAGTAATGTATTGTGCCCAACACAGCTTGTTACTTCACCTTGACTGTTAAAGCTAACATTTACCTTACCGATAGCTTCTGCATATTTTCCAGCTTGCACAATACAGGTTGACGCTTTGCCATTTGGATTTTTCACCATTTGTGCATAAGGACCAAAATTACTCCAACCGATATTCGTGAAATCGCCTAATAATGTATGAGAGTGGCCACCAACAATTAGATCAATACCGTTCACTTTTTCGGCTAAAGCAATATCAGCAGCATTACCAATATGAGTTAATGCAATAACGTCATTAATCCCTTTAGATTTAAGAAAATCAACCGTTGATTGTGCTGTTTTTACTTCATTAAGAAATTTCACATCCCCCGTATGAGGGGCAATATTTGGCATATCTTGTAAAGATAAACCAAATACAGCAACTAAATTTTTATGATTTGGTAAGTTATTAATATCTTTTACAGCGGTCTTATGATCACCATCAAAGGCAAAAATTTGATAAGGTAAAATATTTGTCTGCCCATTGAAATTAGTGTCATGGCTAACATCAACATTTGTTGCAATAATAGGGAAATCTAAACTACTCACAAAACGATTTAATTTTTGATTATTAAGATCAAATTCGTGATTACCTAATGCCATGCCATCTAACCCCATTTGGTCAAGAAGATCAGCATTCATCGCACCTTGGTTTATTTTAAAATAAGCACTACCTTGGAAAGCATCACCGGCATCTAAAAACAACAAACTCTGGTCATTCTTTTGCGCTTGCGCTTTATATTGTTTAACCATTGCTTGCAGACGAGGATAACCGCCAAACTCATTAAAGACTTCAACACCGTTCGCAGAAAAACTAGACTTCACCGGATCAAAATGCGAGTGAGTGTCGTTAATATGAGCAACAGTAAGTGTGAAAGGTTGATGTTGAACGGCAGGTATTGTAACACATCCAGAAAGAGCTAAAGTGATCGATAGTGCGATAAGTGGCTTACTAAACATACGAAATCCTTACTACGTTGTAATCGTTTGCGCCGCAGCATACTCTACATTAAATTCCTTTTCAGTATTATAAGTCAAAATAATATTCTCTAAATTTGAGTTTTTATTTTGAGCGATATAAAACGGCTTCTTCACTAGTATTAATAACTAAGAAGCCGCTTCTATAACAAATTTATTGCAACAATTTACCGTTATACTCACCGGTTAACGTTTTAAGGTAAGCCGTTATTTTATCAATCTCATCAGGACTTAATTTCACACCGACTTGGTACAACGCCATATCATTTACCGCTTGCTCTAATGTTTTCGCACTTGCATCATGGAAATATGGAGCAGTTAACGCAATATTGCGTAATGTTGGTACTTTAAAGCGGTGTATATCGTTGTCATCTTTCGTGACGTTAAAACGGCCACTATCGGCATCAGTAATATTACCTCGATCATCAAAATAATCGTCTTTAAGCCCCATAATTTCAAATGATAAGCCTCCCATCGCCTGACCACTATGGCATGTTTGACACTTATTCTGTTTAAATAACGCGTAACCTTGTTGCTCTTCTGCTGTTAACGCTGTTTTGTCACCTTTTAAGAATTTATCAAACCGACTATTTGGGGTAACTAAGGTTTTCTCAAACTCAGCAATCGCATTAGTAATACTGTATTCACTGATCCCTTTTTGCGGGTAAATAGCATCAAATTGTGCTTTAAGTACTGAATCTTGATCTAATTTGTTAATAATATTCGCCCACGACCCAGCTCCCATCTCAATCGGATTCATCGGCGGCCCTCCTGCTTGAGCTTGTAAATCATTTGCACGACCATCCCAGAATTGGTGAATATTAAACACAGAGTTAAATACTGTCGGGGCGTTAATCGGCCCTTTTGATCCATTAATTCCGGTGGAAGTTTTTAGATTATCAACCCCGCCAGTTGTCAAACTATGACAAGTTGAACACGCAATAGTATTATCACCAGATAAACGGGTGTCATGATAAAGCACTTCGCCTAATTGTACTTTCGCCTGATCCACTTTAAATATGGCAGAAATAGGCTGCACTGCATCATTTTGATACTCACTGCTCACGAGAGGATCTGAATAATATTGACGACGTTCTTGCTTAACCCAGTCTAATAAAGTGTTGGTTTCTTGCTGGGATAAATCTGAACGCCAATGCATTAATAAAAATTGTTTAGGTGGCATCGCATGATCATTTAACACTGACTCAAGCTTGGCTAATTCAACCTGAGAAACAGGGGTATTATGCTGTACTTGCTCCATAAGCATCGATATATTGAACTGGCGTAAAGCATGATCAATATCGCGCTGCATCAACTGTTTAGCTCCTGGAACATCGGCGTAAAATGGCATTTCACTATTTTTTGTATGGCAGTACTGACAACCATTTTGGTTAAAGATATTAAAAGCTTGCTGTGAAAGAGGATCAGCTTTAACCAAATTTGTTTGAGATAAGTATTTTTTATGTAGTGTTTCGTCACCTTGATCAACGGCATATACCGTTGCTAAATAACCGACGATACCCGCACTAATCGCACACGCAATATATGATGACTTTTTCATGAAGATTCCCTATAAAGATATTTTGAGAGAAAATAATCGCTTCTAAGGAAGAGTTCAAAACGAAAAAAACGGATGCTTTAATTGAGGAATTCGATTAAACATTATTTTACACCAAAATTGACAATATATCCTTTTAATATCATTAGGATAGTAGTTATCATCAATATTTAAAAAATAAAACGGCTAAATTTAACTTATGGTTTTATTGTTTTAGATCAATTCCGAAAATACTTACAATTTGAGGTTTATTGTTATTTATTATCGAATTTCACGAAAAATATAATTTTTTAATTTAATAATAAATAACAATACATTAAAAAATAAAATAAAATAAAAGAGCAATGATAATAATATCAATGCTCTTTGTTTCAAGATAAAGACTTACTTTGTTATTTCAAGATCTGTTTTAGGGATACAACAACACGCTAATATTTTACCTTGCTGCCTTTCTTGCGGTAATAACGCAGGGACATCAGGCTGTTCAACCTGCCCCGAAGTTAAAGTTACTTTACACGCGCCACAAAAACCAGCACGACAGCTATAATTAAGTTCAACACCCGCTGTCTCTGCTTGTTCTAATAACGTTTGCTGATTATTACCCCTAAAAATATGACCATCAATATTAAGCTTTACAGCTTGTTTTGGTGTTGATGATCCACCTAAAGGACCAAAAGCTTCTTGATGATAACGCGCAGGAGATACGCCCATTTTCAATAATAACTTTTTAGCCGTATCCATAAAGGCATTGGGGCCACACACAAACACTTGGCGCTGATCTAAATCGCTGATCATGGCTAAATGACTCAGACTTAATCGCCCTGACTCACCTTGCCAATCTCGGCGTGGCTGACTAAGCACAATCCGTAAATCAAGTGATGGGTGCATCTTTTCAAGTTGATGTAATTCTTGTAGCGAGGGAATATCCGCTTCAGTGCTGCATTGATGATAAAACACAACATCACGAATATTATCGTTATCAGATAAATACCGCAGCATAGATAGCATCGGCGTAATACCACTTCCCGCAGACAATAATAATAACTTATCAGTATGAATCCCTAAGTGGAAATTACCACCTGGTTTATCAGCAGCAAGTACATCCCCCACCTGAAAATGCTGATGTAACCAATTAGATATTCGGCCATCATCAATTCGTTTTACTGAAATAGCATAACGCCCAGGGCGAGACGGACTGGAAGATAACGTATAGTAGCGAGTAATAAACTCACCATTAATCTCAAGTTGTAACGGCAAATGCTGCCCTGGTAAATAAGGCGGTAACGGTAATTGCTGATGAGACTCAAACCAAAACGTTGTAAAATCAGCGGCAATGTCTTCTCGTTCAACGCAAGTAAGTAATAACTTAGTTTCAGCATTATCAACATAAACTTGTTTGGGTTGCGTTTCTAAAACTTCAATAACATCCCCTGCGCGAATCATGCCTTCATTTAAAGCCACTAAATTTTGTCCAAAAAAGACATCTCCTGCCGCATCAGCGCGAAACGTCGCCATGGTTTTTAATGGTTCTTTTAGCGCATTAAACTCGCTAGTTAGTGGATCTACAGTTGTTAGAATACACCGCGCACAAGGTTTAACAATTTCAAACTCAACCTCACCAATGCGGATCCGTTTCCATTCATCTTCAGCAAAGGCATCAGTATTAGACACCACTAAATTAGTTCTAAACTGCGCCATGGTGTGATGGTCACGACTACGTTCATTTAACGCAGCCAATGAGGCCTCACTGATGACCAATAATGGATAGCCATCGGCAAAACTAACATTATGACCAATTTTTGAGCGTACTCGATTAGATTGTTGACCACAAAAAAGTAACTGCACCGAATGACCAATAATATCGCTGAACCATTGATTCGCGATCATCGTTGTTGTGTAAGCACTAAAATTATCATTCCACACGGTTGCAGATGCATCAACCATTGCGAAATCAGCATACTGTAAAACTAAATCGGTTTTATTTGAGTATTGCAGCACTAATCCTGTCATCGTTAGTGTTGCAGTGATTTTTACCATTTGTGGATATTTACGGGCAGTGATCATCGCACCTTCGCCACTCGCTACCATAAAACGACGATCAAAGGCTAACCCCTGCTTTTCTACCCAAGCGTGAGATTGTGTTAATGCTGCTGTCGATTTTACTGGATAAACATGTATCTGTGATAATGTCGGTACGACTAAGGATTGGCTCACGGGAATCTCCATATATAAAAACAATATTAACAAAACCTAGAGTAATTATTTAATATTCACAGACAAATAGACACCCTTATCATTATTAATGAATAATTATTTTTCGTTATGACAGTAATTTATTACGTATACAATTTGACAGCTTATGCTAAATTTATAAAAATTCCGTTTGTATTATTCATACTATCAATATTGTTATTTGGAGACGCTATGCCCCTTTTACGTTCTTTTTGGCGTTATATTACCCACTACTTTCCTAACGTTGGTTTGCGTCATCTGCATACCACGCTTGCTGGGTTAATTATTCTTCAAATATTAAACAGTAATTTAGTACATATGACGCATGCTGGTACCGTAAAAGTAGGCATGTCTAATACTATTTTCTTGTGGTTGCATATTATTCTTGGCTCATTAACCGTACTTGCTACCATTGGTATGATTATTTTCATGCTAACTAAACAATCATTTAGACAATTTTTCCCGTATCTTTTCGGTGATAATGCTGTTTTAAAAGATGATATAAAGCAGATAATGAAAGGAAAGTTACCTGAACCTCGTGAAAAAGGCTTAGGTAATATTATTCAAGGTTTAGGTATTGGTGCATTAATCCTAATTGAAATGGCAGCATTAGTTTGGTTAGTGTTATGGTTAAACCACTCTCCTTATGCCAACGAAGCACGTGAAATACATAAATCATTAACAGGGCTAATTGAAGCTTATTTAATTGGTCATGGCGGCATGGCACTACTGCATTTCTTTGTGGAACGTAAACGCTTTAGTTAATGTTTAGAAGAAAGAAATAAAAAGACAATAAAAAACGCAGAGCTTCTAGCTCTGCGTTTTTATTTGAGGCTTATTTGGCTTTTACCGCCCAACCACAAGGTTGAGGATATATTCGTTTAATTATTTTTTTATTCTGTTTTTTAAGCAAAATATGACAAGTTTCGATAATTAAACCAAACGCCATCGCAAAATACACATATCCTTTGTTCAAGTGAATAGCAAAACCTTCCGCCATTAACATACCGCCAAGCATAACCAAGAACAGCAGTGCTAATGTTTTTAATCCCGGATAGCGCATCACATAATCGTTAATTTTCTCAGCACATAGCACCATAATAACTGCTGACGCTAAAATAGCGGCAACCATCAGTGGAACTTCACTGGTTAAACCCACCGCAGTGATCACAGAGTCCATTGAGAAAACCGCATCAACCGCGACAATCTGCAATAACACTAATGCTATACCGGCTCTGACTGTGCTTGCTTGTTGCTGGTGAGCATGACTAAAGCACATCCATAATTCTTTTAAGCTTTTCGCTAATAAGAAAGCACCACCACCAATCATGATTAAATCACGTCCAGAAAAATCATAATTCAGCACATTGACTAATGGTTGGGTTAACGACATTACCCAGCTAATAGAGAACACTAAACCAATACGCGCAGCAACAGCTAATGCAATACCAAGATTACGGGCCATTTTACGTTGATGTACAGGTAGACGTTCACAAAGTACAGAGATGAATACGATATTATCGACACCTAAAACCACTTCAAGTGCAAATAGGGTCGCAAAGATCATTAACGCTTCAGGTTGAAGAAATAACTCTAGCATTGAACAAACTCCATAGAAAAGGAGTTAGGAATTAAAGAACAACTCGAGGGGTCGTCCATATGTGTTTTGATACCTCAATAAAGAATGAAGCTGTATTTGAGCAGTAAATACAGTAAATGAAAACCTCTCAAATGTAACCAAATGTAATGGGTTTTATTTATAAACCCCACCTTAATATATGGCACCTATTGATTATGAGTTAATATTAAAAATGTTCACTAAGTGTATAAAATTAATAAATATGCCTACCCGTTCACTTTTGCGTTATATGCAAAAGTCTTTTAGTTTCATCGTTATTGCATAATAAACAGCAAAGGTTCATATTACATACATCTTATTAATTTAATAAAAATATCCACCTAAAAGTAATGTAAAGGATTATTTATGGAAGTTACATTTTTAGGATATATAGCGTCAGCATTCATTATATTATCGTTATTGATGAAGAATATAAAATTACTCAGATATGTAAATTTATTAGGCTGTAGCTTATACGCTATATACGGTTTAATCATACAATCATGGCCTGTATTTGCTATGAACTTCATCTGTGTAGGCATTAATTTATATAGAATATATACATTAAAATATGAGAATAAAAAACTGAATAAGGAGAACTACTTATGATTTTAATTACAGGTGCGACTGGTAATCTTGGTCAATTAGTCATCAAAGAGTTGCTAAATAACAAAGCTGAGTTTGTTGCTGGTGTTCGTAATATTAATAAATACAATGGCCATCATTGTAATCTAGAATATATTGACTATGACAACCTCAGCGTAATGAAAAACGCATTTAAAAATATTGATACTATCATCTTTATTTCAGGTAACGCTGAAACCGAGCATAGAATACAACAACATCGAAATTTAATTGATGCGGCCAAACAAGAAAACATTAAACATATTATCTATTTAAGTTTTATTACTGTTACTGATCCTCATTCCAAATTTTCATTTACACGCCAACATATTGATACAGAGAGCTATTTAAAAGCATCAGGTATAAGCCATACTATTGTACGTAGTTGTTGGTATATGGAAAACATTAAAACAGAAATAATCAATGCATTGGACAATCAAGTTTTTATTGATAACTCAAACACAGGTAAAATAAGTTTTATTTCTCGACAAGATGTTGCAAAAGGCTTAGCTCAAATTGCTATTAATGTAAATCTACAAGATAGAATCTACACCTTTACTGGCTCCGCTGCGTATTCTATGCAGAATATTGTAGATTTAATGAATGCCAATTGTCATAAACAAATCAAATATACACTTTATTCTGATAACGATTATAAAAAACGCTTAATTGATGCCAAATTACCCGAATTCTTAGCTGAAGCGATCACATTAAACCGTGTTGATATTGATAATGGTGATTATGCATTTATCTGCCAAGATGTTAATTTTATTAATAAAAAATCACCATTAGATATAAGCGACTATATTTTTTCTATTTGTTGCACACATTAAAAACATAACAATAATTACTAACAAAAACAGCTACCACTTATCACTTGAAAATTGAGGAGGTTTTAATATAAATCTCCTCAATTTTTTTGTTGTCCTTAAATAATTATTGGTTATTTTTAATATTTAAATAATGATAAGTATCCAATCCCTTTATTGTTTCTGGTCTCGCACAACATCGGGCAACCCAATCAGTAATATTTGAATAAATACTCATATCAATGACGTCTTCAATATTATAGAAATTAATGATCCAAATAATCCACGGAAACATTGCAATATCTGCTATAGAATATTTATTATCAACAAGAAATAATTTATTATTAAGTTCACTATTTATATAATTAAGAACAATAATAGTTTCTTTTAAATATCGTTCACGTGGATAAGGATCAATAATTTTATCATTATGATAAGTAGAAAAATGCCCATAAGCACCAAAAACAGTGCCTTCTGTACTTGCTTGATAAAAAAGCCACTCTATTGTTTTTGTTCTACTTATTATATCGTTAGAAATAAAATCATTATACTTATCAGCCAAATACAATAAAATTGAACACGATTCGGCAATAACATTCGATTCTCCATTAGGATATTCTTTATCTATTAATACCGGTATTTTATGTCGGGGATTTATTGCTGAAAACGCAGCCGAAAATTGTTCGTTTTTAGTAATATCTATATTAACCAAAGTATAATCTAGTTTTAGCTCTTCAAGTAAAATAGGTATTTTTATCCCATTAGGAGAGCCAATTGTATAAAGTTTAAGATTTTTCATTAATTCACCTATTTTTATAATCACACAGAAATTCAATTAAATTGTTCTTGTATAATCATATTTTAATTTTAAAAGTATTATCATAGTAATAAATTATGATAGTATTTTTTCATCATTCAATTTCTTTAAGGATTAAGTTATGGAACTCGATAAACTCCTGATTAATATACGTCAATGTGAAATTTGCAAAGGTAAATTGCCTTATCCGCCAAACCCATTATTACAAGTTGGTTATAAAGCTAAGATATTAATATTAGGGCAAGCCCCCGGAGAAAAAGCACATTTTAAAAATACATTATTTGATGACATGAGTGGAGAAAGATTACGCTCATGGTTAGGGGTCAATAATGACGATTTTTATGATAAAAACATCTTTAATATTATTCCTATCGGGTTCTGTTATCCGGGAGTTATTATCGTGGACGGTAAGCGAAAAGGTGACAAGCCTCCCCGACCAGAATGCAGAGCAACATGGCATCCGGTTTTATTACCAAAATTAAATAATGTTGAACTGGTTATTTTATTAGGTAAATATGCGATAGATTATTATTTAGGAAAGAAAACGGCGGTTACTACCGAAGTATTCAATCAAAAAAACCGTGATAATAATATTTTTGTCATTCCTCATCCTAGCCCAAGAAACAATATTTGGCTTTCTAAAAATCCCGCATTTGAATCCACTATCCTGCCAATTTTAAAGCAAAAAATAGCAACAATTATTGATCACCACCAATAAAAAACACATCTTTAATATTGTAAAATATGAGTACAATCATTTTTGCTATCATTTATTTTTATTCCATTTAAATTTATATAGTAAACATGCTAAAAAAAGAGGTATTAAATTATAATACCTCTCGATAATAACTATTGAAATATCACTTTAAATCAAAACATTATCTTACATCGGCAACTTTATTTTTAAATATTAACTTAACTAAAAATAGTGCTAATATAATGCCCCCTAGACTAAATAAAAGATCGCCAGGCATTCTAGCCCATACAAAATGTTGAACTAATTCACTGTGTATTACCTCAGGGCTACGCGCATACCAATAACCATGATTAATAACAGCAAAGAATTGCACAATACCGACGGGTAACAACGAAAAGACCAACATCGCACCTAATCCTAAATTCAGTGTCCAGAATACATATTTTAAAAGTTTTTCACTCCACAGTTTTCGCTTACTACTTATACCACGTAAACAAATAAGCATTAAGCCGATACCCAGCATGCCATATACCCCCATGAAAGAACCATGCGCATGAGCTGCTGTCGTATTAAGACCTTGAATATAATAAAGTGAAATCGGTGGATTAATTAAAAAGCCTAAGATCCCTGCCCCCACTAAATTCCAGAACGCAGTGGCAACAAAAAACATAATTGCCCAATGATAGTTGTGTATCCAAGGTGTTGTTTTTAAATAACGATAGCTCTCAACCGCTTCAAATCCAATCAGAGCTAACGGCACAACCTCTAAAGCAGAGAAGATAGCACCCCATGCAACAATGGATGTTGGTGTACCTGCAAAATAAAGATGGTGCAATGTACCTAATAAGCCACCCGTTAAGAAAATGATAGTAGTAAAGATCACAGCACTATTTGCAGTTTTCGCTCTAACTAAACCAAGACGTACAAACATAAGTGCAATCACAGATGTAGCAAAGGTCTCAAAGAATCCTTCAACCCATAGGTGAACCACCCACCAACGCCAATACTCAGCCATGGCTAAATTAGTATGTTTACCTTGTAATAGCCCTGCGCCATAAAATAAGCCAATTGCGACACAAGATGAATAGAGAACTAAAATAACCGGGCGATCATTGCTGTTTTTAACCAAACTAGGATAAATAGCAGCGGTGACTAACGCTAACCAAACTAACAAGCCAATAAATAGCAATATCTGCCATACACGGCCCAGATCAATATACTCCATCCCTTGATGACCAATTAAGAAACTGGTATCTAAATTAAAGTATTGTTGAATAGCAAACCATTCTCCAGCCATCGAACCAAAAACGATAAAGACCAACACAACCCATAACACGTTTACACCCAATCGTTGATATTTAGGCTCGTGTTTTGATAATGAGGTTGCAATATAAAGACCGGTACCTAGCCATATTGTTGCGATCCAAAAAACAGCCAATTGTGTATGCCACGTTCGAGTTAAAGAATACGGCAATATTTTAGCTAACGGGATACCATAAAAGTCTTGGCCTTCAACAGAATAGTGCGCGGTAATTCCACCTAATACTATCTGTAATAAAAATAACGCAATCGCCGTAATAAAGTATTTACCAACAGCCTTTTGAGACGGGGTAGGCTTGATATTAATTAATGGATCTTGCGGTGGAATAGCAGGAAGCGGCTCATGACGTAGTGCTGCTTGATACCACGCAAGGCCACCAATACCCATTAATAGTACAACAAGACTTAACACTGACCACACGATATTATCAGAAGTGGGTACATTGCCTATACTAGGATCATACGGCCAATTATTAGTATAACTGTAGTTTTCATTAGGGCGATTTGTTACCGCAGCCCAAGCTCCCCAGAATAAAAAAGCATTAAGTTCTTCACGATGTTCACGCAATGGAATGGTGTTATTTTTCATTGCATAATCTTGGCGAAGCTTATCTAAGCTTTTATCATTACCAAAAAGTTTGATGTTATGAGCAATAACTTCATCAATAGCCAGTCCGCGATCGTTCGATACAGTGATCACTTTTGTTGTTGGATTAAAGCTATTCTGCCTAATCTCGTCTCTTATTTGCTGCTGTAAAAAAGCTTGCTTAGGATTTGCTAACGTCGCATATAATTGCCCAAACTGTTGTTTCGCTAAGATGTTAAGCCATGCTTGATTCTCACGGTGAAGCCAATCCGCTGTCCAATCGGGAGCTACATATGAGCCATGCCCCCAAACAGATCCTAATTCATGCCCACCCATAGAGCGCCAGACTAATTCACCCTGCTCTATATCTTTTTTAGTGAAAATCACCTTACCTGATGTCGTTACGACTTTTGACGGAATCGGAGGTGCTTCTTGATATATTTCGCTTCCTAAACTTAATAAAACAGCAAAAGAGATAAAACAAATAGCGAATAATACTATTACACTGGCCTTTAATCTGCTCAAAATGGTGTCCTCTAAAATCAAAGTAACCACTTATAGGCATAAGCCATGCCAACAATTAAGATTATGATTTAAATGCAATTTATATTGATAATCAGTCATAAAGACCAAACAGCTCATAGTACTAATGACACCAACATGGTTATAATGACATTATAAATGCATGTTATGGATAGATGAGGAAGCAAAGCCTAGGTATGTCTAAGATTGTTAATAAAAATCATATAGTTAAACATTCAAAACGGGAAATAATAGGATTTTCAGCGGCAGCAAAAAAGCTAAAACAAGATATAGAAATAGTCTCTAACAGTGAATTAAATGTTTTAATTCAAGGCGAAACTGGCGTTGGAAAAGAATTAGTTGCCGAAGCTATCCATCAAAAATCAAATCGCTTTTTATCAAATATGGTATATCTCAATTGTGCAGCCTTACCTGAAAATATCGCAGAAAGTGAACTTTTTGGACATATAAAAGGGGCATTTACTGGTGCAATAAATAACAGAATTGGAAAATTTGAACTCGCCAATAAAGGGACTTTATTTTTAGATGAAATTGGCGATTTATCACTAAGATTACAAGCAAAATTACTCAGAGTACTACAATATGGTGACATTCAACGCATAGGCGCAGATACCATATCGCATGTCGATGTCCGTATTATTGCCGCAACAAATGTTGATTTAATCAAGGCTATTAATAACCATACTTTTAGAGAAGATCTGTATCATCGGCTTAATGTTTACCCAATAATAGTGCCAACATTACGCGAAAGAATGACTGATATTTTACCTATCGCCGAATATATTTTAGAAAAAATTAAGCATGAATTAGTTCTTTATAAATTATATTTGACGCCTCACTGTATTCATTTATTAGAAAGCTATAGCTGGCCTGGCAACATACGTGAATTAGAAAATAGCTTATATCGAGCAGCATTAGTGGCTAAATTTGAACAATGTAATAAAGATATCTGCATACACGCTAACAATATTTTAGTGAATAATGAGACAGCTCAACCTTTAACTAACGTACCAATTGAAGAAAATATTAAAGATAATAAAACACATTTATCACTGCGTGAAGCTACTGAGATTTTTCAATATCAATATATAAAGAAAACGCTGGCACAACAAAAAGGAAATTGGTCAAAATCAGCATCAGCACTACAAGTTGATTGCAGTAATTTACATCGACTGGCTAATCGATTGGGGCTCAAGGATAAATAAATTATTTGTCTGTCGATATAGAAATAGAAATAGAAATAGAAATAGAAAATATTAAGATTCGTGCTTGAAAATAAAAACAACCTCAAGGATGAGGTTGTTCACATAGATTATATTCATAAAAAATAACGTTCTGATTATTCCCTTCCACCGCGACAAAACCCACTTTTTGAAGTAATTTTTTCGAAGCCTCATTTTTTACATCTACACCGCCAATCAGTTTTTCAACCCATTGGTTATCACGACAGCATTGAAGCAAACCAATCAGCAATTCACTACCGTAACCTTGATACCAATGAGACTCAGCTAATAAATAACCTAAATGAGCTGTAGCAGCATCTGATTCAGAAAGGAAAACAAAGCCAATAATCGAATCACAACCTTTATGCTTAACTACGCATAAATGACTTTCTGATAACATTCTCATAAGCCAAACTTCAGCATCCGATTCAGTATTAATATCATGAAAATATGGAGGCAAAGATTCTACAACCGAGGAAGAAAGTAAATTAACAATTTCAGACAATAAGGTTGATTCCACTAATTCTGACGTCAAATAAGAATCAATATTTGCAACCTCAAGTCTGGTTGTCGTAAATATTAAAGATTTAAATTTTAATCTATTAATCATGCTCTTACCTTAAAAAATCATAGCCTCTTATTATATTAACAATTTACCCAATAATAATCATAAAATTAACTTCCCCAATGCCGATTTTTACTTAACAACTTTGGACAGCCAAATATTTTGTTATAAAATAGAGCCCCTAAAAAATAAACTATTCCACCAGCAATAAACTCATTTACTATAAAAATTACGGCTTGTTATTTATATTCTTTGTTAAATCAATGCTGTTTCCATATTTCAGGATCGACAACGTCTACAATCCTGACGGTTATTGCAGTATTTTTATCTGATTATAAGAAACTATATCTATTTAGGGTGCAACTGGTGACTCGCTGATTTTCCTTTGCACCAATGCCCACCTGCATATTGTTTGAAAGCACACATTCGGGACCATTTGCCGCTTACATTGGCATAATGTTCCATAAATTGTTCACTATGCTCAAGCCAAGCATCAGGCGTTATTCCCAATTGTTGCAAAATCTTTAGTTGGCTAAATGCAATAAAACCTTTTTTATCATTTCGAATACAACGGCCAGTCCAATCAATAAGTTCGAGATAATCGACAAAAGCAAAATTTATCCCTGATATTTTCTCCTGATGTTCAGCACCAACGGCAATTTTGGACGGCAATTTTGGACAGCCAAGGCAATTTTGGACAGCCAAATATTTTGTTATAAAATAGAGCCCCTAAAAAAATAAACTATTCCACCAACAACAAACTCTTTTACTATAAAAATTACGGCTTATTATTTAAATTCTTTGTTAAATCAATCCTATTCCTATATTTCAGGATCAACAAAACCCACAATCCTGATAATTATTGCAGTATTTTTATCTGATTATAAAAAACTATATCTATTTAGGGTGCAACTGGTGACTCGCTGATTTCCCTTTGCACCAATGCCCACCTGCATGTTGTTTGAATGCACACATCTGTGACCATTTTCCGCTTACATTGGCGTAATGTTCCATAAATTGTTCACTATGCTCAAGCCAAGCATCAGGCGTTATTCCCAATTGTTGTAAAATTTTTGGTTGGCTAGATGCAATATAACCTTTTTTATCATTTCGAATACAGCGACCAGTCCAATCAATAAGTTCAAGATAATCGGTAAAAGCAAAGTTTATCCCTGCTATTTTTGCCTGATGTTCAGCACCAACAAAAGGTAATAATTTAAAATGGTTAGCATTTGATAGTGTTTTACTTGAGTTAAAGACTTTAGATTGATGATATTCACGAATACGTTGCTGAATTGAAGTGAAATCTGATTGCTCTAATGATGGTGTAATACCTGCTCTGATAGGATTTAAATCAACATACATCATGCAAGATAATAACGCTTGTTCATCGAGTAAGGCCTGAGACTTAAATCGCCCTTCCCAAAATGCACCTTTACATTGATCCTCTTTATTGGCTTTTCGTGCTATTTCTTCATTAAGACAGCGCATAAACCAGCTAATACTGCCTAGTCGTTGCTGCCATTCAGCCACTAAATTTGATAATGCTTGTTGTTTATCCGAGCCGATTTGCCCCTCTTTTAAAAAATCGACCGCGATAGGATGACCATTAAATAACTGTAACCAGCGTGATATTACCGCTTCAGGGGTTAGCTTTTGTTGCAGCTCGGTATCTATTCTTAGCACTAAATGATAATGGTTACTCATCACAGCATAAGCACAAACATCAATACAAAAAACAGCTGCTAATTGTTTAATTTTATTTACTATCCAACCTCGTCGGTGGTGATAGCTTTTGCCATTATACGGATCATCGCCACACAAATACGCACGCCGTACACAGCGGTTAATTACATGATAAAAAGGCGTGATTTGAGGCTCGATCAATTTTCGTCTTGAGATTGTCATTGGCTTCACCATAAGCAACTTGAAGCTTAAGTGTAGTTACTCATGGTTGATGTGCAAGGATATGGCTGTCCTTTATTTTTTGATACGGGTCGTCGCCACACAAATATGCACGCCGCACACAACGATTAATTACATGATAAAAAGGCGTGATTTGAGGCTCTATCAATTTCCGTCTTGAGA
>NZ_CAMRAN010000064.1 GCF_947039875.1 uncultured Photobacterium sp.
AAAAATGCATAAAAAATTGAAAATTACGGCATAATAACGCCCGTTATACCAAGCAATTGATTGCTGTACCAGATCGAATGATCTGTAAATAAATGGGAACATTACATGGTTAAACCAGAAAATAACGCAATTGTAATTTTTGGTGCGTCAGGCGATTTGACTCATCGAAAACTAATCCCTGCGTTCTATCATTTATACGCTAATGGTTTATTGCCAGAAGATTTCGCTATTTTAGGTGTTAGTCGTACGGCATATAGTGATCAGGAATTTCGTGATAAGCTTCGTTCTGCACTAGAAGAAAATGAAAAAACCGATGCAGCGATATTAACGGAGTTTTGTGAGCATTTATATTATCAGGCATTAAATACTTCTGATGCTGAACAATATGCCGTATTAAAGCAGCGTTTAGATATCTTTAAAGATACTCACCATACGCATGGCAATGCTGTCTTTTATCTCGCAACGCCACCGAGCCTTTATGGTGTTATTCCTGAGTGTCTTGCTGCTCATGGTCTTAACGATGAAGCGGATGGCTGGAAAAATCTTATCGTTGAAAAGCCATTTGGTTATGATCTTGAATCGGCTATTTCTCTTGATAAGCAAATTCACGCATGTTTCCAAGAACATCAAATTTACCGCATTGACCACTACCTAGGTAAAGAGACAGTACAAAATTTACTTGTCTTCCGTTTTGCTAACGGCATGTTTGAACCATTATGGAATCGTAATTTTATTGATTATGTTGAAATTACTGCATCTGAAGCCTTAGGCGTTGAAGATCGTGGTGGTTATTATGATGGTGCGGGTGCGGTACGCGATATGTTCCAAAACCATTTATTGCAAGTATTAGCAATGGTTGGTATGGAATCGCCAGCAGCAATTAATGCTGACTCTATTCGTGATGAAGTGGTTAAAGTGATGCAAAGCTTTAAACCATTATCAGAAGAAGATCTACAAAAAAATTTAGTGCTAGGTCAATACACTGAATCTGATGTTCGTGGCAAACACCTTCCTGGCTATCGTCAAGAGCATGGTGTTGATGATGAATCTCGTACTGAAACTTATGTCGGTATGAAGATGTTTATCGAAAACTGGCGTTGGAACGGTGTGCCGTTTTATGTCCGTACTGGTAAGCGTTTACCTACTCGTGTTACTGAGGTTGTGATCCACTTTAAGAAAACACCACATCCTGTCTTTGGCGCCAACGCACCAGAAAACAAATTGATTATTCGTATTCAACCTGATGAAGGTATTTTAATGAGCTTCGGCCTTAAAAAACCAGGTGCAGGTTTTGAATCTCAAGAAGTGTCAATGGATTTCCATTACGATAAACTTGAATCAATGAATATGTTGACTGCTTATGAGCGTTTATTGTTAGATTGTATGAAACAAGATGCGACTTTATTTGCCCGTACAGATGCAGTAAAAGCATGCTGGAAGTTTGTACAACCAATCCTTGATTATAAACAGCAACCTGAGCACTTATTTGGTTACGCAGCAGGAACATGGGGACCAAAAGAAGCCGATGAACTGTTAATTAATGATGGTCGTCAATGGCGCTTCCCATGTAAGAATTTAGCTAATACTGATTATTGTGAGTTATAAGCATGATGAATTATAAAGTATTTGCGACGCCACAAGATGTAGTGATTTCTCTTGCTGAAACCATGCAAGCGATGAGCTTACAATCTCAAGCTGTACATATTTCCTTATCTGGTGGTAGTACGCCTAAATTGTTATTTAAAGCGTTAGCGCAAGCGCCTTTCGCTGATAGCATTCAATGGAATAACCTTCACTTTTGGTGGGGTGACGAGCGTTGTGTTGCTCCAACCGACGCTGAAAGTAATTTTGGCGAAGCACATGAATTGTTGTTTAAAAATGTTGTGATTCCTGCTGCAAACATTCACCGTATTCGTGGTGAAGCAGAGCCTATTGCTGAATGTGCACGTTTTGCAGCAGAGATGGATGCAGTGATTCCACATAAACAGGGATTACCGGCATTTGATTGGATTTTATTAGGCATGGGTGGTGATGGCCATACTGCTTCTTTATTTCCACATCAGACCAATTTTGATGATCCTGCATTAGCAGTGATTGCCACTCAACCACAAAGTGGTCAGCAGCGTATTTCAAAAACAGCGCGTTTACTTGAAAATGCTGACCGTATTACTTATTTGGTCTTGGGTGAAAGTAAGGCGGAAGTCTTATTTGAAATAAATAGTACGCCGGCAGAGATGTTAGCTTATCCTGCCGCAAAAATTAAAGCCTCTCATGGCGAAACAGAATGGTATTTAGATGCAGCAGCTGCAAAGTTGCTAGCACAAGGAGAATAATATGAAAGGCGATATTGGTGTTATTGGTTTAGCTGTTATGGGTCAAAACCTGATCCTTAATATGAACGACCATGGTTTTAAAGTTGTTGCGTTTAACCGTACCGTTTCTAAAGTAGAAGAATTCCTTGAAGGTCCTGCAAAGGACACTAACATTATCGGTGCGACATCATTAGAAGATTTGGTGGCTAAACTAGAATCACCACGTAAGATCATGCTAATGGTTCGTGCTGGTGATGTTGTTGATGCATTTATTGACCAACTTGTACCGCTACTAGATAAAGGCGACATCATTATTGATGGTGGTAACTCAAACTACCCAGACACTAACCGTCGTGTTGCAGCTCTTGAAGCAAAAGGCTTATTATACGTAGGTTCTGGTGTTTCTGGTGGTGAAGAAGGTGCTCGTTTTGGTCCTTCAATCATGCCAGGTGGTTCTGAAGCAGCATGGCCTGCAATCAAACCTATCTTCCAAGCAATCTCTGCAAAAACAGCAGCAGGTGAGCCTTGTTGTGATTGGGTGGGTAAAGACGGTGCTGGTCACTTCGTGAAGATGGTTCACAATGGCATCGAATACGGTGACATGCAGTTAATCAGCGAAGCATACCATTTCATGAAGTCCGGCTTAGAGCTGTCTCATGATGAAATGCAAGCTATTCTTCAAGAGTGGAATAAGACTGAGCTAGATAGCTACTTAGTTGAAATTACAGCTGAAATTCTTGGTTATAAAGATGAAGATGGTCAGCCACTTGTTGAAAAAATTCTTGATACTGCTGGCCAAAAAGGCACAGGCAAGTGGACGGGTATTAATGCGCTTGATCTAGGCATTCCATTAACACTTATTACTGAAGCAGTATTTGCGCGTTGTGTATCTTCAATGAAAGATCAACGTGTTGAAGCTGAAAGCTTATTTGGTAAGACAATTGCTAAGATTGATGGCGATAAGAAAGAGTGGGTTGATGCATTACGTCAAGCACTACTTGCATCAAAGATCATTTCTTATGCGCAAGGCTTTATGTTAATCCGTGAAGCATCAGAAGAGTTTAACTGGGATCTAAACTACGGCAACGTGGCACTTATGTGGCGTGGTGGTTGTATTATCCGTAGCGCGTTCCTAGGTAATATTCGTGATGCATACGATGTGAACCCAGAAATTAAATTCCTAGGTTCAGATACTTACTTTAAAGATATCCTATTAAGCAGCATGCCAGCATGGCGTAAAGTAGCATCAAAAGCGATGGAAATTGGTCTACCAATGCCAACAATGACATCAGCATTAACCTTCCTTGATGGCTACACAACAGCAAGCTTACCAGCGAATATGATTCAAGCGCAGCGTGACTACTTCGGTGCCCACACATATGAGCGTATTGATCAGCCTCGTGGTCAGTTCTTCCATACGAACTGGACCGGTACTGGTGGTAATACTGCATCGACAACTTACGACGTATAATGTTTAAGTAATCGATATAATTAAGCCACCGTTTTGACGGTGGCTTTTTTTATGCGTGATGTATTGTGAAGAATCTAGATTCAACTCGCCATACGTTGGCAATAGAGTAATGCACGTAATTCCATATTTTCAGCTTCAAGCGCCACTATTTGCTTATGCGCTTCTGTGCGCATATCTTCATTTGTTTTTCGTGTTTTTTCAAAAATATCGCTCAGAGCACTAAACAATTCTTCGCCAGCAAGCAGCATTTCTTTACCACTGATTTGAATATTATAAGAACGTAATAAATCACGCGCATACGTTGTTAAATCCCCTCTGGCGCGACCGATTTCTTTATCAATTAATGGGCAAGTGTGAGGGTAGGCGAAACCTGACATATTTTGTACCTTTAAAGTCAAATATCCATAAACATACAATTGTTATAAACCTCCATGCCTATAAGACGATTTTCGCTTACATTTTTAAATTGATCAATATATGCACAATAAGTTTGACAAAAAACAAACAAACGTCTCTTTTTTGATACAAATTAGTCAGTAATAATTCTGTTGGGTGAAGCATTAATCTATGTTGATGAGTGCCAATTACGGTGATTTGTTGGTAAAAATAAACCCTCGTATCGATTAAGAGTACGAGGGCTTAAATATCACACTAAAATCAAATGATTAACTTACTTCAATTGGTCCACCAAAGGCGGTCACTGGTGGTAATTCACCTTTGAATTTCTCAATATTGACTAAACACGTTTGAGCACTGGTCGCTTGCGCCAATTCGGATGTTGGAATATCCATGGTTAGAGTATTTGGATCACCATAGGTATCAATTGAGCCAATTTTTTCATTTAATGGACCGTACCATGCACCTTCTTCAATACGTACTACACCTTGTGGATAGCTATCAGTCAGTACTGCACCTGCAAGTAACTGACCACGGTCGTTAAACACTCGTACCACATCACCATTCTTAATACCTTTTGCTGCGGCATCTTTAGGGTTAATGTATACTGGTTCACGGCCTTGGACTGTATAGGTTGCGCGGAACTCATCGGACTCACACATTTGTGAGTGCAGGCGTTTGTCAGGGTGACAAGATTGCATCCAGAATGGGTGTTTATCTGAGCCCGGGCCACCATGTGAACGTTCTGTCTTTTCAAACCACATTGGATGACCTTGACAGTGTTCATAGCCATAACGAGCAATTTTACGGCTGGATATTTCAATGAAACCTGACGGTGTGCCTAGCGCATTTATTTCTGGATCTTGACGGAAATCGGCATGTCGAACCCAGGGCTTACCAGTGCCAAAATCTAGGAATCCTTGCTCCCAGAAAACATTAAATTCTGGCATATCAAATTTGCCAGCATTAGCTTTTCGGCAATCGTTATACAGCATTTGAACCCATTGCATTTCATCCATACCACGGGTGTATTCTTTATTTTTACCAAAACGACGTGATAATTCAGTGAAAATATCAAAGTCAGTTTTTGATTGGTACAGTGGGTCAACTAACTTTTGCATTGCGATTAAGCCACGGCCACTGTATGAGCCCATAACGTCAATATCGTTACGTTCAAACTGAGTACATGCAGGGAGTACAATATCAGAGAAACGACAGGTCGCAGTCCATGCAAAATCAATCGTTACCACGGTTTGTAATTTTTGGAACGCTTGTTTCATGCGGTTACGATCTTGGTGGTGATGCCAAGGGTTGTTACCGCTGATCACCATCATTTTGTAATCAGGCAGAATCACTTTAGAACCATTGTATTTAATTTCTTTACCCGGTTCTAAAATACAATCAACGAAGCGTGCGACAGGGATAGTACGACTATAACCATTGAAGTCGTTGTTATCCCATTTGGGTTTTTGCCCCTCATCCACGTTACGAGGAAAACCGCCTGGTGCTGCAAAGCCTGTTGATGGGACACCAATACCGGAGTAATGATGGCCATAAGAAATACCGCCGCCAGGTAAGCCAATTTGTCCTACCATCGCAGCAATAACGGCACCCATCCAGTAAGGTTGCTCGCCGTGTTCTTGACGTTGAATACACCAACCAAATAGAATTTGAGTACGCTCTTTAACCAGCATACGAGCAAATTCACGGATTTGATCAGCGGGTACGCCACAAATTTCAGCTGCCCATTCTGGTGTTTTCTCAATGTTATCTTTAGTGTCACCTTTGACATAACCAATAAACTCATCAAAGCCCAAACAATACATTTTGATGAATTCTTTATCATAAAGATTCTCAGTGTAAAGCGTGTGTGCTACACCCAACATAAACGGTACATCTGTCTGCGGGTGAAGGTAAAGATGGGTGTTTTCTAAGTAACGCTGGGTCTTGTTTTTAACCGGATCAACCGAAATAACATTGATCTCACCTTTAGCTACTTTTTCTTTTAGTTGCGCAAGGTAAGGGTAAGACTCATGCGTTTCACAGTTCCAACCTACTTGGAGGTTTTTAACCGGATCGTTAGCCCATAAAATAATGTTCTTACTGTTGTCTAAAATTTCAGACCATGACGTACCTTGAGCATATACTTCAGTCGAACCTAGCACGTAAGGCATGATGGTTTGACCTGCACCTGTTGAGTAGTCGCCAACTTTGGTGATGTAATTACCGTGCATACCGACAGCACGTTGCATGTGACTGGTACAGCTATGGAATTGACCCGTTTGACGCCAACCTGTTTGACCCGCGTGGAGCGCCCATGGACCGTAATCTTTTTGAATACGCTCTAATTCACGGTAGAACAAATCTAAGGCTTCATCCCATGTCACACGTACAAAACGATTATTACCGCGTGTTTCGCCACTAAACTTGTGCTTTTTAAGCCAGTCTAGACGTACCATTGGGTAACGAACGCGTGATGGATTATAAATAATCCCCTTGATGCCTTTTAGCATTTCAGTTGGGTTTTTATCTATTTCAATCGCTTCAATTTGTTGTACTTTACCTGCATAAATTTGTGCACGGAAAGCACCCCAGTGAGAGCCAGAATAACGCCATGTTCCTTGGCCTATTTGATCGTCTGCAAACACTTTTGATGATACGAGTAGGCTTGGGCCAATAACCGTCGCTGCACTTGTTGTGACAAGGCCTTTAAGAAAACTTCTTCTCGATACTGACATATTTATTTTAACTCCATCAAAACTTAGTGCTGTGCATCAGAAAAATCAGATGAATGCTTCTGTAGGTACTTCAACACAATAGCTTCGCTATCACGGTCAAAGTTTACAAATGCTAGCATACCGTTAAACATACCCGGCCATGTGTTTGCATCAAAATGCGCTTCAGCTGGTTGGGTGTGACATACAGAACAGTTGGTGGTGTAAGCTGTTTTTGCTTGTGCCCATACTGGTGTGATGTCATTCACTAATGAATCTTTAAGCATCCATACTTTAGCGGTAACACGCTGCCAAGGAAGGCCTGTTAGGTCATCGACTTTCTCTTCATATTTATTAACAACTTTATCGTTCTGTGCTGATTCTTTTACGAGAGATGCGACAGGAATATTCATACCAAAGTCTTCCTGAATTACACGACCATAGCCTTTATCTTTACGCCAACCTGCAATCTCAACTTCAACGGCATTATCTGTTTCATCAATAACTTTAACAGCAGATGCTGGATTTAGAATACCCGCTTCAATAGTCATTGCTTTATCTTCATAAACAGGTAAGAAGCGAACGCTATAAATCTCTTCACCTTTGCTGTAATCAGTACCATGAGAAAGTTGGACTAGCTCTGACACCATGCCACCACTGGTATCCATATCTTTTGGTAAGTGGTGAGCAATACCTTTATGACAGTCAACACAGCTTTGATCTCGCTCTGCTGCATTTTTCATTTGAACGCGTGCAACAGGGGACATTTTTTCGAAGTCCATACCTTTGTAATCATGGCAATCACGACATTCTTGTGAGCCATTGGCTTTAAAGCGTTCCCATTCATGCTGTGCTAGCACAATTCGGCGATCTTCAAATTTTTCAGGGGTATCAATGAATCCAGCAAAATGGGCAAAGACTTCTTTGCTTGCTTGAATTTTACGTGAAATTTTATCAGTCCAATCATGAGGGACATGGCAATCAGGGCAGGTTGCTCGAACACCTGAACGGTTCTTATCATGAATAGTATTAACGTATTCAGGCACGACATTATCGGCATGACAGCTTACACAGAATTCTTCAGTATTCGTTTTTTCAAGGGCCGTATTAAATCCGCCCCAGAAAATAATACCCGCAACAAAACCGCCAAGGGCTAAAACACCAAGGCTAATATGAACGCTTGGGCGTGATAGGGTCAGCCAAGCTTTTTTAAAAAATGCTTTCATTATTGTTTCTCTTTAAATGATGCTTGTAGTGTGAAGTAGGGGATCAACCACCGTGACCGGGAGGACCAAAGACAAACAATTGCAACATCCAAACTGTGAAACCATAACCACCAACGAAAATGACACTTAAAATAGGGAACAGGAAAATGGTAATAAAAAGGAACATTTTCCATTCGCGGCTACGTGTTTTCTTGGCAGTAGCATCAGTAATACTGCTCATAAAACCTCCTAAAATATGGTTAAAGAGAAAGTTATTTCTTATAAATAGTTATATCAATTTTAATTTCAATGTGATCATAAAGTAGACCGCTGTACTTATTCAATTATTAATTGCGTAATTCTGTTATTAAAATAGTATTTTTTGAATTTAAACTTAATTATTAATACCAAAAATGCATATGTATAAACTAATTATTATTTAAGTGTAATTATTACAATAAAAGCCAAGGGCCAACTTGTGGCAATGTTATATTTTTGTTTGTTTTATTGATGCTTATTGGGTGTGATTGTTGGTTATTACGATGCTATTAATGGTTTGTGTTGATTAAAAATTGAAGGCTTGGTAATGAAAGAGGTGTTTTATTAATGCTTTTACGCAATCTAATATGAATAGAATCGCAATTAAAGGATTAATATGAATGGAGTTGTTAATAATACGGGATAGAAAAGAGAGCTATCAGATAGCTCTCGAATAAATATTAATCAATTAATTGATATTCTTGGCGTAATATATCAATAATTTCACTCTTTGGATCTTGGCTTAGAGTAATTGGCTGTCCAGTGATCTTTTCTGCGATATTGGTGTAGATTTTAGATATCTGCATTAATATATCTTGAGGGAGCGCATTCTCTGTCGCTAGTGCAAAACGTTCAGGCATACGTTCTTTATTTAATAAAATATCTGGATCTGGAAAGTAATTAAGTAACACTTGACGGAAATCTTCTTTGGAATTTTCAACGATCTGTCCGTCACGATAAGCGGCACCATCCCAAATTCGTGATGAATCTGGTGTACCCACTTCATCCATATAGATAAGTTTTTCATTACCGTTAGCATCTGTAACGTAGCCAAATTCAAATTTAGTATCGACAAAAATTTGGTCTAATTGTGCCAATTCATTACCAATAACTGTAAAACCATCAGCTAATAGTTTTTCATAGTAGTTAATATCATCAATATTACGGAAATTGAAAGCCTGATAATTATTAATGAGATCGTTACGAGTTACATTAATATCGTCAGCTTCTGGTACATTAGGAATGCCTTTTAGAATACCTTTCGTTGATGGTGTCATCAGGAGTTGTGGTAATTTCTGATCTTTCTTCAATCCTTCTGGCAGTTGAATACCACAGAATTGACGTTCGCCTTGCGTATATGCACGCCACATTGAACCTGTAATATATTGACGACAAATGGCTTCCACCATCACAGGTTTCGCTTTTTGTACAATCCAGACAAAGGGGTGGGGAATATCAAGAATATGACTATCTGCTAAGCCATTATCTTTAAATAGTTTAAACCAATGATTTGAGATTGCATTGAGTGCTGCGCCTTTACCTGGGACACCTTTCAAACCACCTTCGCCATGCCAAATACAGTCAAAGGCGGAAATACGATCACTGATAATCATAATTGCGAGAGGTGCATCAGGTTGAACGTTGTAGCCTTTTTGTTGAATTAGGCGACGACTGTCTGCGTCTGTTAGCCAATAAACAGAGCGTACTTTTCCACTGTGAACGGGTTTATCGGTACGGATGGGCAGGTCGTCATTGACGGCAAGAACTTGATCAGCAAGACTCATGGTGAAATTCCTATTTCAAAATGATGGCATCGAAATATAGAGTGTTTAAGATAAACATTGCCTCAAGCACTCATCTTATTCAGCATAATACTCGGTTCATTGTACGACTACCAGCAAAAAAGCAAACGATTGCTTTTTGCTTTAAAGTGGTAATAAATGTAAAGCATGGCGGTGGAATACCATACTTTACATTATGAGATAGTGTTTTATTAGGGATTAAAAGCGTTGATAAAGGGTCTGTAAATCATGAGGCGTAATATAAAACATGTGTAACAACCATTGTTTAGTATCGTCCAGATTGAACCAGACTGGTGTAAATTGGAAATGACTCCAATTTGTGACAACTTGTAATGCACCATCATAACTTGGTGCTAGATCAAATAAGATAACAATGGCGATAACCTGAGCTAGGCTAATGAACGGTTTGGTAAAGGCGAAAGGTTTAAGTGCGGTACCAAATGATGATTTAAAGCGTTTGTTTGATAGATCGACGCTGTATATTTCATCAAGGATTAAATGTACGATGCCGCCAAGTAGGACAAACCCGCCAGCAAACCAACTATCAGTCGCTGTATGCCCCAATAAGACGCAAATATGAACACAACAGAGTGCAATAAGAGTCACAAATGAAATCGAGTGACATGCGCCACGGTGAACCGTACAGCGGTCAAATACCGCTTTGCCAAAATAACGAATAGTAATGAACAATGAGATGACATACAGAATCAACTCAAGCATTGCGACATGGGTATAAATATGGCTGATAAGTACAAAACAACAAAACCCCGCCAGAAGTGTAAACAATGCTTTCATCGACGTTGAATGGTCTGAATCTATGTCAGGTAAAAGCCCACCGATGGTGCCAAAAAAAGTCATCCATAGTGCAATGCTGGGGCTAATATGATCAGCCGACAACAATGTAGTTGCTGTTAAACCACTAACAATTGCTGCAATTGTGAAATGGGTCGAGAAATTTGCCAAGAAAAATGAATTCCAACTGGATACATATACAGGTATTTATCACTGTTAGTTATCTTAGTTCAATATTTATCACACTTTTAATGTAATTTATGAAAGTGATTGAGTGAAAAAGAATCATTTTAGTTTTTAGTTGCAATTAAGGTGAATAAATTGCTTTCTCAATTTGAAGCTGAAAGGAGTAAAGAGAGTAGCTGTATACGCTTTAAAAGGTCACAGCTACTTAAAATTAAAGCGGGTGTTATTAACCTGTAATCAATGCTGAAATGATGCCGATAATACCACCAAAGACTCCGCCCCAAATAACCAGCCACCCCAGGTGTTCGCTAATCATTTTTTGTACCATTTCTTTGACCATTTTAGGGGTAAGTTCATTTAACCGTTGGTCTATAATATCTTCAATTTTACTTTCAATATCATGCAATGTTTCAGGTTTAACTAATTGCTGTTTAAGGGCAGTTTTGAAGTTATCTTGTTCACTGATTTCTGTTACTGATTGCTGCATTTTCTCAATAAAAGGTTCACGTAATGGCTCCATAGCTTCTGGCCCACCCATCATGGTGATCATGCCACCAAAAGATGAACTCATGATCACATCCAGTAATGAGTCAAAAGTCGGTGCAAAATCAATTTTTCTGATAATTGGCTGCATATCTAATGAGGTTGATTGGTCAGTATCTTGGTTTAAAAAACGACTAATATTTTGTTGAGTAAAAAACTGCTCCATCATTAAATTTTTAATTGCTAATTTAAATGCTTCAAAGCGAGCAGGAATAACACCTGAGCCATAAAGGCCGGGTACTTTTTCAAATAACATATAAATGGCAAGCCAGTTTGTTAATGCACCTGAAAAGGCAAATAAGCCACAGTAAAGAATGATATGTTGATTACTAATATAACCAATGAATAAGAGAAGGAGAGAGAGCACATTGGTCATTAAGCTTTTATTTTTTATCATGATGTAGTTCTTAGTAGTAACACCGATTGAAACGGCAAATAAAGACAGTCAATGGCGCATCGCCACCAATAATGGAGCCGAATTTTAACAATAGATAGCGACCAATGCCAGATTTTGCTGGGTTATACCATCTTTGATTACACGATGTTTGGTAGATAAAGGAGTGTGGATGTAATGTCATGTTTTACGATTTAAACTTTATATGGCAATTGCTATACTCGTTTGCTATGCGTTTATTGCCTTACTGAGTATTTTTAATGACCCGTTTTACTGCTGAACAAACTGCTTTTATTCATCATCAGTCAGGTAACGCACTTTGTGTTGCTGGTGCAGGAACGGGGAAAACAACAACGTTAGTCGGTGTTGTAGAACATCAATTACAATCAATCGCAGCAGAACAAATGTTGGTATTGATGTTTAACCGTGATATTCGCACCGATTTTAAGGAAAAGTTAGCACAGATCCCGTTAGCCGCGCGCGTACCTGTTCATACTTTTCATAGCTTTTGTTTTCAGCTATTAAGACAGTCTGGGTATCTATCTGCGACGGGTTATCAAATTGATTTTAATAATGGTGATAGTGATAAAACCATTGCCAAACTTGTCTTACGGCAAATGGCGGCCCAAGAAAAATCGTATCAAAAACAACAAACGTTTAAAGATCCTCGCACTATTGAATTGTTAATGAGCTTTATTGGGTTAGTCAAAGCACATATGTTGCCGCCCAAAGAGGTATTTGATCTCTCTGAAATTAATAGAGAATATGCCTTTATCATTGAAGCATTTTGGAACTTTGAAACTGTACGTAAAGAGCGTAAACAGCTATTTTTTGATGATTGGTTGGTAGAAACTATACAGTTATTAAAAAATGATCAAGCTCTATGTCATTACTATCATCAGCAAATTAAATTTATGATGGTTGATGAATTCCAAGATATAAACACCGCGCAATATCAATTGTTGAAACTACTATTATCACCACAAGCTCAGTTAGTTGCGGTAGGTGATGTTGATCAGTGTATTTATAAATGGCGGGGCAGTGCTCCACAATTCATGCTTAATTTTGAACAAGATTTTGCGCCAGCAACGACATATAGTTTGTCGCATACGTTTCGATTTGGGCATAGTTTAGCATTAGCGGCTAGCCATTTAATTGCTAATAATAAACAAAGGTTCCATGATTTTCAGACCATTGCGCATGAATCTGTTGCGGATACTGTAGTGGATGTTATTGGTACCGCTCGGCAAGTGGGAGAAATTGCGCAATCAGTGGCTGATTTTATCCAACAAGGTGGTCAACCTGCCGAAGTTGCTATTTTAGTTAGACGTTGGTCACAGGCGATGTTATTTGAGTTGGCTTTTTTAACAAAGAAAATACCTTACCATATGCCGATTGGTTCGGTGCTAACACACAGTCGTGAAGTAAAGTTGTTAATGGATATTATGATATTAGCAACGGGGCGTTTTTTAACATTAGCGAATAACGATAAAGCCAACTTATTGTTTAATTTACTATCTTTTCCACACTGCTATGTACCTAATAAAAGTTTACGCCCATTGTGTGAGTCTTTATCACAGCGGCCAAGTAACGAATGGCTTAGTTTAATAAAGCAAACTGAAAAAATTCAACCAACATTAAATCTAGAAACGTTTAAAGATCGGATTGAACTGTTATTAATGCTACAACGAAAAGGAAATTTTAAAGCGCTGGCGGTTTATAAGCAATATCGTCGAGACAGTGAACTTGATAATTGGATTTGGAAAACAGAAGCAACGGCAACGGAAATAGAAGAAGCCGTTGAACGTTTAGACAGTGTTGAAACCGTATTAGAATCAATGGATCAAAACTGTGATAAAGCCTTACAGTATTTTGAATATTATACTCAACAGTCTGCGGCTGAAAACCAATCACACCAAAATAACAGTGTGCAACTAACCACTATCTTCAGAGCTAAAGGGTGTGAGTATAGTCAGGTCTATTTACCTTATTGGGATAAAGATGCTTTTCCTTATGTTAATCGATCATCATTAGGTATTTCAGCAGATACAGAAGAAGAGCGTCGGCTTGCTTATGTAGCAATAACACGCGCCAAGCATAGCGCCAAAATATATTATACGGTTGAGAATACCAAGAAAGATCAATATGTGCGTAAAGACAAAAATGCCAGTCAATTTATTCTAGAATCTAAAGCTGATGTTGCGCAGGAAATTGGCCCTCAACTTTATCATGATGGTGAGCTGCCATACCATAAATCACCTGTTGTACAGGGATATTATCGTCGTTTAGCTCGTATTGATGACATGCAATTACCACCGAAGGTTGCTGTTATTTCTTTGCCTGAGATAAATACAGCAGGAGAAAGTGTTTATAGCTATGAGTGGGCATTACAACAACCGATACCGGATAAAGCTGATAAATTGATCCGTAGTATGGTTCAAACAAAAACGACTAAATATTTAGAAACTGAAGTAATACGTATTATTCGAGAACTAAAACAAGCAGGCACGGAGAAACAAAAGGTATTGATTAATCGTCTTATTGTTGTTGCCCGTGCCAAGGCGCGTAAATATGTTTAAATCTAATAATCAATAATTTACTGATATTCACGATTAGCGCGAGCTTCACGTTGACCTAGATTTTGTTGAACGGCAAATTCAAGTCGTTCACGTAATTGGCGAGATTTAGTTTCAGCGTCTTTGAACCCAAATGCTTGTAAGAATTTCTTTATCATAAACGTCCTATTAACTCATTATTAGATAAAGAATAATGAGTTAATTGATCATTATTCTTTAATGTTAGTGAATTAACATCATCCTTGAGCTTATTATTGCTCCATCATATTGTTCAGTTAGGTAACTCCACAATAAGAAGGATGTTAAAAATTTAATAAGCACATAGCGTGACTTGTAATAAAACGTTGTACTTATTCTTTAATACTATGGCACCATTATTTTACTGTCAAAGTAATATTAAGCTGTGATCGTAAAAGCAGATAAGATGCTGGAAATGACATAGATCACACTTTTGTTGACTGGTTTTGCCATTTATCAACCACTAAAGCTGCTATTAAGTCACCTTCAACATTGACTGCCGTACGAAATGTATCCAGTGGACGCTCAATAATTAATAAAATAGCAATTGCTTCTAGTGGAATACCTGCAGCTAGTAACACTAGTTGCATACCTGACATTGAACCTGATGGCATACCTGGGGCACCAATAGATGACACCATTGCCATAATGAAAATCATAATCAATCCTGATGTTCCTAGCTCTATGCCATAAAGCTGGGCAAGAAAGATAGCAGCAACCCCTTCAAAAAGTGCAGTGCCATCCATATTCATGATTGAGCCTAATGGTAATACCATACTGCTGGTGGGTTGAGATACCCCTAAATCTTCTTGGGCTGTTTGCAATGAAAGTGGCAACGTCGCTGAACTTGATGAGGTTGCAAATGCCATTGCCATAGGGGCTGAAAGGGCGCGGAATAGCGTTGAATATTTAATCCCTGTAAACACCTTCGCGAGTAAAGGTAATACGATGCCGCCGTGCACTAAGGTCAGCAAAAAGACCAATAAAGCAAATAAGGCTAACTCGCCAAAAATACTGTTTCCGCTTTGTATCGTAAATTGAAATACAATTGCAAATACAGCTAAAGGTGCCAGTTTAATAACAGCAGATACTACTCGATTAATTGCAATATTGAACCCTGAAATAAGCTCAAAAATAGGGTGCTTAGCTGGTAAACTGGCTAATAAGGCAATACCTAATAATAGTGCAAATACAACAATGGCTAATAAGTTTGTCGTTGCTAGCGCTTGAAACGGATTAACTAGCGCCATGTTAAATAATTTCTCGGTAATAGCACCGCCAGAAGAAGCACTATTATCAATTAATTGTACGTGGTTACCAGCCGTGACTTGGGCTGTATCAATTAAGTGTGGCCATTTAGGGATTGCAAGTGAAACACCAAGACCTAAACAGATAGCAAGTGTTGATGTTAAGCTATAGAAAGCAATCGTCTTATAACCTAATGTTTTTAATCGTGATGTTGAACCAATACTTGTAATGCCTTGTAGCAATGAGAATAGCACCACAATACCGACAAGCATTTTGAGTAAGCCGATATAGGTTGTTTTAGTTAACATTAATAATTTAAAAGCAGTGGTATCTTCAAAACCTGCTTGTAAGGGGAAGAGAGAAGCAATCCCCCATGCTAAAAGCGCTGCTATCATCAATTGAAAAGGTAACGACTTGAATAGACGACGGTTCATGGAAAAGGTCTCTGTTCTGGGTTCGTATCGTAACGAGAATATAAAAAGAAGAACTTGGTATAAAAAGGCTTATTAATTATATCGAATGCCTAATCCAAGAAACATATTAAATATAAATGGTAGTGTAAAAATAAAAACGCTCTGACACCAAATGTCAGAGCGTGGCAATTGCCATTCTCAATTAACGATTATTTGAACGCTATCCAAATCGGGTAGAAGTAAAACTAAAATATAGTATCGTTAAAGAGTTAATTGCTAATCCATTAGCATATGGTATTGAACAAGTGAAAATAAAAATAAGCGATTCCCTTTACAGATGATTCAGTAAAGGGAATGTAGATTGTAATCGTGCTAGTGATTACTTATCGAAGTGAATAACTGTACGGATACTCTTACCTTCGTGTAATAGGTCAAATGACTTGTTGATGTCGTCTAGGCCCATGTTAAATGAGATGAAGTCATCAAGTTTGAATTCACCCGCCATGTAACGGTCAACGATACCTGGAAGCTCTGAACGGCCTTTAACGCCACCAAATGCAGAACCACGCCATACACGACCCGTCACTAGTTGGAATGGACGAGTGGAGATCTCTTGACCTGCACCAGCAACACCAATGATCACTGACTCGCCCCAACCTTTGTGACAACACTCAAGTGCTGAACGCATCACGTTTACATTACCGATACACTCAAAAGAGTAATCAACGCCGCCGTCAGTCAATTCAACAATCACTTCTTGAATTGGCTTGTCGTAGTTCATTGGGTTAATACATTCAGTTGCACCTAGTTTCATTGCTAGGTCGAACTTACTTTCGTTGATATCAATCGCAATAATACGGCTAGCTTTAGCCATAGTACCACCGATGATAGCTGCAAGACCGATACCGCCAAGACCAAACACAGCAATAGTGTCGCCTTCTTTAACTTTTGCAGTGTTAAGTACTGCGCCCATACCGGTTGTTACACCACAACCTAAAAGACAAA
>NZ_CAMRAN010000065.1 GCF_947039875.1 uncultured Photobacterium sp.
GTAAAGATGTTAAATCTCTTGCTTTTAATCGCGTGTTAACGAAAGCAGAACAAGCAGACATGGGCAAACTGAAAAAATCAGTAAAAGACCTTGTTGTTGTTCACCCAATGACCGCACTTGGTCGTAGCATGGGTATTAAAGCTGTTACAGGTTACGCACCAAAAGCATTCTAATATTTGTTTGCAAGATAACTATAAACAAATATTGCCAAGAGGCATAAAAAGATCGTCATATGACGATCTTTTTTTATGCTAAAAATACAGTCACACCTCAATATTAGTGCTCATTAATCTACAAACTGAGGTAGAATATATTCCTTCATCGCTATTTGGACTTTCCAATGGAAAAATTAATGCCGTATATGGCAAAATTCGCATTTGGTCTATCAATGATCATGTTTGTTGTTGGTGGCGTTTTAGCATTAGTTGCATTATATAACCACTTTTGAGTAGGCTTTGATTACAATCGTAATCCACCATCAATCTCAAGTACCCTGCCGGTGAAATAATCATTTTCTATAATAAATCTCACCGAATGGGCGATTTCTGTTGGCTCACCAATACGTGCTAATGGAACCATCGCCAGCATACGCTCAATCATGTCATCGTTAATTTGTGCAGCCATTGGCGTATCAATCAGACCCGGTGCAATTGCAGCAACTCGAATACCATATTGCCCAAGCTCACGCGCCCAACCGACAGCCATTGTCGTTACTGCCGCTTTTGATGCAGCATAGTTTGTCTGGCCAATATTGCCAGCACGAGCCGCACTAGAAATATTAATGATAACGCCTTTGGTTTCATTTTCAATCATCCACTTAGCCGCTTCTCTGCCGCATAAAAAAGTGCCTGTAACGTTAACATTCATTACAGTTTGAAATTGATCCAATGACATTTTACTAATGCCAGTCTGGTCTTTCTGCACCAACAAACCATCATCCAAGATACCAGCATTATTAATTAAAATATCAATATGCTCAAAATCTTCCACGATATGGGTAAAGGCTTCTTCTACCTGATCTTCACTTGTCACATCCGCTTCATAAATTCGCGCCATGCTATTAAGCATATGACATTGATCTTGTGTTTGTCTTAACCCTACTGTATTCACATCAATTAAAGCGAGCTGTGCTCCCATCTGTGCAAGCGTTACAGCCATCATTTGCCCAAGCCCTTGACCTGCGCCCGTTATGACAATAACACTATTCTCAATGTCCACGTTAATTCGCTCCTAAACCTGTTTATACATATATCAAAAAACACTGATTAACATTAACAATTCGAAAAAATAGAGAAAGCACAACCCTGTTTCATTATTCGAATAATCACATTAAATCAGTTAATGGATTTGCTTGTTGCTGCCATAGCGGCATAAATAAACTATCAACTAAGCGTGTATCTACTGCTGAAATAGTCTTATATAACCACTGAGGCTGAGCGTCTTTATCAATAAGTCGCGCTCTTACACCTTCTTTAAACTCTCCCATTAACCCACATCGAACAGATAGAGATAATTCCATCTTAAAGCATTCAGCTAAACTTGCTTGTTGGTATTGTTGCATTTGCTGAAAACAGATGTGAGCTGATAATGGGCTTCCATTGGCAAGGGTTTGTTTTGCTTTTTCAAGCCAACATCCCAACCCGTCAATAGCATTAATTTGTTGGTAAACAATCTCAAGTGTTGGTGCCACACATGCTGCTTGAATTTGTGGAAAATAAGGAATCATTTGGCTTGGTGGACGCTGACGCTCAGAATCTGTTGCAATATCTGTTAGCATCTCTGTTATAACTGTTGAAATTTGATTTTCTGCAACATTTTGCCACGAATAATGCTTCAACTGTTTAATCAAACGATCGCGATCTTTATCAACGATAAGGTGATCAGCCATTGCTAAATCAAGCGCATCACTGGCATTAACATCAGACCCTGTTAGACCTAAAAATAGTCCAATTCCGGCAGGAAGCTGATTTAAAAACCACGTTGCACCTACATCGGGATATAAACCAATATTCATTTCAGGCATTGCTAACGACGCTGACGGTGTAACAACGCGGTGACTAGCACCAATAAATAGCCCCAGTCCGCCTCCCATCACTAAGCCATTACCCCAAGCAATAATCGGCTTAGAGTAATTATGGATTAAATAATCACAACTGTATTCAACAGTAAAATAATCAATCAAAAATGGCTTTGCTAAATAACTATTATCGTTATTGGTGCGGTGAATGTAATCTTCAACCGTTGGTGTAGTCACTTGCTCTACAGCAGCCAAAGCAGGATCGTTTTCAATCGCATAATAAAGCGCTCGAATATCAGCACCAGAACAAAAAGCTTTTTCACCAACAGCTTGAATCATCACACTCACAATATTTTCATCATGTTGCCAATGCAATAATTGTTGTTGAATTGTCCTAAGCATTGTCAGGGTTAATGCATTTAATGATGATGCATTATTCAATTCCAGCATGCCAATTGCATGACCGCTGTCGCATCGAATTTCAAATATATTTACCGTTTCAGTCATCCCTAAACCTCTTTTTATAGTCCATTTAATTTAGCTATAATATGTTATTTATAGCTTCTAGTTGGATGATAGTTAAGCAATAGTGTTGAAAACAGAGTTTTCAATTTTATTACAGCGAACACTAGCATAATAAATACATCGTATAACTGCATGATTAGCAGTTATAATCTCGGGATTGCCGAACTTCGGCTTCACATTCAGTGACCGCATCCCATAATAACTTTTCGCGTATATGTTGCCGTTCTAAATTAGCATTAATACCATCAATAACATTTTGATCCATCGGTCCTAAATAATGATCCGTTGTATCCGTAATAATAACGCGGAGTTCTTCCATTGTAGGTAACCGATTATTCGATTCTTCAAAGTCGTCAAAGATGTCATTCACCTTCCCAGACACCTCTTGTTTGATTCTTTTAAATTCTGAGCTATCCATACACACCTCCAGAACAATAATAAACCATCGATTAAAAGCAATTGCCGGATCGCACTTATTGTATTAACCTAACAAACAATAAACATACATTGTTAATCATATCACTTAACAAAACAACCATAGAATATTGCTCTACACTATATGCATTTAGACCTATTTTCTTAATCAGTATAGTTGTCGTATGCGAGATAAAGATGAAATTTATACGGCAAAAAATAAGGATATGGCACTTTTTTGAAGACTCTCAATCACACCACTCGGTCTTATCTCTCTTTACCATTGTCATTGTACTTTTTTTATACAACGGCGGTTAATGCAGATCCTCTCGCTCAAAATTCCCTAGACAAAAGTCATACAGAAACAAGTGTATTGCCACAAACAATATCAACACAAAGTAACGACGATAATACGCCGTATAAAATGAAACAATGGATTGATAGCTATCAACAATCAATGACCGATTCAGTACACACTGTTGGAGAATATATAGATCAAAGCCTCACTAAAGACGAAAATGAAGCTGAACTGACCAATCGCAGTTATCTGCGTATTCGTCAGCGGTCGATATATTCATATAGAGGTAAATTAGAAAATGATTTCAAGGTTTACTTTAAACTCGATTTACCACACGTTAAGCGTGATTGGAAATTGATCCTAGATTCAGAACCCAGTGATTATGACAGCCTCGAAAGTAAACAACGTGGTATAGCCTCTGGCAGTAAAACTCAAAGTGGCGACACTGTCGGCGGTTTTAGACTTCAAGATACGCAATTTGGTAACTGGAGTTCTGATTTCGATATCGGAATTAAGCTCAAGTTTCCTCTCGACCCATTTGTAAAAACGCGCCTTACTCGCGTAGATAATGTCAGTGAAAACTGGACAACTCAACTTGAACAAGAGCTATTTTATTACCATTCAAAAGGCTTTGGCTCTCTCTCCCAATTGAGTGGCTTTTATGCACTGACTCCCGACCACAAAAATATTTTTAGAACCACAACCAGTGCACAATATTTACAAGAAGATGATAAATGGGAATTAGTACAACAATTTAATGTTTACCAGCGGGCAACAGAAAGGGATTTGTTTGAATACTCGATGGGGATAAGTGCAGATACCGATGAAATGAAAGAAATTACCAACTATTGGGTATCAGCTGAATGGAAGCGGCGTATATACAAACACTGGCTTTATCTTGCAGCACGACCACAACTTGAATTTCCGCGGGATTATAATTACCACGCTAATCTAGGCGTTATGATTGAGCTTGAAATGTTCTTTTCTAAAAACCGCAAAATTGATGAATTAAAGCGCTATATCCCTAAGCCCGTAAAACTACGCAATGAAACGTAATGTTCTCAAAATAAAAGCACCTTTAAGTTATGAGGCTCATCATTTCTACAACTTAAAGGTGTTAATTTCAATTTGTATAAATTATTTTTTTTTCTGCTGTGAAATAGGCATTGTGTCGTTAATTACCACAGGGCCCAATCCATTAACACAGCGTTGATAGCCTTGTTTCCAACCTTCAACATACTTCATTTTTTCAATACCCTTAAGATCATCAAGAATTGTCTTTGATGGCTGCCATTGATTCTTAAGCGCATCTTTACAACCATCGTTATAGCCATGTTGAATGAATTGCTGGTTAAGTGTAAGAGGCTTGGCTGTTTGAATTGAACGCTCTTTAGCGACAGAAGTTGCCTTCACAGCAGATGTTGAAGTTAAATTTGATGTACTACATCCAGATAAAAGTGCAACGACACCGACTACTACCCATGAATAACGCATATCTTTACCTTACAAATCAAAGTTAGCTATTTTTATTTATCATACTCCAATATACCTTAATGGAATATAAATCTTGCAGTATTCCTTCCAATAGGCCTTTAACACACAACTTACTGATTATTTTTTAGTCGCAATCTAACCATTAGATTGTTATTAACTATCATCGCAATAAACAATACGATGAATGTCACTAAGGCTACAGGTACCCCATATTATAGAGACAAACTGCACAGGTTATATAAGCTTGATGATATTAATGTTCCTGAAGAAAAACTCGATAAAATAATCACATTAATAACAGTTAACCCAGTAAACAAGCTCACCATAGCGAGAGTTTGGTATGACTGTCTTTTAATTGTAAACAGCTGATTAGTCCGTGTCGCTTCAAATAGAAACTTCTGCCCTAAAAAATACGACACCAACAACAATAACGTACTGTAAAACAAAGAAAACCCAAAGATAGAAATAGGATAAAGCGCTTTACTTGAACCCAATAAATACACAAATTTTGCAGCTTCTAAAGCACTATAAAAAACAATAACAGCTAATGAGTAAAATACTATCTGACGCATAAGTCGATGTATGTTCATCCTAATAACCTAACAAAACCTGAATATAATACATGCTGTTAAATGCTTTAAATTTAACGCCCTTTTTATAACACCCACAAAAAAGCGCCGAATTATCAGCGCCTTCTTAAAACGTTATCGTGTATTATTTTATCACACCACAGACCATACGTGCACCACCACCACCAAGCGGTTGAGGATGATCTGAATGGTTATCCCCACCGGCATGAATCATTAATGATCGCCCTTTTAAATCTGATAATTTTAATCGTGGGGCTAACACTGGCTGAACGGCATCACCTTTACTATTAACATAAAGAGGAGGCAAATCCCCCAAATGATTATCATCTGTCCATGAGAAACCATGCTTATTTGTTTTCATTGGATCATAATGACCACCAGCGGCACCACCTAAAACAGTTTTACCCATTTTTTCAGTCGTGCCACATGAAGGATTCGTATGGACATGAAACCCATGCAATCCTGTTGGTAACCCTTCTAAATGTGGTGTAAAAACAACACCATATTTTGTTTGTTCAACAGATATCGTTCCTGCCATCGCTCCAGAGTTAAGATCTGTCATCTTAACAGAGAGATCAGCAGCACTTACGCTAGCAGAAGCTAAAATTAAGGCAGAAAGTAGTATTTTTTTCATTGTTATAATCCTTATAAAAGTCCATTTGATACTTATTAGTCCATAACTAGACAATACATTATTGACGGTGTTTTTTGCTCAATAAAAGTACCTGTATATGATAAAAATGTATAATAGCTAATGCTTATAAGCTTAATAGGAATTAATAATGAAATTTTTACACGAAAAATAATGCTGCAAATAACGTATTCTAGAGAGTGTTTATAGTGCATCATTGCTAAAAAAGAAAATAATACCACTACGACGGACTACATCTTAATACCTTCCCCAATGATTAATTTTATTTATCTCATATGATGTGCCGAATATTAATGACCTTAACGCTATTCTGGTGGTAATTCTCTTAATTAATAATAATACCGTCATACATAACAATATTTTTCACAACCCATAAAAAAGGCGCTGAATCATCAGCGCCTTCTTAAAAATCTACGATAATCTGATCGGCTATGTGCGGTATAAAACCTTAACAATATGGTAGCCAAATTTCGTCTTAATCGGACCGATTGGTTCTAGCACTTTGCCGCTGAATACGGCTTTATCAAATGCTGGTACCATCGCACCTTTTTTAAACTCACCTAAATCGCCACCTTTTTTACCTGATGGACAAGTAGAATACTTTTTAGCAAGCGTCTGAAATTTAGCACCTTTTTTAAGTTGCTCTAAAATATCATCAGCTTGTTCTTTATGTTTTACCAGAATATGAAGTGCTGCTGCAGTTGAAGCCATGCTAATAAACCTATTGTCGCTATACTAATAAAGGGCTTGTTTATGTGATGATTATCGCACTAGTTGGTATAAAATGCTAATACATCACGTTATGTTATAACATTGAAAAGGTGAAAAAATTTAAAGGCTTACAAATTAAAGAATCCATTTATAATGGTACTATTCATTTTCCATTCATGGCTACTTGGTTACAGTTATAAATATGAAAAAACATTGCAAATATTTATATCTAATTGGATTTATCAGTCTCATAAGTTGTCGGGTGCTTGCCTCCTCGGCAGCTGATATAGATGAACATCACGATAATGTTATGGATGCAGTAGCTCAAGGACTCATTCAACCTTTTTCTGCATTACAGCATAAAGTCCGACAGCAACTATTAGCCCGTATTATCCGCGTCGAATTAGACAAAGGTGATAATGAATGGATTTACGAATTAAAGCTTATTGATAGTAATAACAATATAATAAAAGTCGAGTATGAAGCCCGTACTCTTAAAATGATAGAAATAAAAGGACGTCATCTTGAAAGTGTCCTTAAGGTTCCAAAATGAAAATTTTAGTTGTCGAAGATGATATAACATTAGGCGAACAAGTCGTCGCAGGTTTAGAACAAAACGGTTGGGTTGCAGAACATTCCATAGACGGCATTGATGCGCTCTATCGTGCAACATCTGAGCCATGGGATGCCATCGTACTTGATTTGGGTTTACCCAAACTTGATGGTATTACTGTCCTAAAAGGCATTCGTGAAGAAAACGTTAACTGCCCAGTCGTTATTCTTAGTGCTCGTAATGAATTAACACAACGGGTCGATGGCTTAAATGCTGGAGCTGATGATTATCTCACCAAGCCATTTCAAATGGTCGAGTTAATCGCACGAGTGCGCGCTCAATTACGCCGTGCAACAGGCAATGTTTCACCGGTCATTCAAGCTGGCGAATTAAGCTTAGATACCCGTACCTCAAAAGTAACATGGCAAGATAATATCGTTGATTTAACCGCACTGGAATTTAAAGTATTGTCATACCTAATGCACAATACGGATAAAGTCATCTCTCGTACCGAGCTCGTTGAGCATATTTATAAGCAAGATTTCGATCGTGATTCAAATACCATTGAAGTGTTTATTGGTCGTATTCGCCGAAAAATTGGTAATGATGTAATCAAGACAGTACGTGGTCTTGGATATCGTATCAATGCTAATTAATCTACCTAAAAATCGTCAACCTAGTATTCGTAACCGACTGCTGATTGCTGCAGCAGTCTGGTTATTAGCGATTACATTATCAGCGGGCTACCTTGTCCCTACTTTTATCAAAACCTATTTAATTGAGCAAGAGAAGTCACAGCTGTACCTTTACATGGATCAAATTACAGCCCAAGTCGATATTGATAAACGCGGTCAACTGTTTGTTGATGGACGTCTATCCAACCCTCGCTTTAATTTCCCATACAGTGGCCTATATTGGTCATTAAAGCTCAATAACCAAGAGTTACGCTCGCGCTCATTGTGGGATACCACGATAAAAGGAAATGCTAAAAAAGGCTTCGAAGGCCCGAATAATCAATCATTAATTGTTGTAAAGCGTAAATTTAGCCTACCTGACAGTGACTACCCTATCGAATTATCGGTTGCGGTGAATCAAGATAAGCTTATTAAAACATTACAACAATTGACCCATGGTTTATGGATTATTCTTATTATCATGGCCATTGGTATTTTAGTCCTCACAACGTTACAAGTAAGTTGGTCTTTGTGGCCATTGCGTAAACTTCGTAAGAACCTTATTGAAGTACGTGAAGGCCATTCAACAGAATTAACAGGGCTTTATCCTGTTGAAATTCAACCTGTAATTGATGATCTCAATGCACTACTGTTTCACTATCAAGAGCTACTACTGAGAGCAAGAAACCACTCGGGCAATTTATCACACGCGCTAAAGACCCCAATTGCGATTTTAAATAATGAGGTATCACTATTAGATCCAACCACGCAGACCAAACTTGCTCCTGCGCTACAGCAATTACAACAACATATTGATTACCACTTAGGTCGTGCTCGTATGGCTGGTGCGATGAATATTCTCTCGACAAAAACAGCACTATCGCACCGCATAGATGCGATTTCATTAGCTATGGATAAAGTCTATGCCCATCGAGGCGTTGTGTTAGTCAATGAACTTGATAGTGATGTGGTGATTGCTGTTGAAAAAAGCGACTTAGACGAAATGATCGGTAACATCATCGAGAATAGCTATAAATGGGCGAACAGTTTAATTCGCGTGTATCAAGAACCTATAGTCAATGGTCATATCGTGTTAGTGATTGAAGATGATGGACCGGGTATCGCCCGTGAGAAATGCAAACAAGTATTAAAACGCGGTGTTAGGTTAGATGAAAACACACCCGGTACGGGGCTTGGGCTTAATATTGTTAACGAGTTAGTACACAGTTATCGTGGTGACTTAGTCTTAACAAGTAGCCCACTTGGTGGTTTAAAAGCCATGCTGTATCTACCTATTCCTCGTAAATAAAGGTTCTTTATCAACAACGACTAAAATAACAAGCCCTACAACATACTATGCTTGTAGGGCTTAACTCACTTTTGCCGTCATCTCTTTTCTTAGCATCTACAACGCACGCATTAAAATTTCAAAATCTTCTTGTGCTGATTCAATCAAACATTGAAGCTCTTTTGCATCTTGATTAGTAAGATCCAATTGCCAACAAACCTGCTCTGCTTCACGACACACTAATAATGTTTTCATGCCTGCTTTGTTGAACCATAATTGCGAAAAATCAGCCTCACAAATAGAATCATTTTCTGTAATAATAACTTCTATTTTTCCCGTTGGAATCACCCGTATGCAAGCATTGCCTGATTGATTACCACATAAAATAAAATTTCGTTGTTCTATTAACATCATTAGTCACTCCTTGTCTCTTATAGTTTCAAGTGTACTGCACCTAGCCACATAACAGTTATAAGTGTAGATTCATAAATCCGCTTAAGACATATTTCTAACATTATTAATAGTTCTATCATTTCAGGCTATTGATTATTTAAAACATCAATAACAAAGGAAAAAGATCAATAGCTATAGATCATTTAAATAATGCGGTGATATATTAAAAAAAACATAAAAAGGAAGATTAAAAACAAATGATAGATTTCCGCTCAGATACAGTCACTCGCCCATCAGAAAAAATGCGCCAAGTAATGGCAGCAGCTCTTGTTGGTGATGATGTTTATGGTGATGACACAACTGTAAACGATCTTGAATTGTGGGCTGCAGAACGTCATGGTTTTGAAGCTGCTATTTATTGCACCTCTGGCACACAAGCTAACTTACTAGCATTGATGGCGCATTGTGAGCGTGGTGATGAATACCTTTGTGGTCAACAAGCACATAACTATAAATTTGAAGGCGGCGGCGCAGCCATATTAGGCTCGATTCAACCTCAACCATTAGAAAACGATGCCGATGGTAGTATTCCATTTTCAAAACTAACGGCAGCCATTAAGCCATTAGATCCACACTTTGCACGCACTAAACTGCTTAGCCTTGAAAACACCATTAATGGTAAAGTGTTGCCATTAGAATACATTCAGCAAGCGCGTGAGTTTGTTAATCAACACGGCTTACAAATGCACCTTGATGGCGCGCGAGTTTATAATGCCGCCGTTGCCATGAACGTGGATATTACAGAGATCGTCAAATACTTTGATTCATTTACAATTTGTCTATCTAAAGGCTTAGGTGCGCCTGTTGGCTCATTATTAGTTGGTGATAAAGCTTTAATCGCCAAAGCACGTCGCTGGCGTAAAGTGCTTGGTGGTGGTATGCGCCAAGCGGGTATTATTGCCGCTGCGGGTAAATTAGCATTAACTGAAAATGTTGATCGTCTAGCTGACGATCACCATAACGCACGTTACTTAGCAGAGCAGTTAAATACTGTTAATGGTTTTAGTGTAAACCTTGAGCATATCCAAACCAATATAGCGTTTGCGAAGGTCGATCAACACATTAATCAAACCCAACTGATCGCCAGCCTAAAGCAGCAAGATATTTTGATCAGTGGTGGCAACCCAATGCGCTTCGTTACTCACCTAGATATTACAACAGCTGATATTGACACCTTTATTGCCGCACTAAAAAGCGCATTATAATAGCCAGTTAATTCGCTGACAAAAACGAATAGCCCATACACGCAACTGTGAATATGGGCTTTATTCAAATGTTAGAAATGCATCACAACCCACCAAAGAAACGCTAAATTTATCTCTCATTTTTACGATCCTACACTACCCTTATAAGTAGATTTAAAAGTACAGTATAGGCTGTAGCTTCACGTCGCTAAACAGGGTGAATATATGGATGATTTACAATTATGGGTTGCCACCATAAAAACATGGTACAGTGAAGATAATCCACATAACCTTGAACCTCTTATCGCGATCATTAGCACTACCCCTGCGCGTTTATTTACCGCATCAGAGATACCTCAAAACAAGCAAGATAATCATAACTATGAAGAAGCGTTGGCTTATTGGCTTGATGGGTGTCAAAAAATCAGCCAGTTTCATCGCCAGCAACAACCAGAACTCGCCTTTACTTATCTCCAATTACCTTATGCCAAGTTACAAGCGCTTATCTGCGATCCTCACCAAAGTGCCACCACTAAACGCTGGGGTTTAAAAAAACTTGATAGCATCATTGTGAAATTATTAGAATTTTGCCAATGTCAGCAACCGCAACACTGGCAACAACAAAGTCGTGATTTAATCGATTTACATGTTATTTTTATGGCAGCACAACAACACCTTAATCTCAGATATTAAAGCCATTATTGTTACGATGCCTGAGGCTTACTCCACACAGATTTAAAATCAAACCAACCGAGTAAGTTCGACTCCATTCCTTGTAGCTGTACGTTATCATCTACGCCAAGCCAATTATGGAAAAGTGGAATAATCTGTCCTGTTTGCGACAATGTTTCGCCAATAATATCACTAGGGAACTTAGCGGTTGCCGTTGAACGCCACTCACTGATCACATGCTGTAATTGCTTAAATTCAGCGCTCGGCATCACACGCTTAATATGATTAAAATTATGTAACCACGCCAAAATAGCATCACTACGATTACTTCCCAGACTCATGCCATTTAACCAAATATCAATTTTTTCAGCGTGCTTTCCTAAAACGATATCTTCATAGCTTAACTCCATTATATTGAGTCGAATACCATCTTCCATCAGAATTTTTTCAATCAAAGAAGCAACATACGGATAGATAGGATGCTCATGTTGATAAGCCAATGTCACCACTCTTTTATGCGGTATAACAACAGCTTCAGGTAATTGTTGCGTATGAATCCAACCAGGCAATAATCCATAAGCATTAAACAGCTTAAAATCCCCGACCTGTGTTAAATCCATCTCACGCATCACATTTAAACTATATAACCGTGATTGAAAATAACGTAGCCATTGTGGATCTTGCGCTAAACCAGAAATACGGTTCAACAATAAAAAGGTACAGCCTTGATCCATAGATAAACGCGATGAAATATGAACATGGTGGTCTAACTTATCCCCCAAGGTCGGTTGTAAATAACATGCTGCAAAATGATTTAGTATCCACACTTCAACCACATCACTTAACGCTCTAAAACCAAAGTAATGCTCAAATGCTTCTAACTTAAACCGCTGCTTATCATTAACCGCTACTTTGTAAGGGCCAGTACCGATTGGAAAAGTATCATAATCAGATATTGATGCATGATTGGCAGGCTGGATCATTGCACAAGTATTGGCTAATAAATCAGGCAAGCGATAATCATCTTGAGATAAATGAAAATCAATAATATTAATAAATGGTGACGACACTGTATCTATATGTGCAAATAAAGCCAGTTGCTTCACTTTTGAAAAAGTAGCAAAAATATCATTACTATCGAGTAATCGACCATCATGGAATCGAATTGCTGGCCGTAAATAAAAGCGCCAATGACGTGGTGTTATCGCTTCCCAAGCATGGGCAATATCACCAATAACCGTTTCTTGTTCCCCTTTTTCCTCATTTAGTTGCGTTAGGCCACTGAAAATTTGCCTTACAAGATGTTGTTCAGAGCGACGTAATGGCGTTAAAGGTGTGATGTTTTCAAAGCTACGATAGTAAGGTAAACGAACAATTTGCTTGCCTTGATGATGTGAAATACCCAACTGTTCTTGAATCAATTGTACCAATTTTTCAGCGTTATGATCTAAGGCAACTAAAGCGGGTTCAAGCTTTCCTTCTGCAACCAATTTACGTGCATGATTAAGCTGTAACTCACTGTCTGTATTATTAAAAATAAGCCGAGACTGCTTACCTCGACCAACGGCAGGCTGCCAGTCGATCCAGCCTTTTGCAACCATCTTATTGATCACCATTCGCACGTTACGACGTGTACAAAACAGAACTTCAGAGATATCTTGCAGGTTAGTCTCGGTACAATCACCACTGAAGTGATTATAAAGACGCTGAAATTGCAATTTAAGCCGTTGACCACTCATAAAAAGAGGAACCTTATTTATTAATTTATGCTCTTTTAACTTCTCTACTTTAACTTAAAATAGAACATGTCAAAACAAAAACGTGTCATCACAGAGTAAAATTACGCATGTTAACTCTGTGGCGTTTAATATGCTGACAAGGTTAATGAACATTGTCTGCAATGTGTTCCCCCAAACCGTTGCGACTCCTGAGTGATCATTAATAACACTGGTTGATATAAGCGTTTTATTATATCAGCCAGTCTTTCCTCTTTTTCTTGCATCAAACGTTGTATTACCACACAAACATGACGACAGAAGTTGCTTATTGAATCGAAGATAGGTAAAAATATAACCCTCTATTCCTTAAAACTTATTATCATCATGCCTGAATCTATTTCTCAACCTTACGATTTTTCCTCTTTAATTCACAGTCGCCGTTCGGTACGTAAATATGATTTAACGGCCGGGTTTGATCATCAAGCAGTTGCTCGCGCATTAGAATTAGCCGCCCTTTCACCCAACAGTTCCAACATGCAATTATGGCAGTTCCACCGCGTGATTAATAATGATAAACGCCAACAATTAGCCACACTTTGTATGGGGCAAAATGCAGCTAAGACTGCAAATGAATTAGTCGCATTTGTGATCACACCTGACAAATGGCAACAACGTACACGCATTAATGCTGCCCACATTCGAGAAATGTTTAAAGGCCGTGATGATAAAGCCTCTAAACGCGCTCTTAAATATTACGAAAAGCTGATCCCGTTTGTGTATCGTAATGACCGATTTGGACTTTTAGGCTTAGGTCGTCGCTTAATCTGCGCCTTTTTAGGTAGAAACAAGCCAATGATGCGTGAAGTGAGTAAAGCCGATTTACGGGTTTGTTTGCACAAAAGCAGTTCACTGGCAGCAATGACATTTATGATGGCAATGCGTGCAGAAGGCTATGACACGTGCCCAATGGAAGGATTTGACTCTAAACGCGCTAAAGACTTACTTGGCCTTAAAAGCAGCGATGAAATCACCATGATTGTTAGCTGTGGCAAGCGCACAGATGAAGGTATTTATGGCGAGCGTCAACGGGTTGATAATCAAGAGATCATCATTACGCATGCTTGATAGTTTGACTCATCGAATACACAAGCAATAAAATACAAAAGCGCATGGCATTAATGTTCTGTTATATGCGCTATCCCTTGATTAGTAAGAGTAATTCAAATGTCTAATGTCGTTCAGCTTTCTATGTTCAGTCAGAATAAAAAGACGAACACTCCCCCACAAGCCAAATCATCAAGCCCTAAAGCATTGAGGGAACAGGCTGTATTACAACAGCAGAATCGTTGTTATTTTTGTGGCACACGTAAAGAACCCAAAGATCTTAACTGGCTTAATCAGGTTGGTTTTAAACAAAAAGCACATGTTGTCTGTGGTAGCTGTAGTTCTGATGCTAAATCGCGCCCAATGGATGAACTTCGAATAATTCTGGCACTAAAAGCAATGGATTTTAGAACCATTAAGATTCAGCAATATCTTGAGTTAAGAGAGAAAGGCATTCATATAGATGGCGTTCGTGATTACAAATTCTACTTTGAAACTATTGAGTGATAATAAGCTAGAAAGACGCTCGGGTTTGTCCAACACTTGAATAGGTATCGGCTGCGCGACACATGTGCTTATCTGTTATACAGCTGTACACTTTACAATCTGTGTTTTTCCATATTTCTGCCATCTTTTTTAAGCACACAAATATATGACCTATTATTCCAACGAGCATTAATTGAACGAGCATAATTGACTGCAAAGTTTTGGCAAGAAGATAACCCTGTAACTGAGCCAATAAATTTTTCATTATTGGAATTGCCGTTTTCCACATTGTGCCAATAGTAAACATCATATGACGCTTGATTTTCGACATATTCGCAAGAAAATTTAGATGCATATTTGTCACACCCAGACTCTTCACCTAAAAAGTACTGACACGCAAAATAACCAACAATTAAAAATAAAATCACTTTGCCCATTTGGTATTCCTAGTTTGATGATTAATGCTCAAATATAGAGCTGTATAACACGTTTGCTACGATACAGACTTACTTAAATTTTACTGCCTTAATCACTGAAACTAAAGGCAAACTGACAACTCCGAGTGTAGTAAATCGTGTTGATGCATTTGTTGAACGAAGCCGCAGAATAAAGCAGACAGCGATTAAGCTACCTTTAATACTCCTTTTAATGGAATATTAATGATGAATAACGGACAACAACAACGTTAATATTATCTTTATGAACAACATGTTACCCACCTAATTTTACAAGGTAAACGTCCAGCCACTATTGATGGCTATAGTCGTGCACTTCGTCGCATTACTCACAATCAAAATTGGGCGTAAATAAATTACCATTTTTCTTTAAGCTTGATCTTCAACATGATTGGAAATAACTGAAATTGATTTATGCATAACGGCAGAGAATAGAGCTGGTTATTATACGTCATCTCGGAAGTTGAGGAACGAAGCTATCCGTGATCTATTCATCACGCGATCGAGCCTAAAAGACGTCAGCAAAAGTAATAGGATAATGGCATTAACGCGTAATAATTAAGGATAATATAATTACAAATCAATAACTTAACTTTATTGATTCACGCCAAGGATAACGCTCGACTTCTTTTCAGCATCACCCTTCATAATATTCGCAATATTTACTTATGTAAGATTTCTCTAACCTATTCCAACACTTGAATAGGTGTCGCGGCGCGACACCTATCCTTATTTGTTAAGCGATTACACGTGTAGCTATATAAATTATTCCAATAAAGCCTAATACAAACGAAAAAACGCCCAAACTTCCACAAAGTAACAAAATTCCTTCGAACAATTTATTTGGACCAATATACGTATATTGTCCACTATCTATAACTTTACGCCATTTTCGGCCATAAAATAATCTCTTAATATAATAGAAGTTAGAGTTACTAATATAAATAGAACTGATGCGCCTAATAACCACCATGAACACTGAAGAACATCAATTATTGCTTTAGGTAATATAACTCGTTCTTTTTGCGTAAAAATTGCAATTGATATTGATAATATTCCTGATGAAAGAACAAAAATTGCATTAGCTAAAAAATTAATTCTATTTTTAAGATCTTGTTGATGTGCATTAAACTGAACCGTCGTATCTGTCATTAAAATTGCCCTCAAATTAATTTCTCGCTTAACGCCTGCATAACACGTTTACTACGATACAGACTTAGCTGAATTTTACTGCCTTAATCACTGAGACTAAAGGAAAACTGACAACGCCGAATGTGGCAAATCGTGTTGATGCATTTGTTGAACGAAGCCGCTACGCGGCAGAGTAAAGCAGACAGCGATTAAGCTA
>NZ_CAMRAN010000066.1 GCF_947039875.1 uncultured Photobacterium sp.
GCAGCTAAAGTTTGTTGATGGTTTTTCTCTAGCATTGCGTTTGAGGTACATCCTGAAAGTATCGCTATTGCAATTACTGATAGGCTAAGACGAAGCATCATATCTCCTAATGTGCGTCTGTTTTATATAATAACTATATCATTTTACACCAAAAAAGGGATGCGCACAGCATCCCTTTTGTCAGTCGTTAGTCAGGATTCCTACCGACTAAGATTGCACGTCTTGGGGCTGGATATCCTTCGATAGTTTTTGAACTATCATCTTGATTTAAATATTCTGGTAAGGAATTATTAGTCATCCAGTTGGTTGATCTTTGTTCGTCTGTGGTAGTGATATTCTCATCAACAATACGAACGTCAACGAAGCCACATTTTTCCATCCACACTTTTAATGCCTTGGCTGAGGGGAAAAAGTAGATATTATGCATTTGTGCATAGCGGTGTGTCGGTACAAGAACCGTATTTTCATCGCCATCAATGACCAGTGTCTCTAAAATAACTTCACCGCCGGCACGTAATTGATTTTTCAATTGGAGGATATGATCAAGAGGCGAGCGACGGTGATATAACACTCCCATACTAAATACGGTATCAAACGCTTTTAGTTCAGGTAATTGTTCAATACCTAATGGTAATAAATACGCGCGCTCATCTTGACCCATTAAGCGTTTAATAGCTTCAAATTGGATCAAGAATAAGCTTGAAGGGTCAATACCAACGGTTAATTTTGCCCCTTCACCTAGCATGCGCCACATGTGATAACCATTGCCACAACCAACATCTAATACACTGCGGCCTTTTAATGGCGTGATATGTGGTAACACACGATCCCATTTCCAGTCAGAACGCCATTCAGTATCAATATGAATATCATGAACAGTGAAAGGGCCTTTTCGCCACGGGTGAAGTAAACGTAATAGACTTTCTAAACGTTTTTTCTCACCGTCAGCAATCGGGGTTTCATTGCGTAGGCTAACGTCATTTTTAAGATCAATAACATCAGGCTTATCAGTAGGGAATTTTTGTAGAGCACGTACCCAACGTGCCATATCGCCATGCTCTTGCTGCTCCCAATCACTTAATTGTTGCGGCAAAGTATTTAACCATGGACGTAAAGTCTCATGTTGAGCAAGAAGCTGATAAAAAGCAGAAAAACTAAACATATTGGAACTATAAACCTTATTTAATCGCAAACATTGAGCCAAAATTGAAGCATTGGAACCACACTTCAGAGCTAGAAAAACCAATTTCATTGAAACGTTGTTTATGAGTTTCAACACTGTCAGGACGCATTACATTTTCAATTGCGCTACGCTTTTGACTAATTTCTAATTCGCTATAACCATTGGCTCGTTTAAAGTCGTGATGAAGATCGATCAGCAACTCATTGGCGCGTTCATCATCAAAAATATATTTTTCCGATAAGATCAATATACCGCCAGGGCGTAGACCAGCATAGATTTTCTCTAATAATGTGAGACGATCATCGGGAGAGAGAAATTGGAGAGTAAAGTTAAGCACGACAACGGAAGCATCTTGAATATCAACCTGACGAATATCTGCTTCGATGACTTGTACGGGGGTTTCAGAACGGTAGGCATTTACCAATAAACGGCAACGTTCAACCATTGCGGCTGAATTGTCAATCGCGATAATTTCACAGCCTTCCTGATCAATATGACGACGCATCGATAAAGTGGCAGCGCCAAGTGAACAACCAAGATCGTATACTTTCGAATGCGGCTTAGCAAAACGTTCAGCGAGCATGCCAATAGCAGAGATGATATTGCTATAACCCGGTACCGAGCGTTGAATCATGTCTGGAAAAACTTCAGCAACACGTTCATCAAATGTAAAATCACCTAGTTTTGCAATTGGCGTAGCAAAAATATTATCGTGGCTTGCCATTCTCACGAACCTCATCATATATAAAGAACAAGTATCCTACAGGGACTACGATAGAGGCAAATTAAAGCACTGCTATCAGGCGATCCATCACCTTTGAAAGGTCGCGTATTGTAGAGAAAATAGCATCCTTTGTCTTTAATAATTGTTGAACGAGTGGCGGTTAAGTGGTGTTAATGATTTATTTGATGGATGTAATTTTAGGTGACGAATTTGGATAGGTATTCTTTTATTAATTACAACCAATTGATTTTGGGTCTTCATGAAAAATAATGTTGATGGTTCGTGAGTCGCTAATTGTTATTGATAAATTTATTCTTTAGAATTTAGCCGTTTTTATTACTTTAATGGATCTAAAATGAAACGATATTGGGTATTTAGCTTATTAGCATTATTTTCATATGCGACATCAGCAGCTAATTTGGAACAGTATTTACGTGATACTGAACAGCAGATTCAGGGGCAAATTGGTGTTGCTGTGATAGATACTCAGAATAACACGCAATGGAATTTTAATGGTTCTGAGCGTTTCCCAATGATGAGTGTATTTAAAACATTAGCTTGCGCGAATGTGTTATATGACGTGCAACAAAATACATTAAGTTTGACTCAGAAGATTGATGTTACAAAAGCGGGATTAATTAATTGGAACCCAATTACGCAAAATTTTGTTGGTGGCCAAATGTCACTGCAAAGTGTGTGTGGTGCTGCAATGTTAATGAGTGATAATTATGCGGCGAATTTAGCGTTAGAGCTGATTGGTGGCCCTCAAGGTTTAACGACTTTTTTACGTACGATTGGTGATAATAATACGCGACTTGATCACTTTGAGCCTAAGCTAAATTATGTTGAGAAAGGGGCTAAAAATGATACGACAACACCTATCGCAATGATGAATACCGTCAAAAAATTATTAATTGGCAATGTGCTTAATGCTGAAAATAAAGCGCAATTACAATTATGGATGACCAATAATATGGTTTCTGATGGACTAGCACGCGCTGTGTTACCCCAAGGGTGGAACATTGCAGATCGTAGTGGCGGCGGCGTAAATGGATCTCGCACATTAACAGCAATGGTATGGAATAAAGATCATCAACCTGTGTTTATTGGTATCTTTATTGCCAATTCAAAACTTAAAACATTGCCTGAGCTTAACAAAGTAATGGTAGCTATCAGTGAGCAAATTTTTAAGCAATATCATATCGTTGCTCAAAAATAATCATCATAGTTAAATAATAGCTATAACAGGGTAATTTGTTGCTGTGACTGTTGATGGTGCGGTATACCTAAATCAGGTAAGCAAACCGTTGAACGTAATTGGTTTTGTAAACATTGATATAAGCGTAGTGCTGATTCTGGTGCCGCATTATTATCGGGTGAATGGATAAATAAGTACGGTTGTTTTCCTTCGGCTATCCATAACGGTAGTCGTTGGAGCCAATTTTTAAAGAAAGGATCATTATCGCAATCATTGGGATGGCCAATAAAACGAATAACAGGGTTGTCTGCGGTTGCGATAGCATGAACAGGAATATGGGGCTTTTTTCGTTGCGCATCTATGATTGCCTCTGAGGTGGGTGTTGCAGAAAAAAGTGGCCGACTATCCATAATAATGCGATTACTCTGATGTTCAATTAGCAAGCGGTTAAGAGCTTGTTCGGCAGGGCCTTTGGCAAAGAAATCTGGGTGTCTAACTTCAACTCCTGTCGTTAGGTGAGGTGGAAATTTAGCTAAGAATTGTGCTAAAGCAGGTAGCGATTCTGGTCCAAATTGTGCTGGAAGTTGAATTTTCCAAATGGCCGTTTTGGGTGCTAAGACATGCATTGTTTTCAAAAAATCAGTTACAGCTTGATCACAATGGCGTAATTGTTGTTGATGAGTAATGGTTTGCGGTAGTTTAAACGTAAATCGAAAATCATGCGGTGTTGCATCATGCCATTTTTGTACTGTTGCCATACTCGGTATAGCATAAAATGTAGTATTGCCTTCCACTGTTGAAAATACATCAGCATAACGTGCTAAGCGCTCACCACTTTTGCAGCCTTTACCATATAAACTATGAACCCAGTAATTATGTGACCATTGTGCTAAGCCGATTCGAAGCGGAAGATCTTTGGCTGTGGTTGGTATCATCTGAAGCTCACGCTGTTGATATAAGACTTTAGGATTTTAGCGTAACTGCTTCTGAAAAGCTTAAATATCCATGACGAAAAAACAATTAATCATGATTCCGTTTTTGATTGGTGGTAGAACATGCGAATAAAAGTGCGGTTCACTTCGCAAACTGAGGCTGTTTGGGTATAATAGCTTGTTATTTTTGCCTCTTGGCCTGCTTGCTGTCCAATTTCATGCGTAAATTAGACAGCAAGCGGTCGGGATTGAACCCGCTGTACTTGGGTTAGCGGTAAGCTGTAATTCGAGTACGAATATGCTAAATAAATAGATAAATTGGGAATTTCTTATGCGCACCCATTATTGTGGACACCTAAATAAGTCCCTTGCAGGACAAACAGTAGATTTATGCGGTTGGGTTAACCGCCGCCGTGATTTGGGCGGTCTTATCTTTATTGATATGCGTGATCGTGAAGGTGTGGTTCAGGTTGTTATTGACCCTGATATGACAGAAATCTTCGGACTAGCAAACCAATTACGTAACGAATTTTGTATTCGTCTAACGGGTGAAGTGCGTGAGCGTCCTGAAAGCCAATGTAATAAAGACATGGCAACAGGTGAAGTTGAAATTTATGCAACTGGCCTTGAGATCATCAACCGTTCAGAAGCGTTACCTCTTGACTTCAACCAAAAGAACTCAGAAGAACAACGTCTAAAATACCGTTATTTAGATCTTCGTCGTCCAGAGATGAGCGACCGCATCAAGCTACGTGCTAAAGCATCAAGCTTTGTTCGTCGTTTCCTTGATGATAATGCTTTCTTAGATATCGAAACTCCAGTACTCACTAAAGCAACACCAGAAGGTGCGCGTGACTACTTAGTACCAAGTCGTGTACACAAAGGTAAATTCTACGCATTACCACAATCACCACAGCTATTTAAGCAATTATTGATGATGTCTGGTTTTGACCGTTACTACCAAATCGTTAAATGTTTCCGTGATGAAGATTTACGTGCTGATCGTCAGCCTGAATTTACTCAAATCGATATCGAAACATCGTTCATGTCTGCAGATCAAGTGCGTGCGACAACTGAAAAAATGATCACAGAAATGTGGAAAGAGCTACTAAATGTAGATCTTGGCGCATTCCCTGTTATGTCATTTGAAGAAGCCGCTCGTCGTTTTGGCTCTGATAAGCCAGATCTACGTAACCCACTAGAGTTAGTCGATGTTGCTGACATTGTTAAAGATGTTGAATTCCAAGTATTCTCAGCACCTGCAAATGATCCTAAAGGTCGCGTTGCTGTTATCCGTGTTCCGGGCGGCGCATCTCTAAGCCGTAAGCAAATAGATGAATACACTAAGTTTGTAGGTATTTACGGTGCTAAGGGCTTAGCATGGATGAAGGTTAACGATCGCGCTGCAGGTATTGAGGGGGTTCAATCTCCAGTGGCTAAGTTCCTAAACGCAGAAATTGTTGAGAACTTACTTGAGCGTACTCAAGCAGAATCTGGCGATATCATTCTATTTGGTGCTGATAGCAAGCGTGTTGTTACAGAAGCGATGGGTGCACTTCGTCTTAAACTAGGTGAAGATCTAGCGTTAACAGATAAGTCTGCATGGAAACCACTTTGGGTTGTTGATTTCCCAATGTTTGAAGAGAACGAAGATGGTTCATTGTCTGCAATGCACCACCCATTTACTTCACCATTAAACCTAACACCAGAAGAATTAGCGGCTAATCCTGCTGATGCATTATCTAATGCATACGATATGGTTATTAATGGTTACGAAGTTGGTGGCGGTTCAGTTCGTATTCACAACTCAGCAATGCAATCGACAGTGTTTGATATTCTAGGTATATCAACTGAAGAGCAACGTCTGAAGTTCGGTTTCTTACTTGACGCACTACAGTTTGGTACACCACCACACGCAGGTCTTGCGTTTGGTCTTGACCGTTTGGTAATGCTTCTTTGTGGTACTGATAACATTCGTGATGTTATTGCGTTCCCTAAAACAACAGCAGCAGCATGTCTACTGACTGATGCGCCAAGTCTAGCAAACCCTGCAGCATTGGAAGAACTTTCAATTGCCGTTAGTATTGCCAAAAAGAAAACAGATCAAGAATAAGTAAGTTAGAACAACTGACTGAACGATCTTAACTATTATTAATACTATTAATGATACTATTAATGATAGTGAACAACAGGCCGGCCCTTAGTAATAAGTGGTCGGCTTATTTTTATGTTTATACTAATGTTTATGCAGGGTTATCACTATTAATGCTGAGTTATTGTGTACATATCAGTAATTGAAGACAACCAACAGCGATAAATTATTAGTGTATTAAATAAATGGTAATATTGGATTCATGTCTATCATTTTAGGTATTGACCCGGGTTCGCGTATTACGGGATACGGGGTTATTCGACAAGTTGGTCGTAAGCTAGAATATTTAGGTAGTGGCTGTATTCGTACATCATGTCCTGATATTCCTGGCCGATTAAAACAGATTTACGCGGGGGTTTCTGAAGTCATTACTCAATTTCAACCCGACTGTTTTGCGATTGAACAAGTGTTTATGGGTAAGAATGCCAGCTCTGCCATTAAGCTAGGACAAGCCCGTGGTAGCGCAATTGTTGCTGCTGTAAATGCAGATCTTCCTGTGAGTGAATATGCTGCGCGATTAATAAAGCAAGCGGTTGTTGGCAATGGTGGAGCGGACAAAGTGCAGGTGCAGCATATGGTGTGTTCGGTATTAAAGCTTGAAGGGAAACCGCAAGCGGACGCTGCCGATGCTTTAGCGATTGCTATTTGTCATGCACATACTCATAAAACGTTAATAGCTATGGCGGGTAAAGCGACTAGTGCACGCCGTGGCCGTTACCGTTAATTGATCTGTTTGTGTCGTCGATAATTGTGGCTACATAAAAGCAGCAGCGGCTGCTTTTTTATTAGTAGGGTATTTTTATAGTCGTGAGATGGCGTATTGTTTGATGGTTATACGCATAAAGAGCTGGATATTGATCCAGTAGTTTACTATTCTAGTGCCAGTTTACTTCCTATTATAGAGATGATGTTGTGATTGGCCGACTACGCGGAATTGTGATTGAAAAACAGCCACCAGAAGTATTACTTGAAGTAAGCGGTATTGGTTATGAAGTTTCCATGCCAATGAGCTGTTTCTATGAGTTACCTGAGTTAGGTCAAGAAGCGATTATTTTTACTCACTTTGTGGTGCGTGAAGATGCCCAATTATTGTATGGTTTTAATAAAAAAAGTGAGCGTGAGTTATTCCGCGAGGTTATTAAAGCGAATGGTGTTGGACCTAAATTAGGCTTAGCGATTTTATCAGCCATGACTGCAAGCCAATTTGTGCGCAGCGTTGAATTAGAAGATGTATCGACACTGGTTAAAATTCCTGGTGTGGGTAAGAAAACCGCTGAACGATTAGTGGTAGAAATGAAAGATCGTCTTAAAGGTTGGGGCGAAGGGGATCTCTTTACGCCGACTCTTGATACTGCCGCATCCAATGCTGCAATTCAGAACCCATCAAATCAAGCTCGCGCTGAAGATGAAGCTGTTAGTGCATTGATTGCTTTAGGCTATAAGCCACAAATAGCGGCGAAAGTTGTGGCTCAAGTTGCACAACCTGAAATGACCAGCGAAGTGATGATTCGTGATGCATTACGTTCAATGGTGTGATCACACATTCTGTAATAGGTATTTATTATGATTGAAGCCGATAGACTGGTTTCGAGTAATTTCGAGACACCGCGCGAAGACGATATTATTGATCGTGCTATTCGTCCTAAGTTACTGAATGATTATCAAGGTCAGGATCATGTTCGTGATCAAATGGAAATCTTTATTCAAGCAGCAAGATTGCGAAATGAAGCGCTTGACCACTTATTGATTTTTGGCCCTCCAGGTTTAGGTAAAACGACCTTAGCGAATATTGTTGCTAATGAGATGGGGGTGAGTATTCGTACCACATCTGGACCGGTGCTTGAAAAAGCTGGTGATTTAGCTGCGCTATTAACCAACCTTGAAGAAAACGATGTGTTATTTATTGATGAAATCCATCGTTTAAGTCCACAGGTTGAAGAAATTCTTTATCCTGCAATGGAAGATTACCAATTAGATATCATGATTGGAGAAGGGCCAGCTGCGCGGTCGATTAAAATTGATTTGCCTCCTTTTACGTTAATTGGCGCAACAACGCGTGCAGGATCGTTAACATCACCATTACGCGATCGATTTGGTATTACGCAACGGTTGGAATATTACAAAGTTGAAGATCTAAAAGATATCGTCTCACGAAGTGCGAGTTACCTTGGTCTCTCACTTGAAGATGGCGGCGCGATGGAAATGGCAATGCGCGCTCGTGGTACACCTCGTATTGCTAACCGGTTATTACGTCGTGTACGTGATTACGCTGAAGTGAAAAGTGATGGCCATATTTGTCCTGATATAGCCAATAAAGCCCTTGATATGCTGGATGTTGATAGTAGTGGTTTTGACTATATGGATCGTAAATTATTGATGGCGATTATTGATAAGTTTATGGGCGGGCCGGTTGGACTTGATAACCTTGCTGCTGCAATTGGTGAAGAAAAAGACACTATTGAAGATGTGCTTGAACCTTATTTAATCCAACAGGGTTTTTTACAACGTACTCCGCGTGGGCGTATAGCAACTCAACGCGCTTATTTGCATTTTGGGCTTGATATACCCAAAACAAAATAATAAATACAATGAATGTATAAAAACGAGGGCATTAGTGTCTCGCTTTTTATACTTCAATTTTATTAATGATGTATCTAATAAAAAATAAATAAGAACGTTATTGAAAATAATATTGGTTACTATTTGATAACGGTATTATTACATTAATATAGAAGAAGCGTAAGGCATCACTATTTAGTGAGGCAGATATTGCTTTTAAAATACTTAAATCCTCTAAAAACATTTAATCATAATCAAAATCTATTTAATACAAAATAATCGAATAAACATATAAAAGTTGCAATCACTGAGTGTGTTGATATTAAGCTATTGTTAATTAGTGATTTTATTTTTTGCTGGTGGTTTTTTATTATGCAATTATTATAATCACCTCCTTTTTTGTCATGTTTTTTAGGTGTGGGATTATTCGCTAGTGGAATTCAGCAATACTTTGTTTCATAATATTTTTTAACGCTATTGAAAATTAAATAAGTGCGTATTGGTTTGTTATGAGTCAATAGGAATGGATTATATTTTGATATGAAAAAAGTAAAGACAGGTATTAAAAGATATAAACATTGTAATTTGTGCTATAGAACCAACAAAATGTTATTTATTGACGTAGATCATGCTTGATGCTGTCGATATCTTACGGTGGTGTTTTATTTGATAAATATCAAAGAAAAACTATTAATAAATACTTTGAAGATTATTGCTGATATCTGTAATATTAGCCTTGACTTTATTAGCCGTAGAATAAATAACACTAGCACAATGTTTTTGATACAAAGTTGTAACAATAAAATGGCGTTATTATCATTTTATCGATAAATGCGATCAAGAATATCACCAATATTGCGATTTGTTATCTACGATTGGCTAAGCCCAATAATCGGTACACTGTGTAGTACTGCGCCAGTTACCTGGTGAAAAAAGGAGTTATCAATGTTCACTGATGTCGTCGAACTATCGCGGTTACAGTTCGCATTCACTGCGATGTATCACTTTTTGTTCGTTCCCCTGACTCTAGGTATGGCTTTTTTACTTGCCATCATGGAATCAGTTTATGTTATGACAGGCAAGCAAATCTATAAGGACATGACAAAGTTCTGGGGTAAGCTTTTCGCGATTAACTTTGCACTGGGTGTGGCAACTGGCCTATCCATGGAATTCCAGTTTGGTACAAACTGGGCTTATTACTCTCATTATGTTGGTGATATTTTCGGTGCGCCTTTGGCTATCGAAGCCCTAATGGCGTTTTTCCTCGAATCCACTTTAGTCGGTATGTTCTTTTTTGGTTGGGATCGTCTATCAAAACGTCAACACCTAGCTGTGACATGGTTGGTTGCATTAGCGTCTAACTTCTCTGCATTGTGGATCCTAATCGCTAATGGTTGGATGCAAAACCCTGTAGGCGCGGATTTCAACTATGAAACCATGCGTATGGAAATGGTTAGCTTTGCTGAAGTAGTCTTTAACCCTGTTGCTCAGGTTAAATTCGTTCACACAGTTGCATCAGGTTATGTATGTGGTGCGATGTTTATTCTTGGCGTAAGTTCATACTACATGCTAAAAGGGCGTGATATTGCCTTTGCTCGTCGTTCATTTGCAATTGCTGCTGCTTTTGGTCTTGCATCAATCGTTTCTGTAATGATTTTGGGTGATGAATCAGGTTATGAACTAGGTGATGTTCAGAAAACAAAATTAGCTGCAATTGAAGCTGAATGGCACACTGAGCCTGCACCAGCAGCTTTCACTGTGTTTGGCTTCCCTAATCAAGAGGCAATGGAAACTGAGTACGCGATTAAGATTCCATATCTAATGGGTATTATTGCTACACGTTCCCTTGATACTCAAGTGCTAGGTATTCGTGATCTTAAAAAGCAGCATGCAGTACGTATCCGTAATGGTATGGTTGCATACGGTTTGCTTGAGAAATTACGCGAAGGCGAAAAAACACCAGCAAATGTTGCAGCATTTAATGAAGTAAAAGGTGACTTAGGTTATGGCCTATTATTGAAGCCTTATACTGATAAAGTTGTTGATGCGACACCAGAGCAGATTCAAAAAGCGGTTGATGATTCGATTCCGCGTGTATGGCCGCTATTCTTTAGCTTCCGTATCATGGTGGGTGCAGGTTTCTTAATGTTTATGATTATTGGTGCTGCATTTGTGCAGTCTTGCCGTCATAAAATTACGGGTAATAAGTGGGTACTTAAAGCTGCATTGTTTGGTATTCCATTACCGTGGATTGCGATTGAAGCGGGTTGGTTTGTTGCCGAATATGGCCGTCAACCATGGGCTGTTGGCGAGATTCTACCAGTACATATGGCTGCATCAAATCTTGAACCATCACAATTATGGTTCTCGCTAGCTGCAATTATCGGACTTTATACTCTGTTTTTGATTGCTGAAGTGTACTTAATGCTTAAGTTTGCACGTTTAGGTCCAAGTAGCTTGAAGACTGGTCGTTATCATTTTGAGCAAAAAGATACAGCACAAGATGTGGTTTCACGTCAGGTTGAAGTGTAAGCAGGGAGAAACAGAATAATGTTTGATTATGAAAGCTTGCGAATCATTTGGTGGGTACTAATTGGTGTGTTGTGCATCGGTTTTGCTATCACAGATGGTTTTGATATGGGTGTAGGTATACTGTCACCAATTATTGGTAAGACAGATAACGAACGTCGTGTAATGATTAACTCAATTGCGCCACACTGGGATGGTAACCAAGTTTGGTTAATCACCGCTGGTGGTGCATTATTTGCGGCATGGCCATTAGTTTACGCAACGGTATTCTCCGGTTTTTATGTAGCAATGATTATAACGTTAGCATCACTGTGGTTACGTCCACTAGGTTTTGACTACCGTTCTAAGTTGACTGATCCAAAATGGCGTAACTTGTGGGATAAAGCAATCTTTGTAGGTAGCTTTATACCGCCAGTTATTTTTGGTGTCGCTTTTGGTAACTTAATGCAAGGTGTACCATTTGAAATCAACGAATTTATGATGACGACTTATACGGGATCATTCTTCGGCTTATTGAATCCGTTTGCATTGCTTTGTGGTGTTGTTAGCTTATTGATGGTTATTACTCAAGGCGCAACCTTCCTACAAATGAAAACAACCGATGCTATTCATGCACGTGCGCGTAATGTTGCAGCAATCTCTGCACTATTAATGGCCGTTGTGTTTATTATTGCTGGTTTTGTTTCTCAAACTATTAATGGTTATGTGATTACATCTCAAGTGTTACCGAATGTAGCATCAGATCCGTTAACGAAAGATGTTGTTCGTCAAGTGGGTGCGTTGTTTATTAACTATCATAACTACCCAGTATTGTGGATTGCTCCAATACTTGCTGTTGCTATGCCATTACTAACAGCGCTATGTTCAAGAGCTGAACGTGCAGGATTTGCATTCTTGTTTTCAAGCTTAACGGTTGTTGGTGTGGTATTAACGTTTGGTTTTGCAACGTTCCCGTTCATCATGCCATCAAGCTTAAATCCAAATGTGAGTTTAACTATTTGGGATGCAACATCATCTGAATACACATTACATATCATGACGATTGTTGCGTTTGTAATGGTACCTGTGATCTTGGCTTACACCACATGGTGTTACTACAAAATGTTTGGTCGTCTTGATACTAAATATATCGAAGACAACAAGACTTCATTGTACTAAGGAGTAGACTAACTATGTGGTATTTTGCTTGGATTTTAGGTGTTTTACTGGCTTGTTCATTCGGTATTGTCAACGCGTTATGGCTTGAAACGACTGAAAATATGGATAAAGACAGTGAGTAAGATAGATCGTGCGATTAAACTAATTCATGCACCCTTGAGCGTGTTACCTCTTAAATTATTAGCGGTAGTAATGGCATTGACTATTACGGGGTTATTAATGTGGGAACCGCAACAATTTGCCAAAGATATTGGTGGATTTAGTGCAGGGTTAGCACCGTTGATGATTTGGGCAACCTGTAGTGCAATGGTATTTGGCATGGGTTTCGTTCCTCATCGATGGTATTTTCAGGTGTTCTTTACACCGTATATCGCACTGCCTATATTGCTTTATATTCTTGGGTTACGTTTTTTATAATACTTAACCTATAGAACTAAAAAGCCTGTTACCGTAATGGAACAGGCTTTTTTTATGAGAGTAAATTGTAAATATTTTCAACAATTCGTTTTTAATGCATGATAACTGAACAGAATTGTGATTTGATTGTCTGAACCTACTGACAAATTTCATTTTTCAGTTAAATGCGGCTATCTATGCGTTCCATGATAACTATCAGCGGATGACTTAGGGTATAGTAGTGTCAGTCGCGATGGTGAGCACTGTGTAGGCATGACTGTTATGGATACTAAATGAAAGAACAAGATATTTTTAAATGGCCGATTACCATTTATTATGAAGATACAGATGTTGGTGGGGTGGTTTATCACGCTAATTACTTGAAATTTTTTGAACGAGCTCGGACCGAATTATTACGTTATATAGGCTTAAATCAGCAGCAATTATTTGCAGATAAGATGAGTTTTGTTGTACGTAGTATGAATATTGATTTTATTCGTGGCGCTAAGTTAGATGATCAACTTGTTGTTAATACAACTATTCAAAATGTAGGCCGCGCATCAATAGCGTTTAATCAAGAGCTGGTTAATGATAATAATGTGGTATTTTGCCGTGCTGTTGTAAAAATCGCGTGTATTGATCCAACCATCATGAAACCAATAGCGTTACCTGCACAATTAAAGCTGGAGAACAATTAAGTGAACTCAGAACTAACCATTTTAGACCTTTTTTTACAAGCAAGTTTGTTGGTAAAATTGGTTATGCTTATTTTACTTGGAATGTCGATTGCTTCTTGGGCAATGATCATCAAGCGTTCACAATTTTTAAAGAGTGCTGAACGTAATGCAACTCAATTTGAAGACCGATTTTGGTCTGGCATCGATCTTTCACAGCTTTATCAAGAAGTGCAACAACGTAAAGATGATCTTTCTGGTTCTGAACGAATTTTTTATTCAGGTTTTAAAGAATTTGCGCGCCTACACCGTAGTAATGGTGATGTGCCTGAAGCGGTAATGGAAGGGACCGGACGTGCGATGCGGGTTTCTTTATCAAAAGAAGTTGATGAGCTAGAAACTAATCTACCGTTCCTTGCTACTGTTGGTTCAATTAGCCCTTATATTGGTCTTTTTGGTACAGTATGGGGCATCATGACGGCATTTATTGCTCTTGGTGCGGTAAAGCAAGCAACATTGGCGATGGTAGCCCCTGGCATTGCTGAAGCATTGGTGGCTACTGCAATGGGTCTATTTGCTGCGATTCCAGCGGTGATGTTTTACAATCGCCTTACTAACAAAGTGACTAAACTTGAACATACTTATGCCACTTTTATGGAAGAGTTTTCAAGTATTTTACATCGTCAGGCATTTGCAGCGGATCAGGAGTAATAAGCAATGGCTTATCAACCGAAGAGACGCAAAATAACGGCAGAAATTAATGTCGTCCCTTACATTGACGTCATGCTAGTTTTATTAATTATCTTCATGGTTACAGCGCCGTTTGTAAGCCAAGGTGTTGATGTTGATTTACCTAAAACACAGACGGCAGAAACAGTCGCGCAGTTAAATCAAGATAACGATACGCCTCCTATCATTGTTGAAGTTGATAAAGATGGCAATTTAGGGGTGAGCATCAATAATAATGATATGGCGCATGGTTTGAGCCTTGAAGAATTAATTGCTCAAGTAAAAGCAGAGCTTGCTAGTCAGCCTAAAACGTTAGTGATGGTCGGGGGGGATGGACGCACACCTTATGCAAATATAGTCGAAACCTTGGATGCATTAAGCCATGCTGGAGTTGGATCGGTAGGTTTAATGACTGATCCATTAGATAAGCCTGGAAATTAAGGCATGAAAAAGAGTAATTATTCGACATCAGTTATCATATCTGCACTCGTACATGCACTGCTTATTGTGCTGTTATTATGGGGTGCTGATTTTACCTTCGATAAAAAACAATCGGTAGGTAATACCATTCAAGCGACGATGATTGATCCTGCAATTCTGAATCAACAAGCTCAGCAAATTCGTCAACAGCGCCAAGCAGCAAAAGATGCAGAACAAGCTCGTCAAGCTCGTTTAGAGCAACAAACAGTAGCGCTTGAAGCACAACGTAAAACTGATGCTGAGCGGATCCGTCAGTTAAAAGAAGATAAGTTGGCGGCAGAAAAAGAAACGCGACAAGCAGAAAAAAAACGTCAATTGCAGCAGCAACAAGCCGAAGAAGCTCAAGCAAAGGCAGACGCTAAAGCGAAGGCAGATGCTAAAGCAAAGGCAGATGCTAAAGCGGAGGCAGATGCTAAAGCGGAGGCAGATGCTAAAGCAAAGGCAGACGCAAAAGCGAAGGCAGATGCAAAAGCGAAGGCAGACGCAAAAGTGAAGGCAGATGCTAAAGCGAAGGCAGATGCTAAAGCAAAGGCAGACGCAAAAGCGAAGGCAGATGCTAAAGCGAAGGCAGATGCTAAAGCAAAGGCAGATGCTAAAGCAAAGGCAGATGCTAAAGCAAAGGCAGATGCTAAAGCGA
>NZ_CAMRAN010000067.1 GCF_947039875.1 uncultured Photobacterium sp.
TTAACTATTCAGTGAGTGCCCACACAGATTGCATGGTCAAATTGTTAAAGAACAACACTGATTTCGTTACTAGCCAATGGCTTGCTCCGTTTCAGTGAGGTCGCATTATAGAGACTTCGATCACATTGGCAAGCGTTAATTTTCAAAAAAATAAAAAAAAATGCGACCTCGTACAGACTATAATCAAATTTTTTAAATACGGTCTAAAAGTCATCATTAACTGGCTTTTTTATGCAGTCAGTAGAGTGGTAAAAGATTACATATTTATAATATAAAGATAGCTATATAGTATAAACAGGACAAAAATGTCGAAATATTTACCAACTAAAAACAATCAGTAATAAAAACTCGACTTATAAATACCGATTAGACATATTTTATAGGCATGATAAATTCTCTAATGTCATATAATGGTGACGTGTGTCACAAACAAAGCTAGTCCTTATGTTAGGATTCAGCCCTTTCATTAATTGGCATTTCGTTTGCCTCTTTAATTTATAATTGAAAGTTATACAGGATTTTCTATGACAAACCAGAATCGCATCCTTCTGACGTGGATAAGCTTCTTGTCCTATGCCCTCACTGGATCTCTGATTATCGTCACCGGTATCGTTATGGGAGATATTGCCAAATATTTTGATTTACCAATATCGAGCATGAGCAACACGTTCACTTTTCTTAATACTGGTATTTTAATCTCTATCTTCCTTAACGTATGGTTAATGGAAATTGTACCGCTTAAACGCCAGCTCATTTTTGGCTTCATTCTCATGCTATTAGCAATTCTTGGTCTTATTTTTGGCCATAACCTTGCTATCTTCTCTGGCTGTATGTTTGTATTAGGTGTTGTCAGTGGTATTACCATGTCTATTGGTACTTACTTAATCACTCATATTTATGATGGCAAAGAACGCGGTTCACGCTTACTATTTACTGATTCATTTTTCAGTATGGCGGGTATGATTTTCCCTGTAATTTCAGCAGCCGTACTCGCACACCACATGCAATGGTACTGGGTATATGCTGCAATCGGTATTATTTACCTTGCTATTTTTATTCTAACATTAATGTCTACATTCCCAGTATTAGGTAAAGATGCACCTCAAGAAGCTGCAATAAATGAACCTAAAGAAAAATGGGGTGTGGCTGTAATATTTTTAGCTATTGCCGCTTTATGTTACATCTTAGGTCAACTTGGCTTTATTTCTTGGATTCCTGAATACGCAACTCAAAAATTAGGCTTATCTATTAGTAGTGCAAGCCAATTAGTAAGTTACTTCTGGGGTGCTTATATGATTGGTATGTGGATTTTCAGTATTTTGCTAAAGAAATTCGACCTTCATTATTTTGTGATTGTTTTATCAGGCTTAGCGACAATACTCATGTACCTATTTAATAAAGATACAGATCCACATAATCTTATCTACATTATTTCAGCGCTTGGCTTTATCAGTAGCGCGATTTACACCACGATTATTACCTTAGGCTCACAGCAAACTAAAGTATCATCACCAAAATTGGTTAACTTTATTCTGCTATGTGGCACGATTGGTACAATGTTAACTTTCGTTGTAACAAGCCCTATCGTTAAAAACTACGGCACACATGCAGCTTTAGTTACCGCGAATGCGCTTTATGCTGCCGTGTTTGTTATGTGTGTATTGGTTGGTTTTGTTACCAAGCACCGTATCAATAGCCACGATGGTCACTAATAGAAAAATAGCATAAGAAAAAAGCCTCATCTTTGAGGCTTTTTTATAATCAAATAGAAGCAGTGGTAAAGCTGCTTTTCTTTTATTGATTGATTAATTATTGTTGTTAGGACGCATTGATGGAAATAAAATCACATCACGGATCGTATGAGCGTTAGTAAATAGCATTACTAAACGATCAATACCAATTCCTTCACCTGCAGTTGGTGGTAAACCAAATTCTAGCGCACGAATATAATCTTCATCATATTGCATTGCTTCATCATCACCCGCATCTTTAGCATCCATCTGGGCTTTAAAACGTGCATCTTGATCTTGTGCATCATTAAGTTCAGAGAAGCCATTCGCAACTTCACGACCCCCAACAAAAAACTCAAACCGATCAGTTAAAAATGAATCTTCATTACTACGACGTGCTAATGGGGAAATGTCAGCTGGGTAGCCGGTAATAAAGGTCGGTTGAATTAACTGAGGTTCAGCCGTTTCACCAAAGATTTCCTCTAATAACTGACCGCAAGTCCAAAATGGTTCGACGGTTAAACCAACTTCCCGTGCGATGTCTGCCATTAATTCACGATTCTTAACATCATCATAAGTTAATGCTTGAATGCGTGCATTATCTTGAGTGTAATGTTGAATCGCAGCAAGCATCGTCATTCGAGCATAAGGTCCATTAAACTCAATAATATGTTCACCATAAGGTAATGCTGTATTACCACAAAGATCTTTTGCAATAGTACTTAATAAGCTTTCTGTAAAATCAATTAAGTCATTGTAATCAGAATACGCCATATAGAATTCCATCATGGTGAATTCTGGATTATGACGAGGTGATAGGCCTTCATTACGGAAGTTACGGTTAATTTCAAACACACGTTCAAAACCGCCAACAACTAAACGCTTCAAGTAAAGCTCAGGCGCGATACGAAGGTACATATCTATATCTAATGCATTATGGTGAGTCACAAAAGGTCGAGCAGATGCACCGCCTGCAATCGGGTGCATCATGGGTGTTTCAACTTCCATAAATTGTTGTTTGATCATGAATTGACGAATCGCAGCAACCACTTTTGAACGCATAATCATGGTATTGCGTGATTCTTCATTAATGATCAAATCAACATAGCGTTGACGGTAACGTTGTTCTTGATCCGTTAAGCCATGATATTTTTCAGGCAATGGACGTAATGCTTTAGTCTGTAATTCATACTGATCCATATTGACATAAAGCTCACCGCGATCTGAACGGTGTAACTGGCCTTTCACGCCAATAATATCGCCAATGTCTAACCCATGATATTGTTCTTTTAATTGTTCTTGAACTTGTTTATCAGCATAAACTTGAATTCGTCCAGAGACATCTTGTAATACAAGAAATGGGCCTCGTTTAGCCATAATACGGCCAGCAACAGCTGTTGTATAAGTGGTATTAATTAAATCTTCCTTTGATTTGTCTTCATACTCACAGATCAAATCACGGGCTAATTTCAAGCGACGAAAAGTATTAGGGTGGCCATTAGCTTTGCTTGATTTACGAATATGATCAAGTTTTGCTCGACGTTCTGCAATCAGCCTGTTTTCATCAACTTCAGTGTCTAACATGGTATTACCTTCTTCTATTAATCGTTTTATAAAAAATGTAGGTAATCGAATATTTATGTAAGAAATCATATTTATAATTCAATTACTGGCTTTCTTTAAAATAAATAACCACAGAATAAAAAACGTGACCAACCTCACAAAACATCGGAATTTGAATAATTATTTAAATTTTATAGTCATAAATGAAATGTTAAATTACAGTTAACGACATAATAAAAAATTCCATCTATATATAAAAGCAAATAATATAGAATTAATATCATCATAATAATTAATAGAATTAAAACCAAATGGCTTGGGTAAATTATAGAATTAATAACTGGTTATTAATTACAACAGAAAACTGTTTATATAAATCAGGGGAAAATTATATTCTCGAACCTAGAATAACTAAGCTATTGGCTTTTTTAGCTCAGCATCAAGGTATTGTATTTACACGAGATGAATTAATTGAAAATGTTTGGGATGGCGCTGTTGTTAGTGAGCAAGTAGTAACACAATCTATTTTTGAATTACGAAAAACACTAAAAAAAATGGATGAAGACCATTGGATTATAACAATCCCTAAACGAGGTTATAAACTTGATATCGACGTACAACAAATATATGTCGATCCCAGTACTGGCTTTAAGTTAGAGGAATTTCACTCCTCGCATGAACATACCAATGATACCTCAACACAAGCATCATTCCCCGCAGGGCCGATGACACGGGCGTTTAATGAAACGTCAAAAGAAGCCCCATCAATCACAGTAACTAATTCAAATACTATCAAATGGAATCACTGGTTCTTTGATTTTTGCATTTTAACTATGCTATTGGTAACTATCATCTTTATAAGTTGGAGTAACGAAAAGGTTATTATTCCTATCTCAGTATTAAATCCGCGCTTAATTCATATTGAATCCCCTCCGCAATCACCGACAAATCAAGTGAATTCAATCGCAAACATAATAAAAGACTCACTATTTGCCTCAACAAACTATAGCAGCAGTTTTAGTGCTCAACCTACTGCGGGTAAAACTCTCTCTTTATATATAAATCAGCAACACCAACTACACATTGAATTATTTAACAATATTTCAAAAACAATCATGTTACAAAAAAACATTCACATCGATCGTAATAATGCTTATACCGTAATTGACAAACTACTCAATGAATTAATGCAATCATTAAATTATAATCATAAAAACACCAGCAATAGACTTAACTTAATGAATGCTAATACATTATATGGCTATTTGGCGCTGCCCAATGCTATAAATAATAATGGTGACGTAAATATAAGTTACATTAAAAGCATAAATAAACTTATTAAAGACGCCCCTAATAATAGCTATTTATTAGCAAAGCGATACCTTGCTTATTCAATTATGCTAACCATCAATAATAAAATAACATCCATGCCTACATTAATGAATTATGGCAAAGAATTAGAAAAAAGTATTACCAATCCCCCTCAATTTCTCTCTAGTGAAATATATGATGCGTTAGCACTAAATAATCTTTATCAAGGCGATCTAATTGCTTCTGAACATTATCTATCACTTGCGGCATTGCAATCTAAACAAAATACAGCATTACGTTATATTTTATTAGGAAAAATAAGCCAACTAACACACAAACAAAAACAAGCTAACGAATACTATAGTATGGCTTTATTTTTAGATCCCTCGAAAGAAACTCAGCAACTCTGTGAGAAATTGGTTTTTATATCACAAACAAACGCTGCTGAATCCACATCGCCACATTAAAGTTAACACCTCTACATCGCCTTTTAATCAATATGACACGCAATTCAGCGACTAAAAATAATCGATTGAATACGTCATTTTAGTGTCTCTTCTTTCTCATTGCGTTGCTCTTATGATTATGCTTTACGTCATGGTGATATTCGTTAAAGGCTTATATTAATGATAACTCAACCCTTATATGAATTATGAAACGATCTTTATTTAATTGATAAATAAATTATTTTTTCACACCATTCTTAAGCTACTGATTAACAAGGAAACAAAAATAAAATAAGTTAAAAAAAACCAAAATTATTATTTTTCAATCTTTGAGTAGAAGGTTATTTAATTAACTTTTCTATCTGCTGTAGATTAATTCGCAATTACTCGTCATTGATAATAACTATAACAATCAACTAGTGTTATCTCTGCCGCTAAATACCTTTAACCACTTGAAATATAATTATATTTTTTGGAGATTGTTGCATGTCATCCGATACGTCAAAAAAAATAGGCTTAATAGCCTGTACTGGTGTTGTAGCCGGTAACATGATGGGGAGTGGTATTGCTCTGTTGCCCTCGACATTGGCAAAAGTAGGTTCTATATCTATTTATAGCTGGATTATTTGTTTAATTGGCGCGTTATCATTAGCTTTTGTTTACGCTCGTTTAGCAACGAATAACCCACAAGAAGGAGGCCCAATCGCATACGCTGGTGAAGTCTCTCCTGCCTTTGGTTTTCAAACTGGTGTGCTTTATTATCATGCTAACTGGATTGGTAACCTTGCGATTGCAATCACTGGGGTATCATACCTTTCTGTGTTCTTCCCCATTTTGAATAACACTATTCCAGCAGCTATCGCGACTATTGCTTCAGTATGGATTTTCACCATTATTAACCTACTTGGTGGTTCATGGGTAAGCCGCTTATGTACACTGGGTTTAGTCCTTATTCTTGTTCCTATCGTTGGTACTGCTGTTGTGGGTTGGGGGCATTTTGATGCAACGACTTACATGCAAAACTGGAATACATCACACAGCTCAAACTCTCATGCGATTGTCAGTGCTGTATTGATAACTCTATGGTCATTTGTGGGTGTTGAATCAGCAGCGGTATCTTCTGGTATGGTGAAAAATCCTAAGAAAACCGTTCCACTAGCAACCTTACTCGGTACGATTATTGCCGGTGTTATCTATATTCTATCAACCCAAGTGATTGCTGGTATGTTCCCTGCCTCTGAAGTTGCAGCTTCTGGTGCGCCATTTGCACTCGCTACTACAGCAATCTTCGGTGCTTGGACCGCGCCATTTGTTGCAGCATTTACCGCTTTAGCGTGCTTTACATCTCTTGGCTCTTGGATGATGTTGGTCGGTGAGGCTGGCAAACGTGCAGCTCGTGACGGTAACTTCCCTGCTGTTTTTGGTGAAACAGACAAAAATGGTGTTGCTAAAAAAGGCTTAGTTCTTGCTTCTATCATGATGACAATTCTTATGATTGTTATCACGCTATTTAGCTCAAGTGACAGCCATGCATCTAACCTATTTGATATTTTAACGTCAGATGCCGTGTTATTAACTATGCTGCCTTACTTCTACTCTGCGGTTAACTTAATTCGTTATGAAGGTATGACAACACGCAATGTGTTTGTGATGTTATTTGCAGGTGTCGCATGTATCTTCTGCTTTATAGCCCTTATTGGTGCCGATCCATCTGCATTAGCTGCAACTTTCGTTGTTTCACTAGCTATCTTTATGTTCTACGCTCGTAAGCTTGGCTTCCGTCAACACTTACAACTAGAACAACAAGAACAGGCGAATAAAATCTCACAATCTCACTAAATATCGAACCTCATAATATTATAAAGGCGCACAATTACACCTCCCAAATTGGAGTGGTGCGCCCTTGCTTACCCTGGAGATATTCAAAATGAATACCATTGCAATATTAAATAATTTAGGCGTATTCTTCAAAAAATACCCAGTACAAGAATTAGAACAAGCATTAACTGCTCGCGGTTATAAAGTTGTTTACCCTGTCGATGACAAAGATTTAATGAAGCTACTTGAAATGAACCCACGTATCAGTGGTGTGATTTTTGACTGGGATACTTACTCATTAGACTTATGCCAACAAATTAATCAAATTAACGAAAAACTACCGCTATATGCCTTTGCTAACGAGCATTCAACACTCGATATTAACTTAGCGGATCTTCGCTTAAATATTTACTTCTTTGAATATTGCCTTGGTAGTGCTTCTGATATTGCACATAAAATTGAGCAAGCAACGGAAGACTACAAAGACAGTATTCTACCGCCACTAACAAAAGCATTATTTAACTACGTTGATGAAGCTAAATATACTTTCTGTACACCTGGTCACATGTCAGGTACAGCATTTAACAAAAGCCCAGTAGGTAGTATTTTCTACGATTTCTACGGTGCAAATACCTTTAAAGCAGATATTTCAATCTCAATGCCTGAACTTGGCTCATTATTAGATCATTCAGGTCCTCACAAAGAAGCTGAAGAGTACATTGCGCGTACGTTTAACGCGGATCGTTCTTACATTGTGACTAACGGTACGTCTACTGCAAACAAAATTGTGGGTATGTTCTCAGCGCCTGCTGGTAGCACTGTACTGATTGACCGTAACTGTCATAAATCATTAACTCACATGATGATGATGACCGATGTTGTGCCAATTTATTTCCGCCCAACACGTAATGCTTACGGTATTTTAGGTGGTATTCCTAAGAGTGAATTTAGCCGTGAGGTGATTGCTGAAAAAGTGGCTAACACTCCTGGTGCAACTAAACCTGGCTATGCGGTTATTACAAACTCAACTTATGACGGTTTGTTCTATAACACCCAATTTATCAAAGAATCATTGGATACTAAGTTCATTCACTTTGACAGTGCTTGGGTACCTTACACTAACTTTAACCCTATTTACGAAGGTAAGTGTGGTATGAGTGGTGAAGCAATGCCGGGTAAAGTGTTCTATGAAACCCAATCAACCCATAAATTATTGGCAGCATTCTCACAAGCTTCAATGATCCACGTTAAAGGTCAGCTTGAAGAAGAATCTTTCAACGAAGCATTCATGATGCACACTTCAACATCACCACAATACGGTATTGTGGCGTCTGCTGAAATTTCTGCAGCTATGATGCACGGCAACGCAGGTCGTCGTTTAATTCAAGACTCAATTGATCGCGCTATTCGTTTCCGTAAAGAAATCAAAAAATTACGTTCAGAATGTGACGGTTGGTTCTTTGATGTATGGCAACCAGAAAACATCGATACTACTGAATGTTGGAACCTAAAACCTAATGAAAAATGGCATGGTTTCAAAAACATCGATGAAGATCACATGTTCCTTGATCCCATTAAGATCACCCTATTAACCCCAGGGATGAACGAAGATGGCGAACTTGATGCTTCAGGTATTCCAGCATCACTTGTGGCTAAATTCCTTGATCAACATGGTATCGTAGTTGAAAAAACGGGTCCATACAGCCTATTGTTCTTGTTCTCTATCGGTATCGATAAGCCAAAAGCAATGCAGCTACTACGTGCTCTAACTGAGTTTAAACGTGGCTATGATCGTAACATGACCATTAAGTCATTCTTACCATCGCTATTTAAAGAAGATCCTCAGTTCTACACTAATATGCGTGTCCAAGATCTTGCTCAAGGTATTCACGACCTAACAGTGAAATACCAATTGCCAGAACTAATGTACAAAGCATTTGATGTGTTACCAGAAATGAAGATGACACCACATGATGCATGGCAGCAAGAACTACGTGGTGAGGTTCGTGAGATCCCATTAGCAGAAATGGTTAATGAAATCAGTGCTAATATGATCCTACCTTATCCTCCAGGCGTACCTGTTGTGCTTCCTGGTGAAATGGTGACTGAGCAATCTCGCCCAGTATTAGATTTCCTTGAAATGCTATGTGAAATTGGTAATCACTTCCCAGGCTTTGAAACTGACATCCACGGTGTTTATAACGTTGATGGTGTTTACAAAGTGAAAGTGATCAAGCGCTAGTACCTACGTGACTAACCAATAAAAAAAGGCCTAATTATTCATTTAATTAGGCCTTTTTAAATCAATGTAATAAATAATAATTACTTGGCCATATATTCTTGAATCATAAGTCGACCGCGATGAATCCGACTTTTAACCGCCATTCTGGTTAATAATAATTTGTCTGCAATTTCACCAATAGAAAGCTCTTCTAAGTCCCTTAATAAAATAACCGCACGATATTTATCAGGTAAAGAGTGAATAGCCGCAATAAGATCTAACCGTAAATCATTATTTGAATAATAAGAAAACAGCTCTTGGTAATCATCGGGCATTTCATCTAACTTATGCGTTTGCTTCATTAATTTGGCGCATTCTCTTTTGACAATAATAAATAACCAGCCTGGAAATGCTTCCACTGTTTTTAAAGTACCAATGCGCCGCCAAATAATTGCAAGAGATTCTTGTACTGCATCATCAACATCATTCAGCGAACATTGTTTAAATGCCATTTTTTTTAATGTCGGTTGCCAATTAACCAACAATTTTTCAGTCGCTTGTTGATTACCATTACGGGCTTCTTCGATTAAAAAGTAGCGATCATCCATCATCAGATTCCTCTTACATAAAATGACGCGATAATTTTATTACTATGCTGAGCAATGAATCCAAATGTCACTCCCCATGCAATATGGGCTAAGTAGACCGTTACAGGAAAAGCAATGGGAGCAAATTGATGGCCGAAATAACCAACACCTAGAATATTCATTACCGGGCTAACCATAAATGTCGTACCAACCGCAATGGAAAATAAGACTCCAAGCCACCACCTACCCTTGCTTTTACCAACCAAAGCTAAATAAATAAAAGTAAATCCAATCCCATTCCAGAAATGATCTCCCCAACCGACCATGTTTGACCACCAATTAGGTCCAACCATAAATTGGTCTGTGAGTTTAACTCCCATCAACATCGGTAAAGAGCCAGGCATTGCATGAAAATAACTAAAGCCAATACTTCTGACTATTTCCATACTAACAGTACCAGCACCGCCTGCTAGAATGGATAACAACATCAAGTTAACCAATGACTTATTAGACGACCTTGCTGCGTAAATTAGAATACTAAACCATACTAATACTGCAGGAACAATGGTATGAACACCTAGCCAATGAAAGGTATACAAACCCGTGGCAGATAACGTAAACGCAAGAGGAGAAATAGATGCCGCGACTACAGCTATTAATATTAACGTTACATCACGACTATTTGATAGCTTTAATCGCTGCATGACTTATTGCCTTATTTAGTTGCTGCTTGAGTAGCAATATTCATAATTTTCTTTTCTAACATTTGGCCTGGCATGACTAATTTAGGCGAGATCATGCCAAGTTGTTCTGCAGGGTTAAACCATCCAATCCATGTTTTATTATTTTGATTCCATACGTATAAACGTAACGGTAACACCGCACCCGCAGCTGGATTCATACTAAATACTTTTTTCGCCATTTCAGGATTACCAATTAAAAAGCTCGTTCCTTTTAAATCTAACCCTGTCATTGATAACACCTTACCTTGATCTATTTTCCCCATCACCATCATTTGATGACGACTGGTTGCTGTTTGTATCGCAGCTGTAGTCTCGGTAAATGTTTGTTGCGATTCTACTTTGGTAAATGAGGTAACAGGAGCCGCAATAGCACTTTGACTTGCCATAAAGAATACCGCACTCATTAGCGTTGATAGTAAAATATTTTTTGTTTTCATTTGGTGTCACCTTATTGATAGTAAGTAAAATAATTTGTTTCTACTTTAAAGAGCAATGAGATCACCAAAAGGATTCAATATATTTCATCTTTTTTTCATTTATCACAAAAATAAAATATAACTAATTGATACTTATGATATTAACAATTAATTTTTTTAAATTTTAAGCATAAAAAAATCCGAGTATATAAATATACTCGGATTAATCATTAATCAAACTAACGTGTCTTTATAAATACAGCGACATCATGGTCTAAATATTACGTGCGACTTCATAAGCATCCCAAACCGCATTCATGATATTTGACACTTTACGTGCATCACCAATAAGGTAGGTATCTTTACCACGACTACAAGCAGGGTTCACTGAACATGAAATTGGCTTATGGTTGAAAATACGTTGTAAGCAGCCATCATGACAACCGATGCATGGACGAATTTGCTCTTCTCGATTTTTCATGACCTTATTTGGCCACTCAGGATCAGTCAATAACGGACGTGCTAGGCCCACAAAGTCAATTGAACCGTTTTTAATTGAGTCTTGAGCAAGTTGAGGATCACCCATCTTACCGCCCATAATGATAGGCACATTTACCACATCTTTGAGTTTTTTTACAAACGGAAGGTATAGACTATCTTTAGCATATAGCGGTGGGTGGGCCCAATACCATGCATCATAAGAGCCAGTATCAGCATTAAAGCCATCATAACCCGCTTTTTCAAGGATCTTGGCTAATTCAAGACCTTCTTCAGTATCACGACCAGATTCTTTAGCCGCAACATTAATACCGCCTTTACCCAATTCTTTGATAAAAGAACGAATACTATAACGTACGGTAACGGGGTAGCTTTCACCCGCACCACGACGAATCGCTTTCAATATCTCAATATCTCAATATCTCAATATCTCAATATTTCAATATTTCAATAGGAAAAGTAGCACGTTGCTCTAAATCACCATTAAAGCGATCAGTTCGATCTTTGTTAAACACTGACATGGTAAACTGATCGGCTAAATAACCCTCGTGAACTGCATGCAATTCGATACCGTCAAACCGACTTTTTTAGCAATTGCCGCCGCTTCTTCAAAACGAGAGATAATGCGCTCAACTTCTTCAGTTGTTAATGCACGGCACATCACTTCTGGATCCCAATAATTTGGTACTGCTGTTGGTGCCACTGGCTGAGTCTCAAGTAACGTTGGCTTCGCTACACGCCCAAGACCTGCTGATACTTGCAAAAATATTTTTGCGCCATAAGAATGCACACGCTCAATCATTTCATAACATGAATTTTCAAAAGCAGTAGGGTTATGAGTTACACAGGTAAATGTCGGCATTTTCATGCGTTCAATTTCATTTTCTACCTTCGTAAAACCCGTAATAATAAGACCAACACCGCCCTTCGCTCTTTCAACAAAATAATCAGCAGCGCGTTGATTAAATTCGCCTTCACGACCAGCAAGTCCCATCAGACCCATAGGTTCCATTACGATTCGGTTTTTAATAGTTACGCTACCAATTTTCATTGGTGTAAAGAGTTCTGATCTATTCATTGTTAGGCTTTTGCGTTAATCAACATTGCCCAAAGTCTAAAAGTAAAAAACCTATTAATTAAGTGTATTAAATGCATGTTTGTTATGCCTATATGTCATAACGATTACTTTTTGTATGACAATAATATTAGTTATTATTACCTTACTAAGTAAAGTCGTCATTAATACCGACTTTGAGACCATTGTTACTTAAACAGCCATAAATCATTGTATAAAATAAGGATATAGTCTTGGATAAATATCCCTATCACAATGCGACCACGCTAACCTAATACTTATCGAGGGGATTGGTTACTGTTTACATTAAAAATATCCATCATCAGTAAATAATGATCGGGAACATCTATAAAACCAGACAAAGCCATTTTTCAAAAATATGATCATTCAGATTAATAGAATCATTTTAAGCATTGCTAATGGATATTATTTAACGATTAATGTTGTTAGCGCAGCCACAAAAAACAATACCTACAAAGGATATAATACTGTACTGTTTACTTCTTAGGGAGCCTTAAAGTGCTTAAAAAATGCATATTAACACTGGCATTTGTTAGCCTGAGTCAAGCTGCACTAGCGAGTCCATCTCCAGCAGCAACCAGCTATAACCTGTTTTTGATCCCAAGTCACAATGTTGATACAACGGTATCAACAATTAGCAATCAACTAAAACAACACCAACTATCTGCTCTTTATAGCCAAGGTTATTTACCACATATCACTCTCTATCTAACCGAATACCCAACCACAAACCTCAAGTTACTCCAACAACAAGCCCAACAACTTGCTCATCAATGGCATCAATTTCCTTTAACACTCAAACATATTGAACGCACTAAGGGAGACTGGCTAATGCTTAAGGTCAGTAACACTCGTGAGTTACAACGCTTAGCCGATACCGTAGCTATTACTGTTTCACCTTTGCGTTCTATGGATCCTAAAGTACCTGCATGGGTAAGCCACTACCCTGAAAAATTAGCTGCATTTCAGCGCTATGGCAGTCCTAATGTCTTTACTAATTTTGAACCACATATCACCTTATTAGCGCAGTCTGATCCTCAAAAACTGACCCAATTTATGGCTGATTATGGTGATAAATTTCAATCAGTAAACTTTAAAGCACTAGGCATAGGTATCGCAGCGGTTAATAGTAATGGCCAAGCTAAAGCGGTGATTGCACGTTACTCATTTGCTAAATAGCGCCGATAAAAAAGCCTCAACCAAAGATTGAGGCTTTCATGTAACACTTTGCTATTTCAAGCTAAATAATGATAGCGATTACTCACCTTCATCTTCATTTATTTCATCCATGAAACGAGCTCGACGTAATTCAGCTTCTGCCATAACCGCATTGATTTCAGCCATTAAGCCATCAATATCAGCATCAATCTCGCTTTCAATATATACGCCAGTTAATTCTGTTTCTGGGGTTAGCGTACCAGCTTGAAATAATGCCCACATTTCTTTGCCGTATTGAGTTTCAAGTACTTCTGGCGCATAACGACCATAATACTGGGCCATGTTATTAACATCACGCTCAAACATCCATTTAGCGTTATTATTTGCAGAAGCATCTACCGCTTGGGGTAAATCGATAATCACAGGCCCTTGACCATCCACCAGCACATTAAATTCAGATAAGTCGCCATGAATAAGACCAATACATAACATACGCTTGATATACTTTATCATCACCGCATGATCACGCAATGCTTGTTCTTTAGTTAGCGTGATATCATTTAGGCGAGGCGCAACAGCACCATCGGCATCAGTGATCAATTCCATTAACAACACGCCGTCAAAACAACCGTAAGGAATCGGTGCGCGTACATCCGCTTTTAGTAATAAAGACAAAGCATCAACTTCAGCTTGTTGCCATACTTTTTCTTGCTCATCTCTACCAAACTTTGAGCCTTTTTCCATCGCGCGAGCACGACGACTATTACGTACCTTACGCCCCTCACGGTAAGTCACCGCTTTCTTAAAGCTGCGTTGGTCAATTTCTTTATAGACTTTAGCACAACAAATTTTGCCACCACTGCGAACAACATACACAGAGGCTTCTTTACCGCTCATCAGTTGAGATAAAACGTCATCAATAAGACCATCTTCAACGAGGGGTTGTAATCGTGGAGGAATCTTCATTACACCTACATTTGTCAGTAACTGGGAATATACTTATTTATAATATCGCATTATCGCCAGCTGAAAATTTTTAACAAGTATTGATGA
>NZ_CAMRAN010000068.1 GCF_947039875.1 uncultured Photobacterium sp.
CTATCCGTGAAGGTGGTCGTACAGTTGGTGCTGGTGTTGTTGCAACTATCGTTGCTTAATAGCAATTAGTGCACCACTAAGTACTCAATAAAAAGGAAGCTTCGGCTTCCTTTTTTTATGCCTAGAATGTTAGCAGTAATAATTTGTACCTAAATAACGGTATGAACTGAGTGTAAGTTATTGATAATGAAAATTAATGATTAGATGATTGTTTATTTATCGATCAAGACTTGCTTTCAAAAATGTGATCTGTATAATGCTCGACACTGCCTGAGACTAAGTCTTGTAAGCGCTGTTGTGAACCAATAAGCATTGAGGAGAAACGTACCGCAGGTTATGCCGGGTGTGTTTCATAATGAATACTCTGACTTATGTTCGCAGTCATTAAATTGGCTGACAATGCATCCGATAGGGATGCTACGTTCACATAAATCAATCGACATTCCTCGTCTTTACGAACGTGAGTGGCGATATTGTTTGTGTAATTTTTATTTGGAGCTCTGTCTAATGCAGAACCAACGTATTCGTATCCGTCTAAAGGCGTTCGATCACCGTTTGATCGATCAGTCAACTGCGGAAATCGTTGAAACAGCTAAACGTACTGGCGCACAGGTTAAGGGTCCAATCCCTCTTCCTACTCGCAAAGAACGTTTTACTGTTCTTACTTCTCCTCACGTTAATAAGGACGCACGTGACCAGTACGAAATTCGTACTCACAAGCGCCTTATCGACATCGTTGAGCCTACAGACAAAACTGTTGATGCTCTGATGCGTCTAGATCTAGCTGCTGGCGTTGACGTACAGATCAGCCTAGGTTAAGGGGAGATAAGAGAATGATTGGTCTAATCGGTCGTAAAGTGGGCATGACCCGCATCTTTACCGAAGATGGCATTTCTATTCCAGTTACTGTTGTTGAAGTTGAAAACAACCGCGTTACTCAGGTTAAATCTGTAGAAACTGACGGTTACAACGCTATTCAAGTAACAGCTGGAACTAAGAAAGCTAGCCGCGTATCTAAGCCAGAAGCTGGTCACTTTGCGAAAGCAGGTGTAGAAGCTGGTCGCGGTCTTTGGGAATTCCGTCTAGAAAATAATGAAGAATTCGCAGTTGGCGCTGAGCTAAGTGTTGAAATCTTTAATGAAATTAAAAAAGTAGACGTTACTGGTACATCTAAAGGTAAGGGTTTCCAAGGTGCTATTAAGCGCTGGAACTTCCGTACTCAAGATATGACCCATGGTAACTCCTTGTCTCACCGCGCTCCGGGTTCAATTGGCCAATGTCAAACTCCAGGTCGTGTATTTAAAGGCAAGAAAATGGCTGGTCATATGGGTGCTGAGCGTGTAACGACTCAAAACCTAGAGATCGTACGTGTTGACGCTGAGCGCAATCTGCTTCTTATTAAAGGTGCAGTCCCTGGTGCTACAGGCGGCAACGTGATCGTTAAACCAGCTGTTAAAGCGTAACGTCGAGGAGTTAGTAATGGAATTGGTAGTCAAAGGCGCTAACGCGCTAACTGTCTCCGAAACTACTTTTGGGCGTGATTTCAATGAAGCGCTTGTACATCAAGTAGTTGTTGCATTTGCAGCAGGTGCTCGTCAGGGTACACGTGCTCAGAAGACTCGTTCAGACGTTTCTGGTGGTGGCGCTAAGCCATGGCGCCAGAAAGGTACTGGTCGCGCTCGTGCAGGTACAATCCGCAGTCCGCTATGGCGTTCTGGTGGTGTTACTTTCGCTGCTCGTCCTCAGGATCACAGCCAAAAAGTAAACAAGAAAATGTACCGCGGTGCTATGAAGAGCATTCTTTCTGAGTTAGTTCGTCAAGAGCGTTTAATCGTTGTTGAAAACTTCACTCTAGAAGCACCAAAGACAAAAGCACTAGTTGCTAAGCTTAAAGAGCTTGAGCTAACTGATGCACTAATCGTAACTGGCGAACTAGATGAGAATCTATTCCTTGCAGCACGTAACCTATATAAAGTAGACGTACGTGACGCAGCGGCAATCGATCCAGTTAGCTTGATCGCTTTCGATAAAATTGTAATGACTGCAGCAGCAGTTAAAGCAATCGAGGAGATGTTAGCATGATCACTGAAGAGCGTATTTTAAAAGTTCTACGTGCTCCGCACATCTCTGAAAAAGCATCAATGGCTGCTGAAAACGCGAATACTATCGTGTTTAAAGTTGCTATTACTGCGACAAAGAGAGAGATCAAAGCAGCAGTTGAAAAACTGTTTGAGGTTGAAGTTAAGTCTGTAAATACTCTTATCACTAAGGGTAAGACCAAACGTCAAGGTATGCGCCAAGGCCGTCGTTCAGACGTGAAGAAAGCGTATGTTATCTTGAAAGAAGGTCAAGACATCGACTTCGCTGGTAGTGCAGAGTAAGGCTAGGAGCAAAGAAGAATGGCTATTGTAAAATGTAAGCCGACTTCCCCAGGTCGTCGCCACGTAGTAAAAGTGGTTAACTCTGACCTGCATAAGGGTAAGCCGTACGCACCACTACTAGAGAAAAACTCTAAGTCAGGTGGTCGTAACAATAACGGTCGTATCACAGTACGTCATATCGGTGGTGGTAACAAACAACACTACCGTCTAATTGACTTTAAACGTACTAAAGATGGCATCCCAGCGAAAGTTGAGCGTCTAGAATACGATCCAAACCGTAGCGCAAACATTGCTCTAGTTCTGTACGCAGACGGTGAGCGCCGCTACATTATCGCACCTAAAGGTATCCAAGCTGGTGATATGATCCAGTCTGGCGAAGATGCTGCTATCAAAGTTGGTAATACTTTACCAATGCGCAACATCCCAGTAGGTTCAACAGTACACTGTGTTGAACTTAAGCCTGGTAAAGGTGCACAGCTGGCTCGTTCAGCTGGTGCATACGCTCAGATCATTGCACGTGCAGGCACTTATGTGACTCTACGTCTACGTTCTGGTGAAATGCGTAAAGTTCTTGCTGACGGTCGTGCGACTCTAGGTGAAGTTGGTAACGCAGAACACATGCTACGTGAGCTAGGTAAAGCTGGTGCTTCACGCTGGCGCGGTGTTCGTCCAACTGTACGTGGTGTTGTAATGAACCCAGTGGATCACCCACATGGTGGTGGTGAAGGTCGTACATCAGGCGGTCGTCATCCAGTAACACCTTGGGGCGTTCCAACTAAGGGTTATAAGACTCGTAGCAACAAGCGCACCGACAAGTACATCGTACGTCGTCGTAATAAGTAATTATAAAGAGGATACGCCATGCCACGTTCTCTCAAGAAAGGTCCATTCATTGACCTACACTTGCTGAAGAAGGTAGAGAAAGCGTTGGAAAGCGGAGACAAAAAGCCTGTTAAGACTTGGTCCCGTCGCTCAATGATCATCCCTCAGATGATCGGTTTGACCATCGCTGTCCATAATGGTCGTCAGCACGTTCCTGTTTTCGTTTCTGAAGAAATGATCGGTCACAAGCTAGGCGAATTTGCACCAACACGTACTTACCGCGGTCATGCTGCGGATAAGAAAGCTAAAAAGCGCTAAGGAGTAGGTAATGGAAGCTATCGCTAAACATCGCTTTGCTCGCATTTCGCCGCAAAAAGCTCGTTTGGTTGCAGATCAACTGCGCGGTAAGCCAGTTGCTCAAGCTCTAGAAATTCTTAATTTCAGCAACAAAAAAGCTGCTGATTTAATCAAGAAAGTTCTAGAGTCAGCTATCGCTAACGCAGAACACAACGAAGGCGCAGACATTGATGATCTTAATGTTGCTAAAATCTTCGTTGACGAAGGCCCTACCATGAAGCGTATTATGCCTCGTGCTAAAGGCCGTGCCGATCGCATCTTGAAGCGTTCTAGCCACATCACTGTTGTTGTAGCAGACCGCTAAGAGACTAGGAGAGAAAGCAATGGGTCAGAAAGTACATCCTAATGGTATTCGTTTAGGCATCTGTAAGCCTTGGAATACCACTTGGTTTGCTAACAGCCAAGAATTCGCTGACAACCTAGACGGCGATTTCAAGGTACGCCAGTTCCTTACTAAGGAACTAGCAAAAGCATCTCTATCACGCATCGTTATCGAGCGTCCTGCGAAGAGCATCCGTGTGACTATTCACACTGCTCGTCCAGGCGTAGTAATCGGTAAGAAAGGCGAAGACGTAGAGAAACTACGTGCAGCAGTAGCGAAGATCGCGGGCGTTCCAGCTCAGATCAACATCGCTGAAGTACGTAAACCAGAACTAGATGGTCAACTAGTAGCAGACAGCATTTCGTCTCAACTAGAGCGTCGTGTAATGTTCCGTCGCGCGATGAAGCGTGCAGTTCAAAACGCTATGCGTCTTGGCGCTAAAGGTATCAAAGTTGAAGTAAGCGGCCGTCTAGGCGGTGCTGAAATTGCACGTACTGAGTGGTACCGTGAAGGCCGTGTGCCTCTACATACTCTTCGTGCTGACATTGACTACGCAACTTCTTCGGCTCACACCCAATACGGTGTTATCGGCGTTAAAGTTTGGATCTTCAAAGGTGAAGTTCTAGGCGGCATGCCGGTTGAAGAGCCAAAGGCTGACAAGCCTAAGAAGCAGCGCAAAAGCCGTAAATAAGGAGTTTATTGATGCTGCAACCTAAACGCACTAAATTCCGCAAGGCCTTTAAAGGCCGTAACCGCGGTTTAGCGAACGGTACTGATGTAAGCTTTGGTACATTTGGTCTTAAAGCAGTCGGCCGTGGTCGTCTAACTGCTCGTCAGATCGAAGCTGCACGTCGTGCTATGACTCGTCATGTAAAACGTCAGGGCCAAATCTGGATTCGTGTATTCCCAGACAAACCAATCACATCTAAGCCTCTTGAAGTTCGTCAAGGTAAAGGTAAAGGTAGTGTGGAGTACTGGGTTGCACAGATTCAACCAGGTAAAGTTCTATACGAAATGGGTGGTGTTCCTGAAGCATTAGCTCGTGAAGCATTTAATCTTGCTGCACGTAAGCTACCAATCAAGACAACATTCGTAATTAAGGCGGTGATGTGATGAATGCACTAGATCTACGCGCTAAAAGCGTTGAAGAGCTTAATGCAGAGCTTGTGAATTTGCTTCGTGAACAGTTTAACTTGCGTATGCAAGCTGCAACTGGTCAACTACAGCAGACTCACAATCTTAAAACTGTACGTCGTGATATCGCACGTGTTAAAACTGTACTGACTGAGAAGGCTGGCGCATAATGAGCGATCAAATCCGTACTCAGCTTGGTCGTGTAGTTAGCGACAAAGGCGATAAGTCTATTGTTGTTGCTATCGAGCGTAAAGTGAAGCACCCGATCTACGGTAAGTACATCACACGCACGACTAAGCTTCATGCACACGATGAAAACAACGAATGTGGCCTAGGCGACATGGTTGAAGTTCGCGAGTGCCGTCCAATGTCAAAGACTAAGTCTTGGACTTTGGTACGCGTAGTTGAGAAAGCACGTATTTAATACGTACTAACAACTACTTAAGTAAGCGGCCCTGAAAAACTTAGGGCCGTTCATTTTTTTATCTACCCATCGGTCGAAAATGGTGTTATTATTCGCCGCCTTTGAAGAAAAGGCATATCGACTCGATTTGGGTCTAGATGTTTTAAATTAGCGGAGCACTAACATGATCCAAATGCAAAGTATGCTTGATGCTGCGGATAACTCCGGCGCACGTAGCGTAATGTGTATTAAGGTTCTGGGTGGTTCTCACCGTCGCTATGCACATATCGGTGACATCATCAAGATTACTGTAAAGGAAGCAATTCCACGCGGTAAAGTTAAGAAAGGTGATGTACTGAAAGCGGTGGTTGTACGCACCCGTAAAGGCGTTCGTCGTCAAGATGGCTCTGTCATTCGCTTTGACCGTAATGCTTGCGTATTGTTGAACGACAACACTGAGCAACCTATCGGTACCCGTATCTTTGGCCCTGTGACTCGTGAACTTCGTAATACGAAATTCATGAAGATTGTATCACTAGCGCCAGAAGTACTTTAAGGAGCGACTATAATGGCAGCTAAAATCCGTCGTAACGACGAAGTTATCATTCTTGCTGGTAAAGATAAAGGCAAGACTGGTAAAGTAACTAAGGTTCTAGCAACCGGTAAAGTTATCGTTGAAGGTATTAACATGGTTAAGAAACACCAGAAGCCGGTTCCGGCAATGGGTGTTCAAGGCGGTATCGTTGAGCAGGAAGCTGCGATCGATGCGTCTAATGTTGCTATCGTTAACGGTCAAGGTAAAGCGGACCGTGTAGGCTTCCGATTTGAAGACGACAAAAAAGTTCGTTTCTTTAAATCGACTGGCGAAACTATCAAGTAAGTTTGGAGTAGTACTATGGCGAAACTGCATGATTACTACAAAGAGACTGTTGTAAAAGACCTTGCTAGCAAGTTCGAATACAAGAGTATCATGCAAGTCCCAAGGATCGAAAAGATCACACTTAATATGGGTGTGGGCGAAGCTATCAACGACAAGAAGCTGCTAGAAAACGCTGCTGCTGACATGACTGCAATTGCAGGTCAGAAGCCGCTAATCACAGTAGCACGAAAGTCAGTTGCAGGCTTTAAGATCCGTGAGGGCTACCCTATTGGCTGTAAAGTAACCTTACGTGGCGAGCGTATGTGGGACTTTTTCGAGCGTCTAATTTCAATTGCTGTACCTCGTATTCGAGATTTCCGTGGTTTAAACCCGAAATCATTCGATGGTCGTGGTAACTATAGCATGGGCGTTCGTGAGCAGATCATCTTCCCAGAAATCGATTTCGATAAAGTAGATCGTGTACGTGGTTTAGATATCACAATCACAACTTCTGCTAAATCTGATGAAGAAGCTCTAGCTCTACTGTCTGCTTTTAACTTCCCATTCCGTAAGTAAAAGTAAGGGTTACTAATGGCTAAAGAATCAATGAAGGCACGTGAAGCTAAACGTGCCAAGCTAGTAGCTAAGTTCGCTGAAAAGCGTGCTGCGCTAAAAGCTCTAATTAGCGACGTGAATGCGTCTGAAGAAGATCGCTGGAATGCAGTGCTTAAACTTCAGTCACTACCACGTGATTCTGCGAAGTCTCGTCAGCGTAATCGCTGTAACCAGACTGGACGTCCACACGGCTACCTACGTAAGTTCGGTCTTAGCCGTATCAAGGTTCGTGAAGCTTGCATGAAAGGCGAGATTCCGGGTCTACGTAAAGCAAGCTGGTAATCCAGTAAGCAATTCAGAATCACGGAGTATTAACTTATGAGCATGCAAGATCCGATTTCGGATATGCTGACCCGTCTTCGTAACGGTCAGGCAGCGAAAAAAGTTGCTGTAAAAATGCCATCTTCTAAGCTTAAAGTTGCAATTGCAGCATTATTACAAGAAGAAGGTTTCGTGGCTGGCTACGCTGTAACAGGTGATGTTAAGCCAGAGCTAGAAGTTACTCTTAAGTACTTCGAAGCTAATCCAGTTATTGAGCAAATCCAACGTGTTTCACGTCCTGGTCTACGCATCTACAAGAAAAAAGGTGCGCTACCATCAGTGATGGGTGGCCTTGGTATTGCTATCGTTTCCACTTCCAAGGGTCTTATGACCGACCGCGCTGCACGCAAAGCGGGTCTTGGCGGTGAGATTATCTGCTACGTAGCATAATAGGAGTAGAACATGTCTCGTGTTGCAAAAGCACCAGTAGTTTTCCCTGCCGGCGTAGAAGTTAAGCTTAACGGTCAGGAAATTACTGTTAAAGGTTCTAAAGGCGAATTAGTTCGCATGATGAACCCAGCAGTAGTTCTAACTTTGGAAGAGAACAAAGTTACTTTCGGTCCTCGTGAAGGGTTCGATAAAGCTTGGGCACAAGCAGGTACTGCTCGTGCACTAGTTAACAACATGGTTGTTGGTGTTACCGAAGGCTTCACTAAGAAGCTGACTCTTAAGGGTGTAGGTTACCGTGCTGCTATTAAAGGCAACGCTGTAGGCTTAACTCTAGGTTTCTCTCATCCAGTTGAGCACGAACTTCCAGCAGGTATCAAAGCTGAATGTCCATCACAAACTGAAATCGTACTTACAGGTACTGATAAGCAGTTGGTTGGTCAGGTAGCTGCTGATATTCGCGCTTACCGTAGCCCTGAACCTTATAAAGGTAAAGGTGTTCGTTACGCCGACGAAGTTGTGCGTACTAAAGAAGCTAAGAAGAAGTAAGGTAACACTATGGATAAGAAAGCATCTCGTATCCGTCGTGCGACCCGAGCACGTCGTAAGATTGCTGAACTGGGCGCAACTCGCCTAGTTGTACACCGTACTCCACGTCACGTGTACGCTCAGGTAATCGCACCGAACGGCTCTGAGGTTATCGCAGCCGCTTCTACTTTAGAAAAAGCGATCCGTGAGCAAGTTAAGAGTACCGGAAACAAAGACGCTGCTGCAGTTGTAGGTAAAACTATTGCTGAGCGCGCGATTGAAAAAGGCATCTCTAACGTTGCATTTGATCGCTCTGGTTTCCAATACCACGGCCGTATCGCGACACTAGCAGAAGCTGCTCGTGAAGCTGGTCTGAAATTCTAAGGTAGGCGGAAGATGGCTAACGAAAAGACACAATCAGATTTGAATGAAAAACTGATCGCTGTTAACCGTGTTTCAAAAACGGTTAAAGGTGGTCGTATTTTCAGCTTTACTGCACTAACAGTAGTTGGTGACGGTAACGGTCGCATCGGTTTTGGTTACGGTAAAGCACGTGAAGTGCCTGCTGCAATCCAGAAAGCGATGGAAAAAGCACGTCGTAACATGGTTACGATCGCAATCAACGAAGGTACTCTTCACCACGCTGTTAAAGGCCGTCACACTGGTTCTCAAGTGTACATGCAGCCTGCATCAGAAGGTACTGGTATCATCGCCGGTGGCGCAATGCGTGCAGTGCTAGAAGTTGCGGGTATCCGTAACGTACTAGCTAAAACATACGGTTCTACTAATCCAATTAACGTTGTTCGCGCAACAATTTTGGGTCTAAGTGGAATGAACTCTCCAGAAATGATCGCTGCAAAACGTGGTCTTTCTGTTAAAGAAATTCTGGAGTAATCGACATGGCTAAGACTATTAAAGTAACCCAAACAAAGAGTTCTATCGGTCGTTTACCGAAACACAGAGCTACTTTGCGTGGCCTAGGCCTTCGTCGCATCAACCATACTGTTGAACTTGAAGATACTGCTTGCGTACGCGGCATGATCAATAAAGTTCACTATATGGTTAAAGTTGAGGAGTAATCACTATGCGTTTGAATACTCTATCACCGGCCGCTGGATCTAAGCCTTCTGCGAAGCGCGTAGGTCGTGGTATCGGTTCGGGTCTAGGTAAAACTTGTGGCCGTGGTGTTAAAGGTCAGAAATCACGTTCAGGTGGTTCTGTTCGCCCAGGTTTTGAAGGCGGTCAAATGCCTTTGAAACAGCGTCTACCAAAGTTCGGTTTTACGTCTCGTAAGAGCCTAGTAACTGCTGAAGTTCGTCTAGCTGAGCTAGCGAAAGTTGAAGGTGATGTTGTAAGTCTTGAAACACTAAAAGCTGCGAATGTTATCACTAAGGACATTAAGTTCGTGAAAGTTGTACTTTCTGGTGATATCGCTCGTTCAGTAACAGTGAAAGGCCTACGCGTTACTAAAGGCGCTTTAGCTGCTATTGAAGCTGCAGGCGGTAAAATCGAGGAATAATTAACTCGAGGATGAGGTACAGATGGCTAAACAACCAGGACAAGATTTTCGTAGCGGACAAGGTGGCCTAGCAGAGCTTAAGTCACGCCTTCTCTTTGTATTAGGTGCGATATTAATATTCCGAGCTGGATCCTTTGTGCCTATTCCTGGTATTGACGCTGCTGTACTTGCCAGTCTGTTCGAGCAGCAAAAGGGTACTATCATTGAGATGTTTAACATGTTCTCTGGTGGTGCACTCTCGCGTGCTTCTATTTTAGCTCTGGGCATTATGCCGTATATTTCTGCGTCCATTATTGTCCAGTTGCTAACAGTAGTTCATCCAGCCTTGGCTGAGTTGAAGAAAGAAGGTGAATCTGGCCGTCGTAAGATTAGTCAGTACACCCGATACGGTACGCTTGTATTGGCAACCTTCCAAGCAATTGGTATTGCTACGGGGTTACCAAGTATGATTCCAGGCCTGGTACATAATCCAGGTCCTAGTTTCTATTTTGTTGCTGTGGTTAGTTTGGTTACTGGTACCATGTTTTTAATGTGGTTAGGTGAGCAAGTTACCGAGCGTGGCATTGGTAACGGTATATCTGTGATTATTTTCACTGGTATTGTTGCAGGTTTGCCGCCAGCTATTGGACAGACCGTAGAGCAAGCGCGTCAAGGTGAATTGCACGTACTTCTTCTACTATTAATTGCGGTTATATCTTTTGCTGTGATTTACTTTGTAGTGTTCATGGAACGTGGTCAACGTCGTATCGTCGTTAACTACGCTAAGCGTCAACAAGGCCGTCGTGTCTTCGCAGCGCAGAGCACACACCTACCGTTGAAAATCAACATGGCAGGTGTAATCCCAGCAATTTTCGCATCGAGTATTATTCTGTTTCCAGGCACACTGGCTCAGTGGTTTGGACAAAGTGAAGGTCTTGGCTGGTTAAGTGATATTTCACTTGCACTTAGTCCAGGGCAGCCACTTTATGTAATGCTCTACGCTGCTGCAATTATATTCTTCTGTTTCTTCTATACCGCGTTGGTGTTTAACCCTCGCGAGACAGCAGATAACTTGAAGAAGTCTGGAGCATTCATACCTGGTATTCGCCCGGGTGAACAGACCGCAATGTACATTGATAAAGTAATGACTCGACTAACCCTAGCGGGTGCGTTGTATATCACCTTTATCTGTCTGATCCCCGAGTTCATGATGATTGCATGGAATGTCCGCTTTTATTTTGGTGGTACTTCCTTACTAATCGTAGTTGTTGTTATCATGGATTTCATGGCTCAAGTTCAGACACATTTGATGTCTCAACAGTATGAGTCAGTATTGAAAAAAGCTAATCTGAAAGGCTACGGCCGCTAAGTTTAGTTTTCCATATTTACGGAGTTTAGCAATGAAAGTTCGTGCTTCCGTTAAGAAAATCTGCCGTAACTGTAAAGTTATCAAGCGCAACGGTGTTGTGCGTGTGATTTGCAGTGAGCCAAAGCATAAACAACGCCAAGGCTAATTAGCAGAAATATTTCTTGCAAATTGAAGATAGGTTGGCTAAATTAGTCAACCATCTTTTGTTATGTGCAAAAGAATTGTACCACCGCTGCGTATCCTGAACGGGCTCTGCAGCGGTTATTCTTGTAAAGTACTAGGAGTGAATAGTGGCCCGTATTGCAGGCATTAACATTCCTGATCAGAAACACGCTGTAATCGCATTAACTGCGATTTACGGCATCGGTAAGACTCGTTCTCAAGCTATTTTAGCTGAAACGGGTATTGCTGAAGATGTTAAGATCAGTGAACTAACTGAAGAACAGATCGATCTACTGCGTGATGGTGTAGCTAAATACACTGTAGAAGGTGATCTTCGTCGTGAAATTTCCATGAACATCAAGCGTCTTATGGACCTTGGTTGTTACCGTGGTCTTCGTCACCGTCGCAGTCTACCTCTACGTGGACAGCGTACTAAAACCAACGCACGTACCCGTAAGGGTCCGCGCAAGCCGATCAAAAAATAGTCGGATAAGGTAGAGTACAATGGCAAAACAACCAACTCGCGCTCGTAAGCGCGTACGCAAGCAAGTAGCCGATGGCGTTGCGCACATCCATGCTTCTTTCAACAACACAATCGTAACCATTACTGACCGTCAAGGTAATGCTCTTTCATGGGCAACTGCAGGTGGTTCAGGTTTCCGTGGTTCTCGTAAATCTACTCCGTTCGCTGCACAGGTTGCTGCTGAGCGTTGTGGTGAAATGGCCAAAGAATATGGCGTTAAGAACCTAGAAGTTATGGTTAAGGGCCCTGGTCCTGGTCGTGAGTCTACAATCCGCGCTCTAAACGCAGCGGGTTTCCGTATCACTAACATTGTTGATGCGACTCCGATCCCTCATAACGGTTGTCGTCCACCTAAGAAACGTCGCGTATAACGTTTAGTTTCTAGGAAATTGGAGAAAGAAAAATGGCAAGATATTTGGGTCCTAAGCTAAAGCTTAGCCGTCGCGAAGGCACTGACTTATTCCTTAAGTCTGGTGTACGTGCGATTGATACCAAGTGTAAGATTGATAACGCTCCGGGCCAACATGGTGCTCGTCGCGGTCGTCTATCTGATTACGGCGTTCAGCTTCGTGAGAAGCAGAAAGTTCGTCGTACATATGGCGTACTAGAAAAACAATTCCGTAACTACTACAAGACAGCTGCCCGCATCAAGGGTAACACAGGTGAAAACTTGCTTCAGCTTCTTGAAGGTCGTTTAGATAACGTAGTTTACCGTATGGGCTTTGGTGCAACTCGCGCTGAATCTCGTCAATTGGTAAGCCACAAAGCGATTCTAGTTAATGGTCAAGTCGTAAACGTTCCTTCTTTCAAGGTAGCGGCAAACGACGTTGTTAGCATTCGTGAGAAAGCTAAGAACCAAGCACGCATTAAAGCAGCTCTTGAAGTTGCTACACAGCGTGAACTACCGACTTGGGTCGAAGTAGACAGCAGTAAGTTGGAAGGTACGTTTAAACGTCTTCCAGAACGTTCTGATTTGTCTGCCGACATCAACGAACACCTGATCGTCGAGCTTTACTCTAAGTAAGGCTACAGTTAAGAGAGGACACAATGCAGGGTTCTGTAACAGAATTTCTTAAGCCGCGTCTAGTTGACATCGAACAAGTCAGCTCTACGCACGCAAAAGTAACTCTAGAGCCGTTGGAGCGTGGTTTCGGCCACACTCTAGGAAACGCTCTTCGTCGTATTTTATTATCTTCTATGCCAGGTTGTGCTGTAACAGAAGTTGAAATCGACGGTGTGTTACATGAGTACAGCACCAAAGAAGGCGTTCAGGAGGATATCCTTGAAATTCTTCTTAACCTTAAAGGTCTAGCCGTTAAGGTTGAGGGTAAAGATGAAGTTATTCTTACTCTGAACAAATCTGGTGCAGGCCCTGTTGTTGCAGGTGACATCACCCATGATGGTGATGTTGAGATTGCGAACCCAGAACACGTAATCTGCCATTTAACTGATGACAATGCTGAATTAAGCATGCGAATCAAGGTAGAACGTGGTCGTGGCTACGTACCAGCATCAGCTCGTATTCACACTGAAGAAGATGAGCGTCCAATTGGTCGTTTGTTAGTAGATGCTACTTACAGCCCAGTGGACCGTATCGCTTACGCGGTAGAGGCAGCACGTGTAGAACAACGTACTGACCTAGACAAGCTTGTAATCGATATGGAGACTAACGGTACACTTGATCCTGAGGAAGCTATCCGCCGTGCAGCAACAATTCTTGCTGAACAATTGGATGCATTTGTAGATCTTCGCGATGTACGAGTTCCTGAAGAGAAAGAAGAGAAGCCGGAGTTCGATCCGATCCTACTGCGTCCTGTAGACGATCTTGAACTAACTGTTCGCTCTGCTAACTGTCTGAAAGCAGAAGCGATCCATTACATCGGTGATCTTGTTCAGCGTACTGAGGTTGAGCTTCTTAAAACGCCAAACCTTGGTAAGAAGTCTTTGACAGAAATCAAAGATGTATTGGCATCTCGTGGTCTATCTCTAGGTATGCGCCTAGAAAATTGGCCACCTGCATCAATCGCTGAAGATTAATAGTTTACTGATATCTAGTTAGAAGGATTAGGTCATGCGCCATCGTAAGAGTGGTCGTCAACTCAACCGCAACAGCAGTCATCGTAAAGCGATGTTCAGCAACATGGCTAGCTCTCTGGTACGTCACGAATTAATTAAGACTACCTTGCCTAAAGCAAAAGAGCTACGTCGCGTAATTGAGCCTTTGATTACCCTAGCTAAGACCGACAGTGTTGCTAACCGTCGTCTTGCATTCGCTCGTACTCGTGATAACGAAGTTGTTGCGAAATTATTTAACGAACTAGGTCCACGCTTCGCAGCGCGTCCTGGTGGTTATACTCGTATCATGAAGTGCGGTTTCCGTACTGGTGATAAAGCTCCTATGGCTTATATCGAGTTAGTTGACCGTCCTGCAAAGGAAGAAGCTACTGCTGAATAAGCAATAGCCGTTAAATAAGAAGAAAGCTGAGTCCTTTGGACTCGGCTTTTTTTTTGATCTTTTGTTGGTATAGTATTTTTCTATCCGCTATCACTATTTAGTTTTATGTCCTTATTATTAATCCTGCTAAGTTGCTAGTTTTGATTTGGGTCAGCCACTCCAATTTATAAATGTTATAGCGTGCTATGGTTTCTTTATTTTGATTAATATAACCAAAGGTACAATATTGATCATAAGGGGCTAAAGTCGTTATTTATAATAAATAGGTTATAAAAATATCAACTAACCCTGTATCTGCTTCCAATCTGAGCATATGAATTTATTTTTCAAAATTATACTTGTCAGCTTCAAAAATTCCCCTATAATGCGACCTCACTGACACGGACAACAGCGTAAGCGGTTATCGATAGTCAGTACGTTCTTTAACAATTTGACCA
>NZ_CAMRAN010000069.1 GCF_947039875.1 uncultured Photobacterium sp.
TCAATGAGAGGCAAACCTTGAGCAAGATAATTACTGTAGAATTTGATCTGGAACCTGCTGATAACCAGCGTCTTTCCAGCCTTTGTGGTCCTTTCGACGACAACATTAAACAACTAGAACGTCGTTTAGGTGTTGAAATCAATCATCGCAGCAACCATTTTAGCATTGTGGGTCAACCACATACCGCTGATGTTGCCACCAATATCATTAAAGATTTATACGTTGATACGGCTCCTGTACATAACAATATTCCAGATATTGAACCCGACCAACTTCATCTAGCGATCAAAGCTTCTGGCGTCTTAGAGCAAACCGTAGAAACGAGCATCCCTTTTGGTAAAGAAATCCATATCAAAACTAAAAAAGGGATCATAAAACCACGCACGCCAAACCAAGCCCAATACATTGCCAATATCGTAACCCATGATATTACCTTTGGTATTGGCCCTGCAGGTACAGGTAAAACCTACCTTGCAGTTGCAGCTGCCATTGATGCCCTTGAGCGTCAAGAAGTGCGCCGTATTCTGCTGACTCGTCCAGCGGTTGAAGCGGGTGAAAAGCTAGGGTTCTTACCTGGCGATTTAAGCCAGAAAGTCGACCCATATCTACGCCCACTTTATGATGCTTTGTTTGAAATGCTTGGTTTTGAACGGGTAGAAAAGCTGATTGAGCGCAATGTGATTGAAGTCGCACCGTTGGCTTATATGCGCGGTCGAACACTGAACGATGCTTTTATTATTTTAGATGAGAGCCAAAATACCACTGTAGAACAAATGAAAATGTTCTTAACCCGTATTGGCTTTAATTCGCGCGCCGTCATCACTGGAGATGTCACTCAAATCGATTTGCCGCGTGGCGCACGTTCAGGTTTACGTCATGCGGTTGAAGTATTATCGAATGTTGAAGAAATTAGCTTTAACTTTTTCTTAGCTAATGATGTTGTACGCCATCCTGTTGTCGCACGCATTGTTCAAGCTTATGAAATTTGGGAAAGTGATGATCAAAAACAACGCAAACAAGCAGAACAACGTCGTCGTACAGAACAAGACGCCAAAGATGCCGCCTTATTCGCCGTTGCGACTGCCGCTAAAATTGAATCACAAAAGAGTAACTAATGGCGATTTATCTTGATCTACAACTTGCAACAGCAGACGAAACTGGATTACCGACTGAAGCTGAATTTCAACAATGGCTAAATGCCGCAGTCATCCCATTTCAGGCCGATGCTGAAGTCACTATTCGATTAGTTGACGAGCAAGAAAGTCATGCACTCAACCTTGAGTACCGTGGCAAAGATCGACCAACAAACGTACTTTCTTTTCCATTTGAAGCACCACCTGAAATCGAAATGAATTTACTTGGCGATTTAATTATTTGTCGTCAAGTTGTCGAAGCGGAAGCCATTGAACAACAAAAACCGCTTAATGCACATTGGGCACATATGGTTGTACACGGCAGTCTGCATCTGCTAGGTTATGATCATATCGAAGATGATGAAGCAGAAGAAATGGAAGCATTAGAGACTGAAATCATGCAAAACATGGGTTTTGTCGACCCTTACATTTCTGAAAAGTAGTAACATACCAACGAATATTCCGCGGTTTACTAAACCAAGCCGCATTTCCGTGGCAATGTCCACTTAGTTGATAAAGTAAATAATGAACGAAGATAACTCTCCAACAACTGAAGGTCCGAGTAGAAAGTCCTTCTTTGAACGTATTGGCCAATTTTTCCAAGGCGAACCACAAAACCGTGAAGAATTAGTTGAAGTATTCCGTGATTCGGAAGAAAACGATTTGATAGACCATGACACTCGAGACATGCTTGAAGGTGTAATGGAAATTGCTGAAATGCGTGTACGTGACATTATGATCCCACGTTCACAAATGACAACTATCGAGCGTTCTCAGAAGCTAGAAGATCTTATTGATTTAATTGTTGAAGCTCAGCACTCTCGCTACCCTGTTATCAGTGATGATAAAGACCATGTTGAAGGCATTTTATTAGCCAAAGACTTACTGCGTTATTTATTGCCTGATAGTGAACCTTTTGATATCGACAAAGTATTACGCCCTGCCGTTGTAGTGCCAGAAAGTAAGCGCGTTGATCGACTATTAAAAGAATTCCGCGAAGAGCGTTACCACATGGCAATTGTGGTTGATGAGTTTGGTGGTGTATCTGGTGTTATCACTATTGAAGACATTCTTGAGCAAATTGTTGGCGAAATCGAAGATGAATTCGACGACGAAGAAGAGCAAGAAGTTCGTCAATTAAGTAAGCATACTTACGCGGTCAAAGCCCTAACAACCATTGAAGATTTCAATGAACTGTTCCATACCTCATTTTGTGACGAAGAAGTCGATACTGTCGGCGGCTTAGTTATGATGAGTTTTGGTCACCTGCCATCACGCGGTGAAGTTGTTGAAGTTAATGGTTATTCTTTTAAAGTGACCTCGTCTGATAACCGCCGTGTTATCCAGTTACAAGTAACTGTACCGGACGAAGCATTTCAACCTACCATTACTCCGTAAATGATGACAAAAAAAACACTCATCTCATTGGGACAGTTGCTTGCAGCTGTCCCTGCGGGTGCGATTGCAACCTTGTCTTTTGCTCCTTATGACTACGCATTTATCGCCCCATTAACACTGATTCTGTTTTTCCTTTTATTACAGAAACAATCTCCTAAACGTTCAGCACTGATTGGCTTTTTTTATGGTCTAGGCATGTTTGGTACCGGTATCAGCTGGGTACATGTCAGCATTGATACCTTTGGTGGTATGCCTAAAATTGCCAGCATGCTCTTAATGTTTTTATTAATTAGCTATTTAGCGTTATATCCAGCGTTATTTGGCTATTTATTTAATCGCTTTAACCGCCAACGTCCTTTGCACCAATTACTGCTATCTGGCCCTGTTATTTGGTTGGTACTTGACTGGATCCGTGGTTGGCTCTTTACTGGCTTTCCTTGGCTATGGATGGGATACAGCCAGCTTAATACGCCATTGGCACACTTCGCACCCATTTTTGGTGTCGAAGGGATCACCCTCGCATTAGTGCTCATCTCGGGATCGATTACTGCGACCCTCTACTACCGTAACTGGCGTCCATTCATGGTTGCGGTGTTAGTGGTAATATTAGCCGTATTAGCGGGTATTCCGCAGTGGGTAAAACCCGATCCTAAGCACAGTGTTAGTGTTGCTTTAATTCAAGGTAATATTTCACAAGAAGAAAAGTGGCTACCTAGTCATCGCTGGCCAACCTTAATGAAATATATGGATCTCACCCGTGATAATTGGGATTCAGATTTAATTATATGGCCAGAAGCTGCGATTCCAGCACTTGAGGAAGATATTCCAACCTTCTTACAAAATCTAGATGCCGCAGCACGTGCCAATAACAGCACTGTGATCACAGGTATTTTAGATCAAAAAGCTGATGGTGAGTTTTTCAATAATATTTTGACGCTGGGTGTTGATGCTGATGGATCGTATAACTACAATACAGCCACTCGTTACACTAAGCATCACCTATTACCTTTTGGTGAATTTGTACCTTTTGCTAGTATTCTTCGTCCACTAGCACCGTTCTTTAATCTGCCGATGTCATCATTTAGTCGAGGTGCTTATATTCAACCGAATATTCAAGCGCATGGCTATTCAATTGCACCTGCTTTGTGTTATGAGATTGCGTTTGGTGAGCAAATTCGTGAAAACATCACCAAAAAAACCGAGTTACTGCTCACGCTTTCTAATGATGCTTGGTTTGGGCGCTCAATCGGGCCCTTCCAACATATGGAAATTGCCCAAATGCGGGCGCTTGAGTTTGGTAAGCCGTTATTACGTGGCACAAATACTGGTATTACTGCCGTGGTTGACCATAATGGTCACATCACCAAAGAATTACCACAATTTGTAACAGGTGTTTTAAAAGATAAAGTGATCCCAACCATTGGAATGACACCATATACTACTTTAGGCAGTTGGCCATTATACGGTTACTGTTTATGGGCGTTAGCATTATCTTGGCTACTTATTCGACGTAAACACGGACTTTTTTGTGACGTATGTCTAACAGAAAAAGAATAAACTATAAGGTGAAGCTAATAACTTCACCTTTTTTTTTACGGTTAGTTTATTGTAATTTCATAGGTCAATAACAATCGCAATTCCGCAGGTATCAACCACCTACGGCGAGATAAGGAACAATAAATGAAAACAACACATAAAATTTTTACTACTTTGTGTTCATTATTAATGTTGATGCTCTCAGCACAAGTGCTTGCTCAAGAACAACAAAATGACACCAAAGATGCATTAGCACTTTTTTATAAATCCCCACAAACACAACCTTTTTTCCATTCGGCTTATGGGTATGTCGTTTTTCCATCAATAGGTAAAGGTGGCTTTTGGATCGGCGGGGCTTATGGCTCAGGCGTGGTATTTAAAGCCAATCAAGCAATGGGATTTGCTAAGCTTTATCAAGTATCTATCGGGCTCCAATTCGGTGGCCAAGCTTTTAGCGAGATTTTATTTTTCCAAGATAAACGTGCTTATGATCGCTTCATTGATGGCGGATTCGAATTAGATGCTCAAGCGTCAGCAGTTGCCTTAACGGAAGGTGCTTCAGCAAAAATAGGAACCGCAGGTGCGGGGATGAATGCGGGTAGTGATTACCTAACGCAAAGCTACATTAATGGTGTTGCTATTTTCACTCACACTAAAGGTGGTGCCATGATTGAAGCATCATTAGCAGGACAAAAATTCACTTACGAACCAATGACAGCGGCTACTCGTCAGATCAAAGGCTACAATGATATTCTGCCGACGTTTAATAAAAAATATAAGCAGTCTTCCACGGTACCTCAACCAAAGCAAAGACAATATCAACAATCACAACCAATGCAAAAACCAGCCGATACCATTAAACCTGAAAATTCTGCTGTTATCGTTGATACCATTGAAAAACCAGACTATTAATTAATAGTTTCGGTATTCACAAATAAAAACGCAGCCCTCATATGGCTGCGTTTTAATTCACATTAAAATAACGTTCAGGGTTATTTATGGATTTAATGGTAAACGTGTGAAATGCTTACAACCACATTTAACGCATGGTTCAATACGAGTAACATGGGTGATCATTTCAGTATGGCCACATTGTTCACACACAAGGTTACCCAAGCCAACAAGCTCACCCGCCTGATAAATACCTTTATGCTGAATATCATCCATCACTTCAATCCACTCTAATTGCGTTTTATCAGTGATCTCCGCTAAATTCTTCCAAATACTTTCACTGACTAATTTATAAAATGGACTTTCACTGAAGGGTTCTGAGCTATTTTTCACTTCTTCAGTAAAGGTTTTTAAATCACTTTTGACATAAGCTTCAACTAATGACAATTCATCTTTGGTCATATCACTGGCTGCTTTACCATAAAGCTCGGTCGTTTTAAGATCACTTTTGATATACGCTTCGATCAATGCCAGCTCATCTTTGGTCATATCACTGGCAGCTTTACCGTAAAGCTCGGTCATTCTAAAAAACTTCTTTAGCTCTTCTGGACTATGCTTAAGCGCTTCAGTTACTTTTTCTAATACTGCTTCATAATGCTTTTGTTGCTTAGTCATGGGATTAATCCTCCGCCAATGTGCGAAATAATTACGTAATTACGGCCAAATGTAAGATTAAGGTCGCCGAATCGCTATCAGCTATTGTTGACACCTTTACCTTTGGTTATCCTATGTCGATTACAATGAATGTGTTTGTATTAAACTCACAAAATTCTGGATGTCATCGATGCAAGAACAATATCGTCCACAGGACATTGAACAAAAAGTTCAAGAACATTGGGATAACAATAAGACCTTTGTTGTTAGTGAAGACCCTAATAAAGAAAAATTCTACTGTCTGTCCATGTTCCCGTACCCAAGTGGTCGCTTGCACATGGGTCACGTGCGTAACTACACTATCGGTGATGTTATCTCTCGCTACCAGCGCTTACAAGGCAAAAATGTTATGCAGCCAATTGGTTGGGATGCATTTGGCCTGCCAGCAGAGAACGCAGCAGTAAAAAATAACACTGCGCCTGCGCCTTGGACATACGAAAATATCGAGTACATGAAGAACCAACTTAAACTATTAGGTTTTGGTTACGATTGGAGCCGTGAATTCGCAACCTGTACTCCTGAGTACTACCGTTGGGAACAAGAGTTCTTCACTAAACTGTATAACAAAGGCCTAGTTTACAAGAAGACATCTTCTGTGAACTGGTGTCCTAACGACCAAACTGTACTTGCAAATGAGCAAGTAGAAGACGGTTGTTGTTGGCGTTGTGATACCCCTGTTGAACAAAAAGAGATTCCACAGTGGTTCATTAAAATTACTGAATACGCACAAGAGCTACTTGACGATCTTGATACTCTTGATGGTTGGCCTGAAATGGTGAAAACCATGCAGCGTAACTGGATCGGCCGTTCTGAAGGTGTTGAATTAACATTTAACGTTAAAGGTCAAAACGATTTAGAAGTTTACACCACCCGTCCAGATACCCTAATGGGTGTGACATTTGTTAGCATTGCAGCAGGTCACCCACTGGCTGCAAAAGCGGCTGAAAACAACCCTGCTCTAGCAACATTTATCGATGAATGCCGTAACACCAAAGTTGCTGAAGCTGAACTGGCAACAATGGAAAAGAAAGGCATGGATACCGGCTTTACAGCTATCCACCCACTAGATGGTCGTGAAGTACCTGTCTACGTTGCTAACTTCGTATTAATGGATTACGGCACAGGCGCTGTAATGGCGGTTCCTGCTCACGATCAACGTGACTTTGAGTTTGCAACCAAATACAACATCGACATCATGGCTGTTATTAAGCCAGAAGACGATAGCGAATTTGATCTCTCTGAAGCTGCATTCACTGACAAAGGTGTATTGTTTAATTCTGGTGAATTTGACGGCCTAAACTTCCAACAAGCGTTTGATGCCATTGCAGCAAAACTTGAAACGGAAGGTAAAGGCAAGAAGACGGTTAACTTCCGTCTTCGTGACTGGGGTGTTTCACGTCAACGTTACTGGGGTGCACCAATCCCAATGGTAACGACTGAAGATGGTCAAGTACATCCAGTCGCTGCCGATCAACTACCAGTTATTCTTCCAGAAGACGTGGTAATGGATGGCGTAACAAGCCCAATTAAAGCGGATCTAGAGTGGGCTAAAACTACCTTTAACGGCGAACCAGCACTACGTGAAACAGATACCTTTGACACCTTCATGGAATCATCTTGGTACTACGCACGTTACTGTTCGCCACAAGCGGATGATATTCTAGATCCAGCTAAGGCGAACTACTGGCTACCGGTTGATCAATATGTTGGTGGTATTGAACACGCATGTATGCACCTATTGTACTCACGTTTCTTCCACAAATTACTTCGTGATGCAGGTTACGTAACCTCTGACGAACCGTTTAAGCAACTACTATGTCAAGGCATGGTATTAGCAGATGCCTTCTTCTACACCACAGATAAAGGTGGTAAAGAGTGGGTTGCACCAACAGATGTAACGGTTGAACGTGATGGCAAAGGTCGTATCACAACAGCGGTTGATTCTAAAGGCCATAACGTTGAACACTCGGGCATGATCAAAATGTCTAAGTCCAAAAACAACGGTATCGACCCACAAGAAATGGTAGACAAATACGGTGCAGATACCGTACGTTTATTTATGATGTTCGCATCACCAGCAGATATGACGCTGGAATGGCAAGAATCTGGCGTTGAAGGTGCAAACCGCTTCCTTAAACGTGTATGGAAACTTGTGCGTGAACATGCTGAAAAAGGTCAAGCTGAATCAGTAGATACAGCAGCATTAAACAGCGATCAAAAAGCACTTCGTCGTGACATTCATAAAACCATTGCTAAAGTAAGTGATGATATTGGTCGTCGTCAGACATTCAATACTGCCATTGCTGCAATCATGGAATTAATGAACAAGTTAGCGAAAGCGCCACAAGAATCAGTACAAGATCGTGCTATTCTTGATGAAGCACTAAAAGCTATTGTTACTATGCTTTACCCAATGACACCGCATATCTGTTTTGAAATGTGGCAAGCATTGGGCCAAACAGACATTGACCATGCTGTATGGCCACAAGCAGATGCAGCAGCATTAGTTGAAGATGAAAAACTGATCATTGTACAAGTTAACGGTAAACTACGTGCTAAATTAACGGTAGCGGCAGACGCAACCAAAGAGCAAGTAGAAGCGTTAGCAATGGCTGATGATGGCGTAACTCGATTCACTGATGGCAACACTGTACGTAAAGTTATTTATGTACCAGGTAAACTGCTAAACATCGTAGCAAACTAATCAAGGTTACTTTTCTTTGTTAGCTCGCCTAATAAAGACAAGTACCTTAAAGATCCCCGCTTCTGCGGGGATCTTTATAATTATGGTCATATTTAATTTTGCGCCCAGCGCACCTTCTTTTCTTTCAAGGAGCTGACTTTCGTGAAAAGTTTTTTCTCGGCCAACAGCCTAACTCGACTACTTATCATCACTCTTCTCGCGCTTACAACAGCTTCTTGTGGCTTTCATCTTCGTGGCAACTACATGCTACCAGAAGGCATTGCCAAGCTATCGTTAACCAGTTTTGACCCCTACGGCCAATTAACTCGTATGGTAAAATACCAATTTAAACTACATGGCATTGAAGAAGTAAAACCAGCAGCAACCGTACCTAACCTTAATATCACCAGTGAATCAACTGGCGACAGTACGTTATCGCTATATCAAAATAACGGTAAAGCAGAATACGATTTAACGTTGACGGTTAACTACACTGTGACTATTCCTAATCAAGGTATTGAACAGTTTAGTACTAAAGTTACCCGTACTTTCTTAGATAACCCACTTTCAGCACTCGCAAAATCAGTAGAACGTGATGAATTAGTCAATGTGATGCGTGAACAAGCGGCGCAACAAATCATGCGTAAACTGGCGCGTCTAACCACTGTGTTTAATAAAATGGAAGAAGACAAACTTAATTCTGAATTAAACCAGATTTTGCATAATCAAAAAGTCTCGATTAAAGATGGTAGTACAACCACAATCACCACAACACCCGCAGTGATATATAAAAAACAAGATAATAACGCACAATGAGAGTCTACCCAGAACAACTGACGCAGCAGCTAACAAAGGGCCTGCGTCAGGCTTATTTACTGTTTGGTAATGAGCTATTATTAAAACAAGAAGCGGGCGATAACATTAAGCAGATCGCCCACCAGCAAGGCTTTCTTGAACGACATAGTTTTACTATCGATAATAGTATTGATTGGAATGCAGTATTAGATTGCTGCAATGCCATGAGCTTATTTTCAGCGCAACAAATTATCGAGCTTGAAATTGCTGAAACGGGATTAAATGCCAACCAAGCCAAAGCATTACTAGAAGTGATAGCGACACTAAATCTTGATATTTTATTGATTCTCACAGGTCCTAGAATCAATAAAAAACAAGAAAGCACCAAATGGTTTAAAGCGCTGGATAATATTGGTCTGTATGTGCCTTGCAACACCCCAGACCCACGTCAAATGCCGCGTTTTATTCAAGGTCGTTGTCAACAATTAGGCTTAAAACCCGATCATGAATCGGTACAAATGCTAGCACAATGGCATGAAGGTAATTTATTGGCACTATCGCAAAGTTTGCATAAATTAGTACTCTTGTATCCCGATGGCATACTCACCATCGTACGATTACAAGCAGCATTAAGCCGCCATAATCACTACACGCCATTTCAATTAATTGATGCACTATTAGCAGGACAAGCTAAACGTAGCCAACGAATATTGCGTCAGTTACAAGCTGAAGGTGTTGAAGCGACTATTTTACTACGAACATTACAGCGAGAATTAACTCAACTGTATAAAATGCAAGAAATGGGTAAAAAAGGCACGCCTTTAAATCTCATTTTTGAACAATTTAGAGTATGGCAAAACCGACGAGAAATGTACATTGGGGCTTTACATCGACTGCCTCTCACCACCTTAGTCACTATCATTCGCCAGCTAACATTACTGGAAATTCAGGTAAAAACCGACTATGACACTCAACCATGGCCAGACTTGAGTTGTTTATGTGCGGAGATGTGTGGCATATCAACCCATTTACAGCCATTAAATTAATCTTAATACAGGTCAAAATCGCGACTTTTGGTCTATTTGAACAAAATCACTAAACAAACATGCGAAAAAATACCGTTGGAACCTTGTCCGCTTATCGCTGTCTGATAAGAGCGTGGTATACTGCGGCACAATTCATGGTCAGTATGTCTATTTGATATTATTGATGCTAGTTATAGCGTCATTCGGCCAATACTATACTAACACTCAAGTGAGGGAATCCCTTTGCAGGTTCAAGAACTACACGATTTCATTGTTGATAAAATTGACGACATTAAAGCACAAGATATCGTAACTATTGATGTTCGCGGTAAATCAAGCATCACCGATTTTATGGTTATCTGTACTGGTACATCTAACCGTCACGTGGTATCTGTTGCAGATCACGTAAATAAAGAATCTAAATTAGTTGATTTTCCTCCGTTCGGCATCAGTGGTGAAAAAGAAGGTCAATGGGTTATTGTTGATATGGGCAATGTTATGCTACATATCATGCAAGAAGATGCGCGTGAGCTATACCAACTGGAGAAGCTTTGGAGCTAATTGACCATGAAGCTTCAACTGATTGCTGTTGGTACTAAAATGCCTAAATGGGTCGAGGAAGGTTATAAAGAATATAGCCGCCGCTTCCCAAAAGATATGCCTCTGGAATTAATTGAAATTTCAGCAGGAAAGCGTGGCAAAAACGCTGATATTCCTCGCATTCTACAAAAAGAAGGCGAGGCCATGTTAGCTGCAGTTGCTAAAGGCAACCGAATTGTCACACTAGATATTCCCGGTAAACGCTGGGATACAGGGCAATTGGCACAACAATTGGATGCATGGAAACTAGATGGACGCGATGTATCAATTTTAATTGGCGGACCTGAAGGACTTTCTCCTGCATGTAAAGCAGCGGCAGAACAAAGTTGGTCATTATCACCATTGACTTTACCACACCCATTGGTGCGCGTGGTAATGGCAGAAAGCTTATACCGTGCATGGAGTGTCACGGCTAACCATCCGTATCATAGGGAATAAACATAAATGAGACAAAAGCGAACCCAGATCCGCGATCATCGTGCTGAGTCGGCCTTATTTTTTCGTCGAGCTCTTGTCTCATTTATTGGTATTGCAATACTTGTAGGCCTGCTGCTGTTTAACCTGTTCCATATTCAGATTGAACAACATCAGGACTATCAAACCCGTTCAAATGATAATCGCATTAAAATTATTCCAGTTACGCCGAACCGCGGCTTAATTTATGACCGTAACGGGGTAATATTGGCCGAAAACAGACCCATTTACAGCCTTGAAATTACCCTAGAAAAAGTCTCTGAGCTCGATCAGACTTTTGCCGATCTCAAACAGATCATGGGTATTACTGACGAAGATATTGCTAATTTCCAAAAAGAACGTCGTCGTACCCGTCGTTTTAAGTCTGTTCCTATTCTTGATCACCTCAATGAAAAGCAAGTTGCACTATTTTCTGTTAATCAACATCGCTTACCTGGTGTAGAAGTAAAAGCACACTTAAAACGCTATTACCCTTACGGTGATACTCTCACCCACGTCTTAGGTTATGTCGCTAAAATTAACGATCGTGACCTTAAAAAACTAGATAAATCGGGAAAGCTCAGTAATTACAAAGCCACTCGAGATATGGGTAAATTAGGTGTTGAACGCTACTATGAAGAGCTATTACATGGTACCTCTGGCTATCAAAAAGTTGAGGTCAATAGTCGCGGACGCATTATTCGAACGCTAAAATATATTCCGCCAATTCCAGGTAAAGATATCAAGATCAATATTGATATTAAACTACAGCAATATGTTCAGAATCTATTAACTGAGCGTAAAACAGATCCTGAAACAGGCAAAGAAATCATTAAGCATAAGCGTGGCTCTATTGTCGTCTTGGATCCTAAAGATGATGCTATTTTAGCCATGGTATCAAGCCCTAGTTACGATCCTAATTTGTTTGTACGTGGCATTTCGAGCAAAAAATACAATGCATTGCTCAATAATCCAGATCGCCCATTAGTGAATAGGGTTACGCTTGGCATTTATCCACCAGCATCAACCGTTAAACCATTAATTGCCGTTGCGGCATTAACTGAAGGGGTGATCACGCCCAATACAACTCGTAATGATCCCGGTTGGTGGCAAATTCCTAACTCAACGAGTCGTAAATTCCGTGACTGGTTACGTTGGGGTCATGGTCGAGTCAATATTTATAAAGCTATTGAAGAGTCAGTAGATACTTACTTCTATCAAGTGGCTTACGATCTAGGTATTGATCGTCTTTCAACATGGATGAATAAATTTGGTTATGGTGTGTACACTGGTATTGATATTCATGAAGAAAGCAAAGCCAATATGCCAACCCGTGAATGGAAACAAACCCGCCACAAACGTCCATGGTATCAAGGTGATACTATTCCTGTCGGTATCGGCCAAGGTTATTGGACAGCTACACCATTACAAATAGCCAAAGCCACTTCTGTACTGGTGAATAGTGGCGTCGTACACCGCCCACATCTACTGAAAAATATTATTGATGATAAAGTAGAAGCACCTGCTAAATTTGAAAACTTTCCACCGATCACTGGTGTAGATCCTAAAACATGGGAAATTGCTCGTGAAGGTATGCACCGCGTGCTTTATGGTCACCGAGGCACTGCACGCAAAGCATTTTACAACACCCCTTATCAAGCGGGAGGGAAATCAGGTTCGGCACAGGTATTTGGTTTAGCTGAAAACCAAAAATATAATGCAGATGAATTAGAAGAGCATCTACGAGACCATGCCTTATTTACAGCATTTGCACCATTTGAAAAACCACAAGTTGTTGTATCAATGGTATTAGAAAATGCCGGTGGTGGTTCAACCAATGGTGGCCCGATTGCTCGAAAAATATTTGATCATATGTTAATTGAGCCACCAGCCAAGCCCCCTTTACAATTGGCGGTACCAATAAAAGCCACTGCGGAAGCACGTTAATGAGTATAATGGCAACAACAGGCGAAAAACCAAGCATAAGTGATCGCTTACATATTGATATTCCGTTATTACTTGGCTTATTAGTGATTATGTGTTTCTCTTTAGTGATCATGTACAGTGCCAGTGGTCAAAGCATGCCGATGATGGAACGCCAAGCAATGCGAATGCTACTGTCACTTGGAGTAATGTTTGCGCTTGCCCAAATTGCACCGCGTCATTACGAAGCATGGGCTCCTTATTTATTTGGTATTGGGCTAATACTGCTCATTAGTGTACTTACATTTGGTGAAGTATCTAAAGGCGCACAACGATGGCTTAACTTAGGCTTTATTCGATTTCAACCTTCTGAATTAATCAAACTTGCAGTGCCATTAATGGTAGCGCGATTTATAGGTAATCGCCCACTGCCCCCCACGTTTACCAATATCTTTATTGCACTAGTCTTAATTTTCACTCCAACGATCCTAATTGCCAAACAACCAGACCTCGGTACCTCAATTTTGATTGCCGCATCTGGGATATTTGTTCTGTTTCTGTCAGGAATTAGCTGGCGATTAATAATTGGTGCATTGATATTACTCGGGGCCTTTATTCCTGTGTTATGGTTCTTCTTAATGCATGATTACCAACGTACTCGCGTAATGACCTTATTTAATCCCGAATCTGATCCTTTAGGTGCGGGATACCATATAATCCAATCAAAAATAGCCATTGGTTCAGGAGGAATCACAGGTAAAGGTTGGCTTCATGGTACTCAATCACAATTAGAATTTGTTCCTGAACGTAATACTGACTTCATTTTTGCGGTAATTGGCGAAGAATGGGGATTAATGGGTGTTATTGGTTTATTAATAATGTATCTATTTGTGCTAGGACGAGGATTATTACTTGCAAGCAGAGCTCAAACCGCGTTTGGGCGTATGATGGCGGGCAGTATCGTGCTCAGTTTTTTTGTTTATATTTTTGTTAATATCGGAATGGTAAGTGGCCTATTACCCGTTGTAGGTGTACCACTTCCTTTAGTCAGTTATGGTGGAACCTCAATGGTTACTCTCATGGCTGGTTTTGGTATTCTAATGTCTATTCACACTCATCGAAAAATGTTGTCTAAGGCGACCTAATAAATGCGTTCACTATTTGTA
>NZ_CAMRAN010000070.1 GCF_947039875.1 uncultured Photobacterium sp.
CTAATCAAACAACTGGTCTAGTAAAATGGTTTAACGAAGAGAAAGGTTTTGGTTTCATTACTCAAGACAATGGCGGCGCTGACGTATTCGTTCACTTCCGTGCTATCGCTTCTGAAGGTTTCAAAACTCTTGCTGAAGGCCAAAAAGTGTCTTTTGAAGTAGAGCAAGGCCAAAAAGGTCTTCAAGCTGCAAACGTTGTAGCTCTATAATTTATCTTTATTGATAAATGAAAAAAATGCTGGCTAAGGCCGGCATTTTTTATATCTGCAATTTAGAGAAAATAAAAGTAAAAAAGCCAACTACTTACTAGTCGGCTTAGAAATACATTATCTACAAAGCATCACGCTCATCTTCATCTGTCACATCGACAACTACCGACGTAGTGCGTTCAGTTTACTCTGCACTAAACCAAATACCGTATTTGATGGATAGAAGCCTTGCTCCGCTTCCACACCTACTGCATTACCCGTAAATATTTCAATCGCTTGTGAAACATGACTGATAGCCCAAATAGTGAATTCACCTTTTTCAACGGCTTCAACAATATCTTTACGTAGCATTAGATTATGTACATTCGACTCAGGGATCATAACCCCTTGCCCAGCGGTTCTTCCTTTTATACCACACACATCAAAGAAGCCTTCAATTTTCTGATTCACACCACCAATCGGCTGAGCTTCACCAAACTGGTTCATTGAACCTGTGATTGCAATATCTTGCCGTAAAGGTAATCCAGAAAAAGCAGATACAATCGCACACACTTCCGCCATAGAGGCGCTATCACCATCAACACCACCATAAGATTGTTCAAAAGTCAGATGGGTCGTTAACGGAATTGTCGCAGTTTTACCAAACACAGATGCTAAATATGCCGATAGAATCATCACCCCTTTTGAGTGAATATTACCGCCTAATTCAGCGCTACGTTCAATATCAAACACTTCCCCACTACCGTAAGCAGTGGTTGCAGTAATACGACTCGGTGCGCCAAACTGATAATCCGATGTCGCAATCACCGACAACGCATTCACTTGTCCCACTGCATGTGAATGGACATCTAACAGAGTCGTACCCGTTACGAAACTATGCATCACATGATCTTTTAAACGACTAACACGTAACTCTTGATTGAGCATCGCTTGTTCAACATGACTACTGCGAATCATCGTGGCATTTGATGCACGCGCAATGTAATTTGTTTCACGTAATAAATTTGCAATATCTGCCGAGTGGAGCGATAACTTGTTTTGATCATCAGCTTGGCGTGAACTGTATTCAATGATGCGCGCAATGGCTTTACGATCACAATGCAGCATATCGTTATCATGCACAATACTGGCAATGAAACGTGCATAATGCTCTTCTGAAGTATCATTACGTGGCATATCATCTTCAAAATCAGCAGTTACACGAAATAGTTCTTTAAACTCAGGATCATAATGCTGTAGTAATTGATAAGTTTGATAATCACCAAACAGAATAATTTTCACATTCAAAGGAATAGCTTCTGGCTCTAATGAAATTGTTCCAGACAGTGTCACCTCTCGTTCAAGTGAGCTTAAATTTAGCTTTTGTGCGCGTAAAGCACGTTTAAGTCCATCCCAAACATACGGCCGCTCTAGCACTTTCACCGCATCCATCATCAATACGCCACCATTGGCACGGTGGAGACTACCTGCGCGTATTAATGAAAAGTCGGTAAAGACGGTGCCTTTATAAGTGGCGTTTTCCACATAACCAAAAATGGAATGATAACTCGGGCTCTCTTCAACCTCGATTGGAAATTTACGGGTATCAGATTGATGCACCAATACATTAACTTGATAACGACGTGGCATTTTTTTGTCTAATGAAGCATAAGCCAATGCGACTTGTTCTTCATTTTCTTCTAAGAAAATATCAATATTATCTAAAATATCTGCATACATATCAGCCAAATATGCTTTTACATCAGCGATTTTTTTATATTTAAGTTGAAGATCTTTAATACAATGGCCAACAACTTCTTTTGCAATATTTTCATCAAGCTTTTGCTGCTTATCTGAATATTGTTCTTCCCATTCAGTCAGTTTTCGTACGATACCACGCAGCTCAACTTCTAAATCATTAATAGTATTTTCAAACGTTTGCTGGTCATCAGCTGATAATGCCGCAAAGCTATCTTCACTATGGGGCTCTTTACCGTTCATTGCCACTAACTGATAATCACCTTGAGTTGTGATTGAAACGCTAATACCACGTTCTTCTGCACTTTTCGTTAATGATTTTAAGGTAGCCTCTTGTTTTGAAGTTAATTCTGATTTTAATTTTTCAGCACGCGAATAATAAAGTTCATTATCAAACGCTAAAGGAAACGCTTTTACTAATCGCTTCATTAGATTTTCAATGTCTTTTTTAAAGCTACACCCTTCCCCTGCGGGTAATTTTAGCACTTTCGGGCAACGTGTATCTCCAAAATTAGACACATAACACCAATCATACAGTGCATGACTATTACCATTTGGCTCATGTCGATTTAGATAACGCATCACCATAGTGCGTTTACCTAAACCATTACGGCCAATGGCATAAATGTTGTATCCCTTTTCTTTTATCGACATCGCGAACTCAACAGCATGTTGTGCGCGTTCTTGTCCTACTATTTCATCTAATGGTGTAAGGTGTTTAGTTGACTTACACGCATCACTCAACCCATTTAAGGCTGCAATACGATACAGCTTGTCACTGGTTAGAGGCGCTAAAGGCATAATCGATCCCTCTCATTTATGACACTTACTATTAAGTTTACGCACAAATAACAGACGATTAAGTGATACAAAGTAGATTTAGTGCTAAGGCTCTCACTATTAACGTTTTTTTGATGAAATTTTAACCATAAAAAAGCCCAATCTGATATTTTTATAACAACAAATATCATATTGAGCTTATTTTTTTATTGCTGAATCAATTACAAAGCAATAACGCAATGATTAATCTAACGTTACCATTGCACCTTTACCAACACCTTCATAAGCGAAAACATCCAAACGATCAGTCGCCGCTAATTGTGGCTTAATTTGTTCTGCAATGTAGCTAGCAAGTAACTCAACGGTGGTGTCTGTGGCTAAAATTTCAGTCACTGATTTAGCAATCGCTAATTCAAATTCCCCTTGCGGCGCGGTATAACGAAAACCGTAATGGGTATCATCATTAATATTTGCTGCGGCTGCACTTAAATTTAACTCACTAACACTAATCACATCTTCTTGTGACCCTAAGTAGATATCATGCCAACGTTGCGCCCATTGCTGTTCTAATTCAGCATTGCGTTGACCATTAACCACTAACTCGACAGGTGAGCGGTGACCGTGTGCAATACGTTGACAATTACCATCATGTTTTTTCAAGCCATGACTGTAATGATAAAACGCACCATCAATTTTCTCATGGCGCAAGGTTATTTCTAATCCTTGTACATTACTGGGTAAATGGCCCAACAATAATTGCTGTACATATTCAGTCACACTTTCAATAGTGATTGCATCTGTATCAATAAAGCAAAAAGCTTGCTCAGGACTATGCAGGTGAATAGCATGCTGGTCGCTAATCAAATCAACCGTCATATAACCTTCTTTCGTTGCTGCGGTCTGAATAGCAGCAGAGGCTGAAGGAATCAATAATCGGTGATCAACATACTGATCAACGAGTTGCTTAATTTGTTTTTTTACGCGGCTGAAATCAAGCACCATGCTCATTTCATTCAACTCACCCGACATCACCACATCAAGAATCCAGCTTTCACCTACCATTCCCCGTTGCGGGCACAAGTAAGATGCGTCAATTACAGTGAGGTCTCTAACGAATAGCTTCAAGGTGAAGTCCTTTATTGATAATGGTTGTCGTTTACTAGGGGAATGCATTATACGCGGCTCAACGAGTGAGTAAACCTTCATAATAAAATGTCCCAGTGCAGTGATAGCACCCTTATATTGTAGCGATAGCCACACTGGAGCATCAACAAGCTATTATGCTTTAGAAGCGGTAATTTAATGAAGCATAACCCGTTAGCACACTTTTTATTTGTGACGCGGCTTTATTCGATGACCATGGTTTAATATCTTCACCTTGAGTCGCAGTATTACGCATCCCCATTTCAGCTGAAATATGGTTTGAGATTCGCCAAGCCACACCCGCTTGAACACCAAGCACCTGCCCAGATTGACTATGCGAGCCATACTTTTGACCTTTAAGATCTGCGGTCATGTACCCTAAATGCGCACCGATAAAGGGATTAATCGCCTTGCCTGCACGGAAAAAATAATCGGCATTTAAAAGATGTAATGTCACATCAGTTTCAATTGCCTTAGCACCCTCAAAATCAGACTGAGTACTCATTTTTTGCCAACTGTAATAAATACGGCCAGATCCACCAGCAGTATAGAAACCAAGATCAACACCAATAAACCCCGAAGCATCAGGCGCTGAAAAGCGATTGATCAGCGTTGTGTTGTTACCATTAACAGTACCCGCTGTCATGCTAATATCACTGCTACCACCTGTTAAACCAACAAAGTAATGAGTGCTATCATCAAATTTAACTAACGGGGTCGTCGAATTATTATCAGTAACAGGTTGTAATACAAAAGGTTCTTCTGCTTGAGCGGCGGTTGATAATAATAGCGAAGTGAATGCACTAATAATGAGTGTCTTATTGATCATGGCTTAGCCTTGTCCTCTTATTGTTATAGTAGTGACATTATATCAATGATATTTAATATAAATTTCATTGATATAATACCTGAATAATTGATCAATCCCGAGTAATAACATCGCAACTTACAACCATAAATACTCTTACATTTATATTATTAACACTAGAATAGGTTATAAAACTGAAAAATAATTATACCTACTAAAGATATTTAAAAGTGATGTGCTTCACAAAAAAAATATGCTTTTCCCCGTATAACAGATCAATGGCTCACTTAACTAATAAATAAAATGAAAAAAATACCGTTTTTAGCATCAGCGATAACCACAGCATTGACCGCTGTTATTGCGTTTCCAGCAAGTGCTTGTACAACTATTCTTGTTGGTAACCAAGCAACAAACGATGGTTCTTACATTATTGCTCGTAATGAAGATTACCAAGCCACTAACGCTAAGCACTTTGTTTTCCATCCAGCAGAAAAAATGCAACAAGCTGACTTCCATGGTAATGCGAATAACTTTAGCTACCCAGCAGCTAAAAATGCATTGCAATACACCTCAATGTCAGACTTTGACACTAATAATAAGAGTATGGGCGAAGTTGGCTTTAACTCAGCAGGCGTCGGTCTTTCAGCAACAGAGACCATTTATAATGGCGTTAAAGCACTAAAAGCGGATCCATATGTGACGCAAACAGGGATTGGTGAAGATGCCATTGAAAATGTGATTTTACCCCGTATTCACTCTGCAAAAGAAGGCGTAGAGTTACTTGGTAAAATCATTGAAACTCAGGGTGCAGCAGAAGGTTTTGGTGTAGCATTTGTTGATAATACCGGTATTTGGTATTTAGAAACAGGCAGTGGTCACCAATGGATGGCTGAAAAAATTCCTGCCGATAAATATTTTGTATCCGCTAACCAAGGCCGTTTAAGCACATATTTACCAAATAACCCTAATTATATGGCATCACCAACATTAGTCAGCTTTGCCGAGCAACATGGTTTATACCAATTAGAAGCAGGCAAACCTTTCAACTTCCATGCTGCTTACTCACAAGACACGCCTAACGATGTAACGTATAACTATCCACGAGTGTGGACGTTGCAGCATATGTACACTCAAGGATTAACCACCAAGATCGACCAAGGCACAACTTTCCCTGTTTTTCTAAAACCGACCAAAAAACTCAGTGTTACCGATGTTGAACAAGGTTTACGTAATCATTACCAAGGGACATCTCACGACCCATACGCAACCCAAAATCCCAAAGAAGCTTATCGTCCAATTTCGGTATTCCGTACTCAAGAATCACACGTATTACAAGTACGTCCAAATTTACCAACAGCTATCGGTAATGTGGCATACATCTCATATGGTATGACAGCACTTGGGGTTTACTTACCTTATTATCAAGGCATGACTGAAGTGCCTCATGCACTCACTATTGGTACCAATAAAGCTGATAGTGCTTCTGCTAACTGGGCTTTCCGTAAGCTACAAACACTTGCGATGACGAACTGGAAAGTATTCTCTCCAATCATACAAACGGCTTACCATAAGTTTGAAGTGCAAACCGCATCAAAACAACGTGAGCTTGAAAAGAATTACCTTAAAATTTACAAACATCAGCCTAAAAAAGCACAAGCGTTAATCAATGATTTTGAGAAAACAACGGTCGCTGATGCATTAGCCTTAACCGAACAATTAACCAATACATTATTTACCCAAATGACATATACCACTGATATGACATACCATTTCGAAGGTGCGTAATACATAATATTGATTTAATTAGCTAGCATTAAGCATTGCTTTATAACAAGAAGATCATCTGTGGTCTTCTTGTTTTTATCTCTATTCTGCATCATCGGTCATTATTGTGGTTAGTATTCGTTTCATACCATAATAAACGGCAACCATTGGTGACAATAAAATAACAATCGCGATCCCATAGCTGATGCCAGCTGGCACCCCCATTCCCCAAGCGAATGTAAATGCTATTCCACCAAGAGCATCCTTTATCGCGTCAATAAATGAGTATTGACTAATAAGTAAAGGTAGCAAGGGTAAAATCAAAATCCCAACCCCGATACTTACCATTTTTATTTTAATGCTTTGTTTTAACATATAACCCCTACTTTTGAACGCTGTTTTATTGTCAAATAAAACACCTCACTAAGCAAATAAAATTTTTTATCCACATCAAAATGCGGAAACAATTAACTTAATAACCGCTTTACTATTACAACTTGGTAAAAGTTATTTAAGTATTCGCCCGATTATCATTTATCCAATATTGATTATAATCTGTGCGACATAACAGCGATACCGTTGCTGTTAATCAATCAACTTTCCTGTGTATTCCTACTTGCTTACTGGCAGATCTTTCCCATTGGAGGGCACAATGAATCAACAACGCGCAGAGAACCTTTATTACTACCTTAGAGAACAAAATACACCACAAAAAGAAATGAATGTGGTGATAAAACAACTTATTGAAAATTATAATATTAACTTATATTCACTCGATCGTCGTTACCGTGCTCGTATCGGATATTCCCCTAATCGTTATGACATTAATAGTTATGGTACCGCAGGATCTCGCACTATGAATCAAACTCGCGGCATGCAAAAATCACAATAAAAGAACCATAAAAAAACCCTAATAATTGATTATTCAAGTATTAGGGTTATTGCTTCGTTATCAGCTAGTCGCTACATTACCCTTTAAAGCGATCAACAATAAATGGCACTAAAGATGTATAAGTATACCAAGCAGCTGCAGCAATGATCACAGTCCATACAATACGAGAAACCCATTGTGTTCGTTGCATATGGCGCGAAGGATCGGGCTCACCACAATGAGGACAAAAATGAGCACGACGAGACACCGTACCATCACAAGCTGGGCAATCAGTTAAACGCTTAGAACGAGGCTTTGTCATAATTTCAATCGCTATATTGTCACTACTTACATCTGAATGGGATTCAGGTTGGCTAAAATCAAGGGGATTCGCTGATGGCGTTTTATACCCAGAACGTTTTTCCGCATGTAATGAAAATGATAGTTCCGGTTTATTGGCATCATTATCATCATCAAGAGCAGAAAATTCAGTTGTCTTCACTATATATTCACCATTTGATTAATTTTCGCACACATAGTACTCAATGTTAGAATAATAGTCTCCTTTTAAGCTGACATTAGTATAATAATAATACAATAAAGCCAAAATCAATCAGATATCATTCTATAAGTAAAAATAGCGATTATGCTAAAGCATCGATGAATAATCATTTCTACCTTAACGTTTAACAAAGCTATGCAATGAATGAATTAATTCACACCCATCAGGGTTTTATATTTCGTAATGGCTTGTTGGCAAAAATCGCGTTCGTCATCGTCTTCAATACTATTGGTTAATTCAGCAAAAGCCTCATACCCTACTTTGCCATTTTTTACTTTCCACACCGCATAAGATGCTTGTTTATCTAACTCGATACGCATTCTTTCGCTATCTGACAATTGGGTTAAATTATACATATTATTCTCAACCTACTTTTTTGTTAATTCTACCCAAGATCACGATCAAGAAGAACCCTTTTAAACTTCATTATTTTATGGCTATGTGGCGATTTAAAAGGGATATATTGGCGCCCATTGATGTAATCAATTACATTTCAATCAAAATATTAAAAAAAACGAATATAAAAACCGTTCAATAAAAATAAATTCTTTATTTATTAAACAATTAAATATCAACAGATACAGCTTCACAGTTTATCAAACACCAAAAAGAAAACGATACCCTTCACATTTTCAACAGATTTGGTAATCAACGAGGGTAAAATAATAAAACAGCCTTAATTTTGTGATTAAGATCTCAAGATTTGAATATTTTATTCCATAAACTATTACCATAAATTGAAGCACAAGCTTTGCTTCTGAATAACTCATAAACCTAGGATCTCTTCATGGCTACTCCACATATCAATGCCGAAGTTGGCGATTTTGCAGAAACAATTTTAATGCCGGGTGACCCACTACGCGCACAGTTTATTGCAGAAACTTACTTAGAAGATGTAAAACGTGTATGTGATGTACGCGGCATGTACGGTTTTACTGGTACTTACAAAGGTAAACCAGTATCTGTAATGGGCCATGGTATGGGTATTCCATCTTGCTCTATTTATGTACATGAACTAATCAAAGATTTTGGTGTTAAAAACATCATTCGTATTGGTAGTTGTGGTGCTGTTCATGATGACGTTAAGTTAATGGACGTTATTATTGCAATGGGTGCTTCAACAGATTCAAAAGTTAACCGTATTCGTTTCGCTAATCACGATTTCGCGGCTATTGCTGACTACCACTTATTGGAAACAGCGGTAAACCAGGCACGTGCACAAAATGTTGCAGTTCGTGTAGGTAACGTATTCTCTGCTGATTTATTCTACAGCCCAGAAGTAGGTCTATTTGATAAAATGGAACAACTAGGCATCCTAGGTGTAGACATGGAAGCCGCTGGCATCTACGGTGTTGCAGCAGAGCTTGGTGCTAAAGCACTGACTATTCTAACAGTGTCAGATCACATCAAACGTGGCGAGAAATTAAGTGCAGAAGCACGTCAACATTCATTCAATGAAATGATGAACGTAGCACTAGAAACTGCAATCAATCTATAATCTGTTATAGCGGTCATAGGCCGTCTGTGATAGAAATTCGATAGAAAAGTGGATAACGTGTCTTTTGGATATGTTTTCCACTTTTTTATACCCTCTAATATTTAGATCATCCAATAAATTGATAATGTTAAGAATATCTCTATATCATTATTTCACTTAGGTATAATCACGCCTTCTTAAACCGCAACTAGGCAATGCTCTATGACTTCATCCTCACTACCCACGACGCAGGATCAGTTACCACCAGCTTGCGATAATATTCAGCTCAATTATTGTAAAACTGTCGCCTGTGCTAATTTTAGTCGAACTGATCCTGATTTATATGTACTACAAAATAGCAATCTCCAACGGCCAGTGCTTATTTGCCGAGAATGTGGTGCTTTTCCGCCTGTCATTAACAATTATGACGTAGTCGCTGAAAAAAAACGCTTAAAACTAGAACAAAACAGTGGGTTAGCGGCTTGTTCAAATGAGTATTGTCCTTATCATAGCTTGCCAGTTCTCACCTATCGTCAGCACTATCATGCCTTTGGCTTTAGCGGTGAACGTCAACGCTATCGCTGCCGAACCTGCCACCACACCTTTGTCGATCCTTGGTCGAGCAGTAATAACAAACACCAGCTACAACAAAAATTATTGGCGTATTTATTTACGGGTTATACCGTACGGGAAATTTGCCGACGTCTCGACATGAATCCTAAAACCTTTTATGACCAATTAAATAATATTGCAGCGCGCTGTCGTCATCAATTAACGATTTTTGATGCCCGTTTAGGTAAACAATCACAAGATCGCCAGCTGGCAACCGATCTTACGCCATTGCAACCTCAAAGTAATAATGGCGTATTATGGATAGCAACGGCTGAGGTTAATTCAGGCTATGTCATAAGCCAACACGTTAATTACCAAACTCAATCAGCAACCACATCAGTTACACACCACGACGCCTATTGTAATGGCACTCGCTTTATTACCCCACATAACAACCATTACCCACCAAGCGCACCGCCGTTATCACAAGGTTTGCTCGCCCATATTGATACTACTTACCGTCAAATTTTAGCCCGTAAAAATATGGAAAATCCGCTTAGTGGCCAAGTCACTATTCATTATCCAACCAAAGGGTGTTTAATTCGGCCGCAATACACGGTATATAGTCATTTTTTATATTTACGTGAATTACTCAATCCAAACATTCCCACTTTAGCGGTGTTTATGCCGCAAGAAACCTTATTACGTTCAGCGTGTTTATCTGTTTTTATTGATCGTATTAATAACCATACTATCGACCCGCTTTATGTGGTTAAAGATCAGCAATGGCAACACGGGCAGCAAGTTGAAAAAATTGATATTGTTTTAATGGGATGGTGGCGAGATCGATGGGCATTTAGTCGTAATAATAGTGGCAATAAAGGTATCTGTCATCTTGGCGGTAATAAAGAAAATCAACAACACTGGTTATCGATTGCCACTCATCATGCAGCAACGGCTTATCAACAGCGTTTTTACGATCAGTTTAACAATATGGTTAATGAACCACGACGTAAACTGCGCCCTGCTAGCTTATTACCATTATTGGATATTTATCGTGCTTGGCATAACCTTTGCCATCAAAATAAAGCTGGAATTACTCCAGCGCAGACACTGGGCTTAATGTCTTCACCGATGACGCTTGAACAGTTATTGCAATAACGGTGTTGTAGTGGTTTTAGGATATGCTAATACATATATTTGTACCATTGTAATGTTGATAAAGCTTGGAGTGTGTAATTAAGAAAAAGATCGCTAGATAGCGACCTCTTAAACTTTTTTAATACGTGATTTATTAATTATGATTTTTTCAATAAATTAGTTAAATCCTTCTCAAATTTAGACCATGCTTCCTTTAATAATTTATCTTCACTAGTCGGAAATAATTTGCACAAATAAGAAATCAGCTCATTAACCCCAAGATTATGATTTGTATTTTTAACTATTAACCTCCATAATATTTTACCGTCTAAGTCATAATTATCTATAATTTGCTCCTTACCCTTCTTTTTAAAATTTTCAGTTGAAAAATATTCATCTGCTTTCTCTTTATACTGAGCAACTAAATCAGAAATTGCTAAGTTATTAAAAAAATTCATCGTTTCAAGAGCACAAATAAAATCATAGTCAGGGTTCGTAACTAACTTCGTTTTAAATTCCTTTTCTAAACTAGAAATGGGCAGAAAAGTAACATCATGATAGTAAGGATATCTATTATTTACTACATTACAATCAAGCTTTGGTAAAGTTAATCCGCACTCTTCAACTTTATTTTTATTATCTTTAATAAAACTATGATAATTACAAGTACAACACGGTGAGCCATATTCTTTTAAGAATTTATCTTTAACATCCCCATCAAGTACAATAATAACTTTAGAGGTATTAAACATACCATTTAATTTAAATTCATGCGTAAAATTTAGAACCTCTCTCCAGCCACCCAATGCTGAAACATTTATAAGTTTATTTTTAGAAAGATCACCGTTTGATATTGTTTCTAAAACAATTTTTTTTGCTAAACTATCTTCAACAAAAATTATATAATCATATCCAGATGGTTCATATATTCCTCGCATAGCATAATTAGGGTAACATGGATTTGTAACTTTAATATTACCTGAGTCAATATAGTAGTCCAGCATATATATCTGGTTTTCATTTAAATTAGATATAATATCTCTACTATGAGTAGAGAAAATAATACAAATATTATTTTCTTTAGAAACCTGATTACAAAACTGAATAAATCTTTTTTGAGATGATGGATGTAATGCTATTTCAACCTCATCGATAATAATTAGAAATGGTTCGTTTCGTGAGGATTTATCTGTATTATAAGTAATACGATAATATATATAATCGAGTATTTTTAATAATAAATACTCACCAGAACTCATTTTATACTGTGTGATATAACCACTGTTTTTCAATAAAAGAAAAGGCTTTTCTTTTTTTAAAAGATAATTTTCAGAATTATTATCTATTATCTTCGCTTGTTTATTTAACATCGATTTTGTAATTGTTTTCAACCCTTTATAATAATATTCATTCCCTTTCAGTATCTTTCCTAAGTTTTTATATATAAAATCTTGCGCATCAATTAAATCATCAACATTAATATTTTCGTAATGTTGACAATATTTATTTATTACACGAATGGATGAATTTACAAATCGATTACCATAAATTATTCCTGATTCAAAAAATCCTTTAATAACATCAATGTCACCATTTTTCACCCACTTACCATTATCTTTATTCCATACACACTCTTTATTATTTAAAACTATTTTTAAACATGATTCATCACGCTTTTCATCAAAGAAAATAGTATTTATTTTATTTGGATTCATTAACAATGAAATAGCATTTAATATTGTTGATTTACCTGTACCATTAGCACCAACCAAACAAATTAACCCAGGTTTTAAATCAAAATTCATTGAAAAATCATTGATTGATTTAATATTACTGATTTCGATAGAAAGATTTTTATTTTTCATATTTTATTACTAATTAACCTACCAATTAATATTGTACTACTTGCATATATTAGCAGTCAAACTTTGTTATTATATATATATTCCTTGACTAAGTTAGGTATACCTAACTTAAAATACAACTATAAATACTCCCTACAAGATCTTTTAAAAATCTAAAAAAACTGATTATGAGGGCGTTCTCCCACCATAAAAAACGATGGGGTAAATATATCTAATGCGATCCGATTCGTACTTGTACTAACTCGCAATTCACATAAAACAAAAAAATAAAGGCTATTAATAGAGCTTTTATAGCTAGAAACCTGTGCATTGATAAGACTATTATTGCTCACTGGTATTTTTGGCACCAAAAACACAGCAAGAACTTTTTTACTCATATTGATAAAAACAGCTGTACAAAAAACAAACAACTGTTATTATCTTTCTCGTTCTGTTGTTCAGGACGTTATTAAATGCAACACCAAGTCACAGTTAAACTTTTAGCTACAGCAACGTTATCGTTTTGTACTTCAGTGTTTCCCTTGTTTTGGCAGTAACATTAATAATTTAACCACTTAATACATCGCATTTTAGCGGTTAATTAATCATCTATAATAAGGGGCATCACATGTCTAATCAAACAACTGGTTTAGTAAAATGGTTTAACGAAGAGAAAGGTTTTGGTTTTATTACTCAAGACAACGG
>NZ_CAMRAN010000071.1 GCF_947039875.1 uncultured Photobacterium sp.
GACGTATCATGAACGTTCTAGGTCAACCCATTGATGAGTGTGGTGAAATCGGTGAACAAGAGCGTTACGCTATTCACCGTCCAGCGCCAAGCTATGAAGAACAATCAAATGCAACCGAGCTGCTAGAAACAGGCGTTAAGGTTATCGACCTTATCTGTCCGTTTGCTAAAGGTGGTAAAATCGGTCTGTTTGGTGGTGCCGGTGTTGGTAAGACCGTTAACATGATGGAGCTTATCAATAACATCGCCCTACAACACTCAGGTTTATCAGTGTTTGCTGGTGTGGGTGAGCGTACGCGTGAAGGTAACGATTTCTACTTTGAAATGCAGGAAGCTGGGGTTGTTAACCTTGAGAAGCCTGAAGAATCTAAAGTAGCAATGGTTTACGGTCAGATGAATGAGCCTCCTGGTAACCGTCTACGTGTTGCTTTGACTGGTTTAACCATGGCTGAGCGTTTCCGTGATGAAGGTCGTGACGTACTGTTATTTATCGATAACATCTACCGTTACACCCTTGCGGGAACCGAGGTGTCAGCACTATTGGGTCGTATGCCTTCTGCGGTAGGTTATCAGCCAACACTTGCTGAAGAGATGGGTGTGTTACAAGAACGTATTACATCAACTAAGTCAGGCTCTATCACATCAGTGCAAGCGGTATACGTACCTGCCGATGACTTGACTGACCCATCACCGGCAACAACGTTTGCTCACCTTGATGCGACAGTTGTTCTATCTCGTCAAATCGCATCGCTAGGTTTATACCCTGCGATCGACCCATTGGATTCAACATCTCGTATGCTTGATCCATTGGTAGTAGGTCAAGACCATTACGACGTTGCGCGTGGTGTTCAAAGTTTACTACAACGTTATAAAGAGCTGAAAGATATCATCGCAATCCTAGGTATGGATGAGCTATCTGAAGAAGATAAGCAAGCTGTATCGCGTGCGCGTAAGATTGAACGTTTCCTAACGCAGCCTTACCACGTAGCAGAAGTATTTACCGGTTCTCCTGGTATTTACGTATCACTAAAAGATACGTTACGTAGCTTTAAAGGTATTTTAGCTGGTGAATATGACGATATCCCCGAGCAGGCATTTATGTACTGTGGTGCGATTGAAGACGTATTAGAAAACGCCAAAAAACTGTGAGCTAATTAGGAGGCGATATGGCAGCGATAACCTTTCACCTGGATGTCGTCAGCGCTGAGAAACGTTTGTTTTCTGGTCGTGCTGAGAGTATTCAAGTAACAGGTAGCGAAGGTGAGCTAGGTATTCATGCCGGCCACACGCCATTGTTGAGTGCGATTACCCCAGGCATGGTACGTATTATTAAGCAAGGCGGCGCTGATGAGGTTATTTACCTTTCTGGTGGCATGCTTGAAGTACAACCTGGTATCGTAACTGTACTTGCTGACACCGCTATTCGTGGTATTGATTTAGATACTGCGAAAGCTGAAGAAGCAAAGCGCCAAGCTGAAGAGAGAATTCATAATCAGCATGGCGATATCGATTTTGCCCAAGCAGCTAGTGATCTAGCAAAAGCAATTGCTCAGCTACGCGTTATTGAATTGACCAAACGTTCACGTTAATCATTGAATAACAGCACCATAAAAAGCGACCTTAGGGTCGCTTTTTTTATCGTTGATCTCTGTATTTTTTAGCGGATTAATAACAACTCAATATGATTATGCGTCTTCAAACTTGTTTTAAATATGTATAAGTAAAAGTTATTTATAATGAATTTTTTTATTGGTTATTTTTTAGTTAAAATATAAAGATCATTCTTAAACCTATGTGCATCTACAGGTACAATAGGGATATATAAACTTTATATGCGTTCAGAGGAATACTCATCATGAGCTTTAGTGCTGTGATTCTTGCCGCGGGAAAAGGCACCCGTATGTACTCTAACTTACCCAAGGTACTTCATACTCTTGCTGGTAAGCCAATGGTTAAGCATGTTATCGATACCTGTAATGATATTGGCGTAAACAGTATTAACCTTGTTTATGGTCATGGTGGCGATACCATGCAGCAAGTATTAGCCAAAGAAAATGTTAATTGGGTATTACAAGCCGAGCAACTAGGTACAGGTCACGCGGTTAATCAAGCGGTACCGAATCTTGCTGATGATGAGAAAGCATTGATTTTGTACGGCGATGTACCATTAATTAGCGCACAAACGTTAGAGAATCTCCTCGATGCTCAACCAAGTGGTGGCATTGCGCTATTAACTGTTGTGTTAGATGATCCTTCCGGTTATGGCCGTATTATTCGCCGTAATGGTCCGGTTGTGGCAATCGTTGAAGAAAAAGATGCAACGGAAGAACAAAAGTTAATTAAAGAAGTTAACACCGGTGTGTTGGTTGCCAATGGTGGTGATCTTAAGCGCTGGTTAGCGTCACTTAAGAACGAGAACGCTCAAGGTGAATATTACTTAACTGATATCATCGAAATTGCACATAACGAAGGCCGTGCTGTTGAAGCGGTACACCCAGCGTTAGCGATTGAAGTTGAAGGGGTGAACAACCGTGTTCAATTAGCACGTCTTGAGCGTGCGTTCCAAGGAATGCAAGCTGAACGTCTATTAGAACAAGGTGTTATGCTTCGCGATCCAGCCCGCTTTGATTTACGTGGCTCACTACAATGTGGTACTGATGTTGAAATCGATGTTAACGTTATTATTGAAGGCAGCGTAAGCATTGGTGATAACGTGATTATCGGTGCTGGCTGTGTGCTTAAGAACTGTGAAATTGATGATAACAGTGTCATTAGCCCTTATAGCGTAATTGAAGGTGCTACTGTTGGTGAGATGTGTACTGTAGGTCCATTTGCACGTCTACGTCCAGGCACTGAATTACTGACAGGTGCGCATGTGGGTAATTTCGTTGAAATGAAGCAAGCACGTTTGGGTCTTGGTTCTAAAGCCGGCCACCTTAGCTATTTAGGTGATGCTGATATTGGCGCAAATGTAAATATCGGTGCAGGTACTATTACTTGTAACTATGATGGCGCCAATAAATTTAAAACAGAAATTGGCGACGATGTATTTGTTGGTTCAGATACTCAGTTGATCGCACCGGTTAAAGTTGCTGCTGGCGCAACCATTGGCGCTGGCTCAACCATTAACCGTAATATCGGTGAAGATGAGCTAGTGATCACTCGTACTCCTGCACGTACAATCAAAGGTTGGAAACGCCCAACTAAAAAATAGGTTTATTTTATAACTGAAAAAATGTCAGTTTAAAGTCTTAACAATAATCAAGCAGAGCTCAAGCTCTGCTTTTTTTTCGCCATATTTAGTGTTTTTGATGAGTATATTATTATCCTTTTAGTGCATTATTTTGTGATGAAAATTATTTAAAGGGTATTGCAGAATCCTTTTTATTGACGTTATACTGGTTTCACATCGAAACTTATTGTGTTGTTTAACCTTCATGTCGAAACGTAATACTCAGCAGCGCCGCCATGCTATTGCCGCAATGGTCAGTGAGCAAGGCGAAGTTAGCGTTGATGTTTTAGCGCATCATTTTTCTACTTCAGAAGTTACTATTCGTAAAGATCTCGCGGCATTAGAGGTTACTGGCTCACTACTACGTCGTTATGGTGGTGCTATTGCTATGCCTACTGAAATGGTTACTACCGAGCAAGCTGAACAAGTTTCAGTGTGTAAGTTAGCTATTGCTCAAGCCGCTGCTGAGCAAATTCGCGATCACCATCGAATCATTATTGATAGTGGCAGTACTACGGCAGCGTTGATTTCGTTACTTGGTGGCAAACAAGGCTTAATTGTGATGACCAATGCGTTGCATGTCGCCAATGCCCTTAATGCACTTGAAAACGAACCAACATTATTAATGACTGGCGGTACATGGGATCCCCATTCTGAATCATTTCAAGGTCAAGTCGCAGAATCTGTATTGCGCTCATATGATTTTGATCAGTTATTTATTGGCGCTGATGGGATTGATGTCGCTCGTGGCACCACTACCTTTAATGAATTAATGGGCTTAAGTCGAGTCATGGCTGAAGTATCACGCGAAGTGGTGGTGATGGTCGAATCAAATAAAATTGGCCGTAAAATCCCCAATCTTGAACTCGCGTGGCAAGGAATTAGCACCTTGATCACCGATGATGGTTTAAGTGACGCAGATAAACAAAGTATTGAACAACATGATGTGCGCGTTATTCGCGCGCCCGTAAACGTATAACATCAAAATAACCAAAGCAGTGGTAAAGGAATTATTATGTGTGGGATAGTGGGTGCAGTTGCACAACGTGATGTAGCTGAAATTTTAATTGAAGGTTTACGTCGTTTGGAATATCGCGGTTATGACTCCGCAGGTGTTGCGATTGTGAATTCAAACCATGAGCTTCAGCGTGTGCGCCGATTAGGTAAAGTACAAGAATTGGCTGATGCTGTTGATAATATGCCTTTAAGTGGCGGCACGGGTATTGCGCATACGCGTTGGGCAACCCATGGTGAACCTTCTGAAGCTAATGCCCATCCCCATATTTCTGGTCAACATATTGCCTTAGTTCATAACGGTATTATTGAAAACCATCAGTCATTACGTGAATTATTGCTTGAGCGTGGCTATGTATTTAGTTCACAAACTGATACTGAAGTGATCGCACATTTAGTCGATTGGGAATTGCGTTCAGCGGCGAATTTGCTAGAAGCCGTTCAAAAAACGGTATTACAGCTTCAAGGTGCATACGGTACGGTAGTGATGGACAGTCGTGATCCTGAACGAGTGGTCGTTGCTCGTTCTGGTAGTCCGCTCGTGATCGGTCTTGGTGTTGGTGAAAACTTTATTGCCTCGGATCAATTGGCGTTATTAAATGTTACTCGCCGCTTCATGTTCTTAGAAGAAGGTGATGTTGCTGAAGTAACACGACGTAAAATCTCAGTATTTGATAGCAATGGCCAAGCGGTTGAACACGTGGTGAGTGAATCAAATATTGAGCATGATGCGGCGGATAAGGGCCAATATCGTCATTACATGCAAAAAGAGATCTTTGAGCAGCCAAGTGCATTGATCAACACTATGGAAGGCCGTATTAGTAATGATCATGTGATCGTGGAAAGTATTGGCAGTGATGCGACGGCGATCTTTGATAAAGTAGAACACATTCAGATCATCGCTTGTGGTACTTCTTATAATGCCGGCATGGTTGCACGCTACTGGTTTGAATCAATTGCGGGCGTTAGCTGTGATGTTGAAATAGCTTCAGAGTTTCGTTACCGAAAATTTGTTACTCAGCCCAATAGTTTACTGATCACTCTGTCTCAATCAGGTGAAACGGCTGATACATTGGCAGCATTGCGTTTAGCAAAGCAAAAAGGCTATATGGCGGCAATGACTATTTGTAATGTGGCGGGATCATCGTTAGTTCGTGAATCTGATTTAGCCTTTATGACGCGTGCGGGGGCTGAAATTGGTGTTGCCTCGACGAAAGCATTTACTACTCAGCTAGTAGCATTATTGATGTTAGTCACGGCGCTCGGTAAGCAACAAGGCAACATTGATCGGGTTCAAGAGCAACAAATCGTGACTGCATTACATCAATTACCGACTCAAATTGAAAAAGCGTTGGCGTTTGATAAGCCCATCGAAGTGTTGGCTGAAGATTTTGCCGATAAACAACATGCATTATTTTTAGGTCGTGGTGAGTTTTATCCGATTGCCGTTGAAGCGTCGTTGAAACTGAAAGAAATTTCTTATATTCATGCTGAAGCTTACGCGGCGGGTGAACTTAAGCATGGTCCATTAGCGTTAGTGGATGCTGAAATGCCCGTTATTGTGGTGGCTCCGACCAATGATTTGCTTGAAAAGCTCAAGTCAAACATTGAAGAAGTACGTGCCCGTGGCGGGTTGTTGTATGTATTTGCAGATGATGAAGCTGGGTTTGAGGAATGTGAGGGCATGAAAATTATCACTATGCCAAAAGTGGATGAGATCATCGCCCCTATTTTCTATACCATTCCGATGCAATTATTGTCCTACCATGTTGCTTTAATTAAAGGGACGGATGTCGATCAGCCACGTAACCTTGCTAAAGCGGTAACGGTTGAATAAGAAGCCGATGATTAGCCTTAAGGCATTAGGTTAACAAGCTAAATAAGGCACCATCAGAGTGCCTTTTTTTATGTTTGATGGTCGGTACTTAAAAGCTTAATTATATTGGCATCGATAACGCTTTTTTTGCGAAATAGAAATAACGTTCTCTCAAATTACAAATGGCAATTCAAAATACAAAAAAACGGTGTCATTAACGGCTAATTGTCTGATTTTTGCTCATCCATACCCCAAAAAACTTGGCGTGTCATCTGCAAGGGCTTTCATTGGTACTAATGCTGATGATTAATGGGTGGAGTAAATATAATGGCTGAACGTAAACAAGAAATGGCGCTACGTATCAAAGAAGCGCGAGAATGGAAAGGTTTAACCCAAGTCTATATGGCGCAGCAGTTAAAAGTGGCTCGCCAAACCTATTTAGATTTAGAAACGGGTAAAACTGAGCCTAAAGTTCGCTTATTGGTGGAAATATCAGAGCTTACAGAAAGACCATTAACGTGGTTTATTTATGGTGATTTAGGGCTTGATATTATTGAGAACGAATACAAAGAAGAAATTGATCAATTGGTGCAGTGTTTTGGTTGTCTACCTCATTCAGCAAGGAAAATGATTCTGCAGCAGAGTATTCAGTTAGCGCAGTTTATGACGGAGTATACGCGTACGATCCCGCGTCGATGATAATATTGCAGAGAAAAAAGCAGCACTAAGGCTGCTTAATGGTGTCGCTATTGGGCGAGAAAAAACTTATATGCGGGGTTGTCAGTTTCATCATGCCAGTGGTAACCCAGCTTACGTAAATGGCAGGTAAATGATAGCAAGTCATGATCGGCTAATTCAAAGCCACATAAGACTCGGCCATAATCTGCACCATGGTTACGGTAATTAAATAAGCTAATATTCCATTGCCCACCTAAGGTCGATAAGAATTTAGCTAAAGCGCCGGGATATTCAGGAAACTCAAAACTATACAAGCGTTCTTGCAATGGTTTTGATGGTCGGCCACCGATCATATACCGCACATGAACCTTGGCCATTTCATCATCGGATAAATCCATAACGGGATATCCTCCCTGATGTAGATCGGCAATAATTTGATCTAATTCAGGTTGTCCTTGAAGTAAGCGTACTCCAACAAAGACATTGGCTAATTTGCTGTCGTTGTAACGGTAGTTAAACTCGGTGACTGCTCGCCCGCCAATGAGGTGGCAAAATTCAAGAAATGCCCCTGGACGTTCAGGAATAGTAACCGCCAATAACCCTTCACGTTTTTCACTTAACTCACACCGTTCTGAAACATAGCGTAAGCCATGAAAGTTAAGGTTAGCTCCAGATAAAATGGCCCCTAAATGACGTTGCTGCAGTTGCTGTTGTTCGGCGTATTTTTTTAAACCGGCAAGTGACAATGCTCCCGAAGGTTCAGCAATGGCACGTGTGTCTTCAAAAATATCTTTTACTGCGGCACAAATTTCATCACTGCTAACCGTGATCACATCATCAAGATATTGTTCACATAAACGGAAAGTTTCATCGCCAATACGTTTTACTGCAACGCCATCGGCAAACATACCCACTTGATCAAGGGTGACGGGTTGTCCTGCATCTAAAGCGGCTTTTAAACAGGCAGAGTCTTCCGCTTCGACACCGATCACTTTAATTTCTGGTAATAATTGTTTAAGTAATACCGACACTCCCGCGGCTAAACCACCACCGCCAACAGGCACAAACACATAGTCAAGGTGACCATTTTGTTGGATCAGTTCAATCCCTATCGTGCCTTGTCCAGCAATGATAGCGGGGTGATCAAACGGTGGAATAAATGTATAACCATGTTGTTGAGCGAGCATTTCCGCATGAGTTTTTGCTTCATCAAAATTATTACCATGCAGGATCACGTTGCCGCCAAAACCACGTACGGCATCAACTTTAATATCCGGTGTGGTACGCGGCATAACAATGGTGGCACTGACCCCTAACTTTTGGCTTGATAGGGCCAACCCCTGTGCATGGTTGCCTGCAGATGCTGCAATGACGCCTGCTTGACGTTGAGGCTCCGTCAGTTGAGTCATCATGTTATAAGCGCCGCGCAGTTTAAAAGAATGCACCGGTTGGCGATCTTCACGTTTGAGCTGAACATGATTACCGATACGCTCACTGAGACGGGTCATGTTTTGTAATGGTGTGACTTGTGCTACTTCATATACGGGCGCGCGTAAGATATTACGCAGATAATCAGCTCCGCTCAGTAAATATTGGTCGCTAGCAAGTTTGACATCGATCATCAGGTTATCCTTCTAGCTTTGATTTATTACGTACGGCGCCTTTGTCAGCACTGGTTGCGAGTAGCGCATAGGCTTTAAGTGCTAATGACACCTGACGTTCGCGATCGACAGGTTTCCAGCCGCGTAATTCAGTTTCTGTACGGCGAGTGGCGAGAGTGGCATCATCAACCAATAAGTTGATACTGCGATTAGGAATATCAATCGCGATCATATCGCCACTATTAATTAAACCAATAGTACCGCCACTAGCAGCCTCGGGTGAAACATGACCAATTGATAATCCCGAGGTGCCGCCTGAGAATCGACCATCGGTGATCAGAGCGCATTCTTTACCCAATCCCATTGATTTTAAGTAGGTGGTTGGATACAACATTTCTTGCATTCCTGGGCCACCTTTCGGGCCTTCATAGCGGATCACAACCACATCCCCTGCTTTGACTTTGCCACCTAAAATGCCTTCAACTGCAGTATCTTGGCTCTCAAATACCACCGCCGGTCCGGTAAAGGTTAGGCAACTTTCATCAACACCTGCGGTTTTAACGATACAGCCATCAAGCGCCATATTGCCAGATAACACCGCCAATCCACCTTCATCACTAAACGCAAATTCTCGACTACGAATACAGCCATGTTGACGATCATCATCAAGGGTGTCCCAGCGACAGTTTTGTGAAAACGCTTTAGTGGTACGAATGCCAGCAGGACCGGCACGGAAGAAATCTTTTACTGCTTGAGATTGAGTTTGGACAATATCGTAATGGCGCAGACTTTCGGCAAAGGTTTCACTCAAAATATTATGGCATTGGTTATGGAATAATCCGGCGCGATCAAGTTCTCCTAAAATGGCATAAACGCCACCCGCACGGTGAACATCTTCCATATGGTATTTCGGCGTTGACGGCGCCACTTTACACAGTTGAGGAACGCGACGTGACATTTGGTCAATATCCGCCATGGTGAAATCCACTTCACCTTCTTGAGCGGCGGCCAATAAGTGCAATACGGTATTGCTTGAACCACCCATCGCAATATCAAGTGCCATCGCATTTTCAAACGCTAATTTGTTGGCAATATTACGTGGTAATGCGGTGGTATCATCTTGTTCGTAATAACGTTTAGTCAGTGCAACAATACGTTTACCGGCATTAATGAATAGTTGCTCGCGATCGGCGTGTGTCGCTAACATTGAACCATTACCCGGTTGGCTTAAACCTAACGCTTCGGTTAAACAGTTCATTGAGTTAGCGGTAAACATTCCCGAACAGGAACCACAGGTTGGGCAGGCGGATCGTTCGATCTGTTCGCTTTGTTCGTCAGAAACGGAAGGATCCGCACCTTGGATCATCGCATCCACTAAATCGAGTTTGATCACTTGCTCTGAAAGCTTCGTTTTGCCTGCTTCCATTGGACCGCCAGAAACAAAAATTACCGGAATATTTAACCGCAATGAGGCCATTAACATTCCGGGGGTAATTTTGTCACAGTTAGAGATACACACCATGGCATCAGCACAATGGGCATTGACCATGTATTCAACTGAGTCGGCAATGAGTTCGCGGGATGGCAATGAATACAGCATGCCGCCATGACCCATTGCGATACCGTCATCAACGGCGATGGTATTGAATTCTTTGGCGATCCCGCCTGTTTGTTCAATCTGTTCGGCAACTAACTGTCCCAAATCTTTTAAGTGAACATGACCGGGTACAAATTGAGTAAACGAGTTCACTACCGCAATAATCGGTTTGCCAAAATCTTGATCTTTAACGCCTGTTGCGCGCCATAATGCGCGTGCACCTGCCATATTTCGGCCGTGGGTTGTGGTTGCTGAACGGTACTTAGGCATAACAATAAAATCCTTTTTAGTTCAGCCATCATCACGATGGCTGAAGTCATTAATTAACGTAATCGGCGGCCATTACTTTGCTGGGTATATATAGTCTAGCCAGCCCCATTTGTCGTCAGTTTCGCCATTAAATAAGCCAAAGTAATCGGTTTGTAGTTGGTGAGTGATTGGTCCGCGTTTACCTGCACCAACCGAGATCTGATCAACACTGCGTACGGGGACAATCTCAGCGGCGGTGCCCGTCATGAATACTTCATCGGCAAGGTAGAGCGCTTCTCTAGCTATATTTTCTTCGCGTACTTCATAGCCACGTTCTTTGGCGAGCACCATAATGGTGTCGCGAGTAATACCCGGCAAGATTGCACTGGTGGTTGGTGGGGTTGAAAGGACGCCGTTACGGACCACGAAAATATTTTCACCTGCACCTTCTGAAAGGTAACCGTCAACACTTAGCGCAATCCCTTCTGCATAACCGTGGCGACGGGCTTCACTGCCAACAAGCAATGATGATAAGTAGTTACCACCAGCTTTAGCTGCGGTTGGAATGGTATTAGGTGCAGCGCGGTTCCAGCTTGAAATCATCGCATCGACCCCATTTTCTAACGCTTCTTCACCTAAATATGAGCCCCATGGAAAGGCCGCTACAATCAGATCCATAATGGTATCAACCGGAGGGCAGACACCTAAACCGACATTACCGACATAGCCTAATGGGCGAATATAGGCTGAATCAAGGTTATTGACGCGAATGGTTTCGCGGCAAATTTCCATTAATTGATCGCAGCTATAAGGGATCGGAAAACGATAAATTTTGGCCGAATTAAGTAATCGTTGCATGTGCTCTGGGTGGCGAAAAATCGCCGGTCCTTTCGGTGTGTTGTAACAACGAATACCTTCAAAAACAGAAGTGCCGTAGTGCATTGCATGGGTAAGGACGTGAACATTTGCTTCTGCCCAAGGTACGATATTGCCGTTAAACCAAATAAAATCAGCTGTATTTGCCATGGTGAATTCCTTTCTTAAAATTTAATCCAAATTTTTAATTTGTGAGGTCGTAACGGTGGTTACATCCCAGAGTTTTTCTATTTGATTGATCAGAATGCTAATCGGACGATCACTATCCACAATAATTTTTATCGCAGCGATATTGCTATGGTGATTTTGGGTCGCATCCACTTTCTTGATCACAAATCCACGATGGCGAATGACCCGTAAAATACGTTCAAGTAATACCGGTTTATCGTTCGCTTTAATGGCAATTAAATATCTATCCATGATTTATGTGTTCTCCAGCATATCCTGATTTGCCGCACCAGGTGGCACCAGTGGCCATACATTTTGTTCTTCATCAATAACCACATGTAACAAATAGGCACTACTGCTTGCTAGCATTTCAGCTAATGCGGGAGCAACTTCTTCTTTACGAGTAATGGTTTTACCGGGAATATCAAATGCACGCGCAAGCATTACAAAATCAGGATTATCATCCAAAATTGTTTCACTGTGGCGACCATCAAAAAACAGTGATTGCCATTGACGCACCATGCCTAAGCGTTGGTTATTAATCAGCACCATTTTGACTGGAATTTGGCGGCGTTTAAGGGTGCCCAGTTCTTGCACATTCATCATAAATGAACCATCACCTGAGATTAATATCGATTGTGAATCAGGGTGTGCAACACTGGCTCCCATCGCGGCAGGTAAGCCAAAACCCATGGTGCCAAGTCCAGCCGAGGTAATGTAATTTTGAGGTTCACGTGGTTGAATGTGCTGTGCTGCCCACATTTGATGTTGGCCAACATCGGTCGAGACAATGCTGTTATCTGGCATCATGTCTGACAGTTGCTTGAGCAGTAAAGGCGCATAAATTAACTCCCCTGGATGATCATAACGCCATTTACCAATTTGACGTAAATGCTCGCTATGGGTTAACCAGCGGCTGATGTCTTGCCCAAGTTCAAGTTGCGGTAAAATAACATTAATATCACCACGTAAAGATGAGTTGGCATGGCGTAATTTATTAAATTCAGCCGCATCAATATCAATGTGAATTACCTTAGCTAGAGGGGCAAAGGTATCCAATTTTCCGGTAACACGATCATCAAATCGTGCGCCAACAACGATTAATAAATCAGACTCTTGTACGATTAAATTTGCAGCTTTAGTCCCATGCATTCCCAACATGCCGAGGTAATGTGGATCATGACGGGCGACTGAGCCTAAGCCTTTAAGGGTACTGACTGATGGCATAGGATTTAGGGTTAAAAATTGGCGCAGTGTCGCAGTTGCTTGGGCTATTTGTACACCCCCACCGACATACAGCACGGGTCGCTGACATTGTGCCAATAATTGTTGCGCTATCTCGATAGCGGCAGTTGTCGCTATTGGTAACGGAGGTGGAATTACTGTTGGAAGCACCGTTGCTGGTGCTGTTGCCAATTGCACATCTTTGGCGATATCAACAATCACGGGTCCTGGACGGCCACTTTGAGCAACCACAAAAGCCTCCGCTAATGTTGGCGCAAGATCGTTAATATCGGTCACCAAATAGCTGTGTTTGGTGCATGACAGTGACATGCCAATCACATCCATTTCTTGAAAAGCATCAGTGCCAATGTGTGAGCTTGCTACTTGACCGGTAATAGCAACCAATGGCACTGAGTCCATTAAAGCATCGGCTAATCCGGTGACTAAATTGGTTGCACCTGGCCCTGATGTTGCCATGCAGACTGCAACACTTTGGGTTGATCGTGCCATGCCAATGGCTGCCATTGCAGCCCCTTGCTCGTGACGACATAAAATATGCTCAACGCCCCCATCATAAAGCGCATCATAGATAGGCATGATCGCGCCACCTGGATAGCCAAAGATGGTTGTTATTCCCTGCTGTTGCAGCGCTTTTACGACTAACTCTGCCCCTGTCATCGCTGCTCCTTGCATGTGTGGTTAAAATAAAATTAATCCTGATTGAGGATTTAGATTTGCTGATTTAAAAAAGCCCCCGAACTTTTCAGTGCGGGGGCTTTACTGTGTTTTGGTCGCATTAACGTACGCCTACACATCCCCTGCGCAGTGAAATAATCACCACGATGACGTTAATAATGAGTATTAGGGATGTTGCTTTTATGCGCATAATTGTCCAATTTTTATTGTTTAGTTGTTGCTATACCTAAGTGGTAACACAGATCT
>NZ_CAMRAN010000072.1 GCF_947039875.1 uncultured Photobacterium sp.
AAGGCAGATGCTAAAGCAAAGGCAGATGCTAAAGCAAAGGCAGATGCTAAAGCGAAGGCAGATGCTAAAGCAAAGGCAGATGCTAAAGCAAAGGCAGATGCTAAAGCGAAGGCACAAGCAAAACAAGACGCTGCACTCAATGATATGTTTTCAGGATTAGAAGCTGAAAATGAACAACGAGGAGGTGCGCGAGGTAAGCATATTGCTGATGAAGTGGCGCGTTATGGCGCTATTTATAAGCAAATGATTCAACAAAACTTATTAGTTGATCAAAGCTTTAAAGGTCAAGAATGTAAGTTAACCTTACGTTTGTCAGCGAATGGTTTAGTGTTAGATGTTTCACAGTTAGCAGGAAATGATACGCTTTGCCGTGCTGCTAAATCGGCAGTATTACAGGTAAGTGAATTTCCGATACCAGATAACCCGGATGTAGCTAAACAATTGCGGGAAATTAATTTAACCGTTAGTCCGTAGATTATCTATGGACTTGTTGAATGCTGACTCTATTTTTGCCGCAACAATAGTTGCGGCTTTCGTAACTAATAAGGAGTGATTGATGAAACGTTGGATGATAGGTGTATGTTTTGCCTTATTAAGCGTTAGCCAATTTGCACATGCAGCACTTGATTTGGTCATCACTGATGGTGTTGACTCCGCTCGCCCAATTGGCATTGTGCCTTTTGAATGGCAAGGAACAAATAAATTACCTACTGATATTTCAGCCGTTATTGCTTCTGATTTACAACGCAGTGGTAAATTTAATCCAATAGCGAATAATAAATTACCTCAACGTCCTTATAATGAAAGCCAAATTAATTATAGTGCATGGGCTAAATTAGGTGTTGATGCTGTCGTGACGGGCAGTATTACTCAAAATACCGAAGGTAATTATGTTATTAGCTACCAACTGGTTGATATTGTTAAAGGTAAGTTGAATAGTGATACACAAGGTACAGCGAGTGATTACTTACTGTTAAATAACCGTGCGGTTGTAAAACCGAACCGCATGCGTCAATCCGCGCACCGTATCTCTGACATGGTTTATCAAAAACTAACTGGCGAGCGTGGTGCCTTTTTAACCCGCATTGCTTATGTAGATAATAACCAAGGGGCGCAGTTCCCGTATCAATTACGCGTTGCTGATTATGACGGTTATAACGAGCGTGTCGTACTTAAATCAAAGCAACCACTAATGTCACCTGCATGGTCTCCTGATGGTAGTAAGTTAGCTTACGTAAGCTTTGAGAATGGTAAGGCTGAAATTTTTGTATTGAATATTTACAAAGGTACGCGTGAACTTGTTGCTAACTATCCTCGTCATAATGGTTCACCACAATTTTCTCCTGACGGCACTAAGCTAGCAATGGTGTTATCAAAGACGGGTAGTTTACAGATTTATATTAAAGATCTTACAACAAAGCAATTACGTCAAATAACCCATGGTCGTGCTAATAATACCGAAGAAATTTGGACACCTGATGGTAAATCAATGTATTTCACGTCAGATCGTGGCGGACGCCCACAAATTTATCATCTTGATTTAGCCACAGGTGATATACAGCGTGTAACATGGCAAGGTAGTCAGAATATGGGGGCACAAATTACCCCTGATGGGCGTTCTTTAGTGATGGTAAACCGTTCAGATAGTGGCTATAACATTGCTAAACAAGATTTAAAAACGGGTGCTGTTCAGATTCTAACGAAAGCAAAATTAGCAGAGTCACCAAGTATTGCACCTAATGGCAGTATGATTATTTATAGCTCAGCACAAAACAATAACTATGAATTGTCGCTAGTGTCTATTGACGGTCGATTTCAAGCGCGTTTACCGTCCACAAGTAAACGTGTACGAGCTCCTGCTTGGGGTCCATTCCTATAATAGGAATATAGAACAATAATATATCCAGTTAACGGGTATTACTGAATGATGAAGGATGAAAATAGATGCAACTTAACCGAATTTTAAAAGGCTTAGCCATTGCGTTACCGATGATGACGTTGGCAGCATGTAGCTCAACAGATAGTGCTGGTACTTCTGCTGGATCTCAAGACCAAAATAGCAGTGCTGAAATAGGTGGCATTGGCGGTCTTAATGACGCAGGTCAAAGCTCTATTTCTACACCGCTTTCTCAAAGTGGTACGATGACTGAGCAGCAATTGCATGAGCAACAAATGCAAAAGTTGCGTCAAGAAGAGCAAACAGTCTTTTTTAAATTTGATAACGCTGAAATCCAACCAGCATATCAAAATATGTTAGCTGCTCATGCTGAATATTTACGTAACCATCCAAATACAAAAGTAGTTGTTCAAGGTCATGCTGATGAGCGTGGTACACCTGAATATAATATTGCGTTGGGTGAGCGTCGTGCAACAGCTGTTGCTCAATACCTGCAAGCATTAGGTATATCTGCAAATCAAATGTCTATTGTTAGTTATGGTGAAGAAAAACCATTACTGTTCGGACATACTGATGCTGATTATGCCAAAAACCGCCGTGCAGTGATCGTATACTAATTAATATCTAGGTTGATAATTATGAACAGTAACAAAATAATGCGTCAATTTGCATTAGTGTTGCTGGTTGGCGCGGCGACCCAAGTGGTCGCCGCTCCTGCTTCAGCAGCTAATTTACAAACATTAGAGCGAATGCTTGAAGCACAAGGGCAATCACAATTGCAGGTCCAACGTCAGTTAGATCAAATATCTGCTGATATTGATGATATTCGTGGCAAAGTAGAACGTAATAGCTACGATATTAAGCAGATGAAAGAACGTCAACGCCAGTTATATAAGGATGTTGACCAGTTAAGTCGTCAGCCAGAAAAAACAGCACCAATAGCTAAAGAGACAACTAAAGCACCGACAGAAGCCTACTCTAAAAATATGAGTGAGAATGATGCTTACCAAAATGCAGTGAATTTGATTTTGAAAAAGAAAGACTACCAAGGCGCAACCCAAGCGTTTGAGACTTTCTTAATCACTTATCCTGATTCCGTGTATAAGCCTAATGCGAGCTATTGGTTAGGCCAGCTGCATTTTTCTCAAAATAACTTAGCTCAAGCGGCAAAGAATTTTGAAGTTGTGGCAAGTCTTAAAGATTCAAGTAAGCGTGCGGATGCATTATTAAAGCTTGGTGTTATTGCAGAGCGTAATAATGACACTGCTAAAGCGATGTCTTACTACACGGAAGTTGAGAAAGAGTATCCTAACTCAACTAGTGCAAAGCAAGCACAGTCTGCGTTAATGAATTTATCAAAGTAATAAACTTTTGCTTGAATATGTGAAAAGCCTGCATCTTTTGTGGGTTTTTTTTGTCTTTTTATTGGTTGTGCATAAGATCGTATCGGCTTTTATTTGGTTAATGAGTGAATGCAAAAAAGTGCTATTCTAATAGTGTAAACTACTGTTTTTTTTGGTATTATGCGGCCATATAAAATGAGTGGCTGCTGTTACTCTATGTAATGTTACTACTACGAATAGTTGGAGTTATTTTGTTAAATCAAAAAAAAATATTATGTTATTCACTGATCTCAATTTCTGGCTGGCTATTTGCCGCTTATTTGATGTTTACACATTTAAGTAATGATCGTACTTTCATCAATGATAAGATCACTGAGAATGCCTACAATATTGTTTCTCAATCATTACAAGATAAAAAAACAGATTCGGAAATTATTGCGCAAATTCAAGATTGGTTTGCAAAAGGGTGGACGGCTCAAACAGGTTCTGTTACTACAATTTGTGATAATGACCGTGATAAATTAAAACGCATTCTTTCGGATTCAGCAATCGTAACAATCTGCCGTTTACGTATATAACTACCGAGGTTATTTTTATGAATAAATTAATGTCGGTATTCTTAGTTTTATTGGCTTTGTCTGGGTGGATCACTGGTGGCGTCTTTATTTATGGCGTTAAAATGAATCAAGAGAATGTCACTAAAATGGCAGGGGAAAATGCGTTCAATATTATTGCTCAATCTCTACCATCTACGAATTCAGAAGCCACTATCTTAGCTAAAATTAAGCAATGGAAACAAGATGGCTGGACTGCTCAAACAGGCTCAATTACTACTTTATGCCAAAATGATCCTCAACGATTTAGCCATTGGGTTACTATGAAGAATATTTCTGAAATTTGTAAACAGGCTCAATAGGTTAGATAAATGAATCTCTTTATGATTGTGATGCTTATTTTTTTCTGTGTCATGACTGTTGTTTCGTATATCTATTTATTGATGTCTTTTGATGAGAAAGAAAAACACTTATATTTTGATGATAAGACTAAAACAGTTTTTTGTGATGGTAAAAAAATAATCTCAGTACGTGATGGTAGTGGGAATTATCGATTCATAAAGTATATCTTTGAACATACAGATAGACATATTTCTATTACCGAACTTGAAACCCATGTTTTTTTTGGTCAAAACGTAAATATAGTAAAAGTATTGAGTAATACTCATTTACCGAAAGAAATTATTAGCGCGTTTTTTTGTGTTTCAAAAAATAGCTTAATATTTAAAAATAAAGCCTTTCTCAAGTGAGAAAGGCTTTTCGGCTTAATTTATAGTAATGTGCCGTAAGGGCTAGCTTGATGATAGTTATAGACATTCATCAATGTCTCACCTCTTCTACAGGTAGTTAAATCGGTGCATTAAAGCGATAAGATATTATTTAATATAGTAAGTATTAATACTGTGATTCATATCAATTATATTTTTTCTGAGATGTTCTCAGAGGATTCTCAGAATAAAAAGAAAGAATTTTCACTTTTATGCATGCCTTTTAAGAATATAATGCGTAGTAATAGTATTTTATGTGAATGTGATGTTATGCAGCTGTTTATTGGTTAGTGATGATATTTCAAAAATCATGGGTATAATGATCAAATACGTAAGGAATACTGACGAGCAAATGAATAATGAATATTACATTTGATCCATCGGAAATGATCTATCCATTTCCACCTAAACCAGTGCTATTATCGGATAATGAAAAGCAGGTTTACATTACAAAAATCAAGCAACTGCTAAAGAGTAATAATGCAGTATTGATTGCACACTATTACACCGATCCCGAGATTCAGGCTCTAGCTGAAGCGACGGGAGGTTTTGTCGGTGATTCCCTTGAAATGGCGCGCTTTGGTAATCAACATTCAGCAACAACTTTGATTGTTTGTGGAGTGCGGTTTATGGGTGAGTCAGCAAAAATATTAACCCCAGAAAAACAAGTGTTAATGCCAACCTTAGAGGCTGAATGTTCACTCGATCTTGGGTGTCCAGTTGATGCCTTTACGGCGTTTTGTGATCAGCATCCAGATCATACTGTCGTGGTTTATGCTAATACTTCTGCCGCAGTGAAAGCACGGGCTGATTGGGTAGTAACATCGAGTATCGCATTAGAAATTATTGATCACCTCGATAGTGAAGGTCGTAAAATAATTTGGGGACCTGATCGCCATCTTGGTGGTTATATTCAAAAGCAAACTGGCGCTGAAATGTTACTGTGGCAAGGGGAGTGCATTGTGCATGACGAATTTTCAGCACAAGCCCTAAAGCAGATGAAGTATCTACACCCTGATGCTGCTATTTTGGTGCACCCAGAATCGCCAGCCAGTGTGGTTGCATTAGCTGATGCTGTCGGTTCGACGAGTCAATTAATAAAAGCGGCAACAACGTTACCACAGACCAAATTAATAGTGGCAACTGATAAAGGTATCTTTTTTAAGATGCAGCAAATGGTGCCAGATAAAGAATTAATTGAAGCGCCAACGGCAGGGGCTGGGGCGACATGTCGTAGCTGTGCACATTGCCCGTGGATGGCGATGAATGGTTTGAAAGCAATTTACACGGCTTTAGCTAAAGGTGGTCTGCAACATGAAATTTTTGTTGATGAAGCCATTCGAGTGAAATCACTTATTCCACTGAACAGAATGTTAGGTTTCGCAGCTGAGTTACAATTAAAAGTAAAAGGTAATGCGTAAGTAATTACTTACTGTAACAAAAGAAAAGGCGACCCGTTCTGATACTTATTTGAGTTCGCAGAACGGGTCGCCTTTTTTATTGCTATTTCAGTCAATATTACTGGGCGGCAACTAATTGTGCCCCACGTTGTGTTAGGCCACATAGCATAACGGGAATCGCGTTGAAGATTTCTTCAAACTGCGCCAATGCGTCTGCGTTTTGCTCTTTAAGTGCTTCTAATGCTGTTTCAGGATCAAATAACAAGCTAAAAGAAAGTAATACGCCACCAAGTAGGGCATTATCTTCACTTTCTGGCGGCATTATTGTTTCCCAGTCATCACGTGCTAATTGCCAACCTTGTAACATACCTTCACAGAAGTTGCTGGTTACTTCGGTAACAATCTGACTATCGTCTAATGCACAGCCTTCAGGCCATTGCCAAGTGCTTTCAAATAATGCAGCGCGCGCTTCGTTCCAGATTGCAATGATTGCTTTTGCATAATTTTCTAAGTCTTCATGGCTATCGAAAGGTGATGTTTCTTCGCCACCCCACATAAACGCTAACCATTCTGTAGGATCAATAAGGTGTGGTGCTGCTGCCATGGCAGTAACAAAGCCGCGCGTTTGTGATTCAGATAGCAGTTGATCTGCTAGTTGAGAGTTTTCCAGGATAGTACTTAATTGTGAAGGCATAAAACAATCTCAGCTTGATAATGATTAAGTGTTCAGATGCATAAACTATACATGCATCGCTGAACTTTATATGACTATTGTAACAGTCTCTTGATAACAACCTAGTAGTGGTCAAATATATTTGTTGTCTTGTGTCTAAAAAGATAAACAAAGTATGGTTACTGACATTAAATTGCTTATTTTTGATTTTAATTAAAACATGAAGCCTTCACTAATAACATAATCCTTAATTACGTAATGTCTTTGCGGTATTAAAACAGGTTTAAGTGTCTCATAATTTTACTTATGGTTAAGGTGAAACAATGTATAGCGAACAATTTATGATGTTATTGGCTGTATTTGAACGTGCAGCATTGATGTTGATGACATTATTTTTATTAACGCGTACCCAGTTGTTTCAATCTATCGTTAAGAAAACCCATCGACGGCCTGTTGAAACCGCGATGATCTCAGCATTGTTTATTGTATTTGCGGTGTTTAGTACTTATACAGGTTTAAATGTTGATGGTTCACTGGTTAATGTACGTATTATTGCCGTGTTATCTGGTGGTATTATTTTTGGGCCATGGATAGGTATTCCTGCGGGCATTATTGCAGGTATTCACCGTTATTTAATTGATATTGATGGCCCTACATCGGTAGCGTGCTTAATAACGAGTATTTTTGCTGGATTATTAGCAACCTGGATCCATTGTCAGTGCGCTAAAAAAAATTATGCTCAATTGGGTATTTTAGCTGGAATGTGTTGCGAAATACTGACGATGGTATTGATTGTGTTGCTATCACACAATAAAGCACTGGCTTATAATATTGTTACGCATATTAGCTTCCCTATGATCCTTGGTACATTATCGATTGGGTTAATCATTAAATTAGTGCAAGATCTCGATGAAGAACAAGATCTTATTGCCGCTCAACAAGCAAAACTCGCCCTTGATATTGCTAATAAAACGTTACCTTACTTTCGTATTAATAACCGTAATGCTCTACAAAAAGTATGCAGTATTATTCGGTTTTATACGAATGCTGACGCTGTTGCAATTACTAATACGCAAGATGTGCGTGCTTATGTTGGTCGTGGGGAAGAGCATTTTTTAGATGCACACCATAAAATTAGTCAAATGACTCGCCAAGCGGTAGAAAGCGGTGAACAAATAATAAGTAATAATCTTAACGTACATAATTTTCATTCATTACTTATTATTCCATTGTGGGAAAATGGCGAAGTGAGCGGCACCCTTAAAATATTTTATTGTCAGCCTGATCATATTCGCATGTCATTACGTGAAATGGCGATTGGTTTATCACAAATCATATCTACCCAGATGGAGGTTTCACGTATTGAGCAGTTAAAGCAAATGGCAGCGAAAGCCGAGTTTTCAGCCCTGCAAAGTAAAATAAATCCGCACTTTTTATTTAATGCACTTAACGCGATTTCAACGTTAATTCGTATTCGTCCAGATGAAGCTCGGCAGCTTATTGCAAATTTAGCCGATTTTCTACGTTACAATTTAGAACGAGATATTGAATTAATTGATATTCAAGAAGAAATTCAGCAAGTGCGTGACTATGTCGCTATTGAACAAGCACGTTTTGGATCCAAATTAGAGGTGGTGTTTGATATTGATGATGTCCATCCTCGCATACCTTGCTTATTGATTCAGCCATTAGTTGAAAATGCTATTTTACATGGTATTCAACCCTCTCGTGTAGCTGGAAAAGTTGTTATTTCAGTAAAGAGAAGAAAGGATGATGTAGCGATTACGATCACTGATACTGGCGTTGGTATGAGCCAAAGAATTATCGACAAATTATACCAAAGCAAAATAGATTCACACCATATTGGACTCAATAATGTCCATCAACGGTTATTATTATTATATAGCGATGGATTACATATTAGTCGGCTTGAGCAAGGAACCAGTATGCAATTTTTTGTAAAAGAACAGGATTAATATCATGCAACTAAATGCCTTGATCGTGGAAGATGAATATCTTGCTCGTGAAGAGTTAACTTATTTAATTGAAAAACATAGCACTATTAATATTATTGCTGCGTTTGATGATGGACTGGATGCCTTTAAATTTTTGCAATCTAATAAGGTTGATGTTGTTTTTTTAGATATTAATGTTCCATCAATTGATGGCATGTTGTTAGCGCGTAATATTGCTCAATTTTCTCATAAGCCTCAAATTGTATTTACAACAGCTTATAAAGAATACGCAGTCGATGCTTTTGAATTAGAAGCGGTTGATTATTTATTGAAGCCACTTAACGAGCAACGAGTGATAGGGTTATTAGCCAAGTTACAGACTCGAGCTCAAGAACCACCGCAAGTTACGACAAATATACGCAGCCATAGTATTAATCTAATGCTTAATAATCACATTCATGTTACTGCGATTAGTGATATTTGCTGTGCAATTGCCAATGAAAAAGTAACACATGTTTATACTGCTGAAGGGTGTTTTGTGGCACCGATTACGATAAGTGAATTAATGCTACGTTTACCAACGAGTGATTTTTTTCGTTGTCACCGATCTTATTGTATAAATATTAATGATGTTAAAGAGATCATTCCATGGGTTAATAGTACTTATATGATCAAATTAGCCCATGTTGAGCCGCATATTCCCGTGAGTCGTAGCAATCTAAAAGCTTTTCGGTGCTTAATGCAGTTGTAAACGCTAACTAATGATTAGCGGCAAAATGCATTTCATGCCGCTATATTGCATTTTATCCCTCATACATTACCGCTGATTTTATTGTTTTTTTACCCTCTTGTTATCTATGGTTATTGCCGTATTTTTGTGAACAGCAACAAGGCAATCTGCAATATGGCCTTGAGTATTTCACCGAAAAAAGGACGTCATCATGACCATTCAAATTACCAGTCGTAGCCGTTATTTTACATTACTAGGCACAGTTATAACTCAATTTGCTTTAGGTTCAGTTTATACATGGAGTTTATTTAATTCCCAACTTGCAGGTAAATTATCTGAGCCCGTCAGTCGTGTTGCTTTTTCTTTTGGTATTATGAGTTTAGCCTTGGCGGTTGCGTCATCAATGGCGGGTAAAATGCAAGAGCGTTTCGGGGTGCGTAACGTTACTCTGGGGGCGGGTATTTTATTAGGTGCGAGTTTATTACTCACAGCACATGCTACCAATATTTGGTTGTTATATATCTTTGCTGGATTGTTAATTGGTTTTGCTGACGGTACCGGGTACTTAATGACCTTGTCTAATTGCGTGAAATTCTTTCCTGAGCGTAAAGGGTTAATTTCTGCCTGCGCGATTGGTGCATATGGTTTAGGGAGTTTAGGTTTTAAATTCATTAATATGTACTTCCTTGAGCATAATGGTTTAGAAAGCACCTTTGATTACTGGGGCATTATTGCAATGGTCATGGTTATCATTGGCGGCTTAATGATGAAAGATGCACCGAAACAACAAGTATCTACCACAGAATCTGCTGCTGAAGTGCGTGATTTCAGTCTTTCACAATCAATGAAATGCCCACAATTTTGGATGCTAGCTTTAGTTTTTTTGACTGTTTGCATGAGTGGTTTGTATGTTATTGGTGTTGCCAAAGATATCGGTCAGGGTTACGTACACTTATCACTAGAGGTTGCCGCGGCCAGTGTGGCTATTATTGCGATAGCTAACCTAAGTGGACGTTTAGTGCTAGGTATTCTATCTGATAAAATGGCACGAACTAAGGTTGTGGCTATCTCATTAGTGGTGTGTTTAACAGGCGTGTGCGCATTATTATTTGCTCATCAAAGTCAGATGAGTTTTTATATTGCTGTTGCCTGCATTGCCTTTAGCTTTGGTGGCACAATCACGGTATTTCCTTCATTAGTTAGTGATTTCTTTGGTCTAAATAACCTTACTAAAAATTACGGCATTATTTATTTAGGCTTTGGTATCGGTAGTTTTATTGGATCAATTGTTGCTTCCATCTTTGGTGGTTTTATCGCGACGTTCTATTTAATGTTTGCCTTGTTAATTGTTTCACTCATTATTGCACTAACGATTAAGTTACCTAAATTACCGCAGTCATCTTTGGCGTAAATAAGAACGATAAATACATATAAAATAACTAATCCGAATTTACTCTTAAATTCGGATTTTTAGTTGTTATTAATTTGCGGTATTAAAAAACTAATCGTGATAATTAAATGCTCTAATGGTTATTTTTAGACTAGATAAAAATCCCAAATTTAACTTAAATAACAGTCATTAACTCGAAACCAATATCAAATACAGAACCTTCTTTTATAAAAAAGCTGTTTTAATTCGCACATGAACTACGTGGTGTGAATTAAGTAGTTTTAAATAACGTATGTATGCCCAAGACTTGTTGATTTTGTTAGAGTAAGGGAAGTGAATGTCTGTTATTAAAGTGCCATTTAGAGTCAGAAATGCCGCCGCAGATATATTTGCAATGGTAGTGTTTGGCTTTATTACTGGGATGATGATTGAAATTTTTATTTCAGGTATGTCATTTGAACAGTCATTAGCATCACGTACGCTATCAATACCGATTAATATTGCGATTGCATGGCCTTATGGCATGTTCCGTGATTATATTATTGGTTGTGGCCGTCGGTTGTCTCCGGCACGATGGATGAAAGGCATGTCAGATATGGTGGCCTATGTTGTGTTCCAGTCACCTATCTACGCGTGTATCCTTTTGGCTGTGGGTGCAAATAAAGAACAAGTCATTACAGCGGTAATGAGTAACATTTTAGTTTCTGGTGCATTAGGTGTTGTTTATGGTCAGTTTCTTGAGTTATGCCGTAGAATATTCCGTGTTACTGCGTGTGCTCAACCAACACTCTAAATAGTTTTTACCGTTATTTGAATTTATCAAAAGTATTCATCGAGGTGCTTTTGTTGTTTCTAAAAGGTGAATTAGTGATTTTGGTACAAGAACAGTGCAAATCGCAGTATAAGTCGACAAATAGAAAAAACTCACATAAAAACTCTTGACCCTGATCCTATAAATCAATATATTACACGCCGTCGACAAGCAAAGCGTTGTTGGCAACAATGTGGTGAGGTGTCCGAGTGGCTGAAGGAGCACGCCTGGAAAGTGTGTATACGGCAACGTATCGAGGGTTCGAATCCCTCCCTCACCGCCATATCTCTTTTTAAAGAGATATAAAAATTGGAGAGATGGCTGAGCGGTTGAAAGCACTGGTCTTGAAAACCAGCATACGTTTATAGCGTATCTAGGGTTCAAATCCCTATCTCTCCGCCACATTCAAAAAAGCCGCTGTTTTTACAGCGGCTTTTTTACATCTAAATAAAAGTGGGAGTTTAGACCGAGTAAGTAAAGCAGGGTTCAAATCCGCTAATCCTCGAAGCAGCTCCGTCATATTTAAGAAAGCCGCTGTTTTTACAGCGGCTTTTTTACGTCTGGAATAAACCAATCCTAACAGTGACGGTAAACCCACCCCCGTCATTCCCTACAGTGAGGTTACGAACGAGATAGGGAATCTATTATTAGTATGTCGTAAGGTTACTATTTGCGTTGATGTTTAAGTATATTTTTATTGGCATCTTTAATGCTCAATGGCGTGGTGAATAGATCACGGATAGCTCATGCTTCGCTTCCGAGATGACGAAGAATAACCCGCGTTATTTGCTGCTGAAATATAGCAATTGATTCCAGCCGCTTTTTACAGTGATGGCAAAACTCACCCCGTCATTCCCTACAGTGAGGTTACGAACGAGATAGGGAATCTATTATCAGCGTGTTGTAGTATTACTATTTGCATTGTGATGTTTAAATATATTTTCACAGGTACCTTTAATGCTCAATGGCGCGGTGAATAGATCACGGATAGCTCATGTTTCGCTTTCGATATGACAGACAATAACCCGTCAAATAGCCCTATAAACCCTCCACAAGTACACTCGTTATCCCCATAAAGGAATATCACTAACTGAGTACAGGCTAAATAAGCTAAAATGACAGTAATTATTTTAGTTTTGAGCCTGTATATTAATG
>NZ_CAMRAN010000073.1 GCF_947039875.1 uncultured Photobacterium sp.
TGATCCAACGCATTGTACGGGCTAAAACAGGTGCACGTTGGCGTTCATCAACGGTAAGGTTACCGTTACGTGAACTCATGGCTAAGCCATCCATTTCACGTACTGTTGGTACGCCAACAATTTTAATATCCATCGCTAGATCAATCACCATTTGACGAATAAGCGCCAATTGTTGGTAATCTTTCTCGCCAAAACAAGCCACATCGGGTTGGACGATATTAAATAATTTATTAACGATGGTTGCTACGCCACGGAAATGACCCGGACGTAATTCGCCTTCTAAAATAGTCGATAATCCAGGGACATCAATGTAAGTTTGATTATTAAGTCCGGCTGGGTACATGATTTCTGGGGTTGGCGTAAATACCACATCCACCATATTTTGCTGTTGTAACTTAGCAATATCTTGTTCAAGAGTACGTGGATAATTGGTTAAATCTTCAGTTTTTTCAAACTGCATTGGGTTAACAAAAATACTCGCAACAACAACATCAGCATGCTTACGTGCTTTACGCATTAACGTAAGATGGCCTTCATGTAAGTTACCCATGGTTGGAACAAAGGCAATTCGACGGCCTGCGTGGCGCCACGTCGTAATTTGCTCTCTTAACTGGGCAATCTCGGCGAATGTTTGCATCTCTTATTCCTTATTCAAAGGTATGCTGAGATCCTGGAAATGCACCAGACTCAACATCTTCAATGTATTTAGTAACCGCAGTACGCATATCTCCTGTTTCTGCAAGGAAGTTCTTAGAGAACTTCGGCATGTAGTTTGCAGAAATACCAAACATGTCGTGCATAACCAGTATTTGGCCATCGGTCGAATTACCCGCACCGATACCAATTACAGGCACATCCACCGCTTTGGTAATACGTTCAGCAAGGCTTGCTGGAACACATTCCAATACGATGATTTGGGCACCAGCTTTAGCGAGGGTAATGGCATCATTAACCATTGTCTCAGCTTGATCCAAATTGCGGCCTTGAACTTTATAACCGCCAAAAATATTGACAGACTGAGGTGTTAAACCAAGGTGAGCACATACAGGAACCGCTCGTTGTGTAAGGGTTGAAATTGTTTCAGCAACCCAAGCGCCACCTTCGATTTTGACCATATTTGCCCCTGCGCGCATTAGTTTTGCGGCATTTTCACAAGCTTGTGCTGGGGTTGCGAAGGTCATGAATGGCATGTCAGCCATTAGCAGCGAGTTAGGGCTACCTGCACGAACGCTACGCGTATGGTAAGCGATGTCATCAATGGTTACTGGAAGGGTATCGTTGTGGCCTTGGAGAACCATGCCTAACGAGTCACCGACTAACATAACCGGCATATTTTGCTGCTCAAATAATTGAGAAAAACTCGCGTCGTATGCTGTTACTGATGCAAATTTACGACCTTCTTGCTTCCATTTTAGGAGATCGTTGATGGTAATTTTTTTCATAGCTTCTTTCTCGCTCTGATGAATTTATGCTTGCCAAATAGCTAAGCCATTACGGTTAACCTGAGTCAATAACGTGCATAAAGAAGTGTGATCAGGCAAAACTAAAGCAGGGTTAATTTCGGCTAGTGGATACAGTACGAACTCCCGTACTTTCATGCCATAGTGCGGCACGGTTAAGCGCTCACACTGGTGCTGTAGATCACCATATAAAATAATATCGAGATCTAGTGTCCGTGGACCCCAGCGTTCATCTTTGCGAACACGTCCTTGTTCGAGCTCAATTGCTTGAGTGTGATCAAGCAACGTAAGCGGAGCTAATGTGGTGTCGATAGCAACAACCGCATTTATGTAATTAGGTTGATTTTGCTGTCCCATCGGGGTACTGCTGTACAACGAGGATACGCTAATAACTTGTGTATTGGGTAGGTGTTGCAGTGCCTTGATAGCGGTTTGAGCTTGGGCGACAGGATCGCCCAAGTTACTACCAATCGCAATATAAGCGCGAATCATGATTTTACTTGCGGTTTTTTACGACGTGGTTGCTGTGGGCGACGACGACGTGGACGGCGAGCACCACCATCATTGATGTGAGTGACCATGTGGCCACGTTGGTTGTAATCTGCGTCTTGGAACTCATTCCACCATTGTGCTAATTCTTTGATATCGCTGCCTTCAAACAAGCTACGCATTTCTAAGAAATCATAAGCGGCACGGAATTTAGGGTGTTCCATGGTCTTAAAGGCACGTTTACCGCTACGACGACTAAAGCGCAATTGTTGCTGCCAGATATCGCGAACCGTAGTGGTGTGGCGACGTGGAATAGCAATTGAGCGCACTTGTTCGTCAAGAATGTCGTTACTGGCAACCATAAAGGCATCATAGAATGATAAACCACTGGCAAAAGAGACTTCTTCGGCACGGGTCATCATTGGATACCACAGCATAGCAGCATAAATGAAGGCTGGATTAACACGTTTGTCTTCAGCCATTCGTTTGTCGGTCGAGGCAAGGATATGCTCGATCATTTTTTCTGTTTTGCTGCTGTTATTCTCCGTGAAATGGTCAGATAAAATGGGGAATAACTGCTGGAATAAATTGTATTCACGCAGCATACGGTAAGTTTCTAGACCTTGACCCGATTGCAGTAGCTTAAGACTTTCTTCAAACAGACGCGCAGATGGAATATCTTGCATCAGTGTTGCGAGTTCACGAATTGGCGCTGCAGTGACAGGATCGATATCCATGTCTAACTTAACCGCAAAGCGTACTGCTCGTAACATACGAACGGGATCTTCACGGTAACGCGTTTCTGGATCACCCATTAATCGAATTACGCGATTATTAAGATCTTCAATACCTTTGGCATAGTCAGTAACGGTAAAGTCTTTAACGCTATAATAAAGTGCGTTAATGGTAAAGTCGCGGCGCTCTGCATCTTCTTCGATGGTGCCGTAAACATTATCACGTAATAACATGCCTTCTTCATTGCGAGAAGAGAGCTGTGGTTTTTGCTTATCTTTAGGCGGTGTCACTTGTATTGGCGCGTCTGAGTGGTGGCCTCGAAAGGTTGCTACTTCAATAATGTCACGTCCAAATAGGATGTGAGCAAGACGGAAACGACGGCCGATTAAACGACAGTTACGAAACAGTTTTTTGATTTCTTCAGGTGTTGCATTGGTTGCAATATCGAAGTCTTTCGGCTGTTTGTGAAGCAATAAATCGCGGACGCCGCCACCAACAAGGTAAGCGTCGTAACCAGCTTTGTTTAGACGATATAGTACTTTCAGCGCATTTTCGCTGATATCTTTTCGTGAAATGCCGTGCTCTGGGCGTTGGTAAACTTGCAAAGTTTGTTCCTCTGGAACGCGAGTACTACTGTCGCGATTCAATACTTTACGGCAAAAGTTGGCTACTCGATTAAAGATAATACACCCCATTTTGTGCACATGGTTCAACAAACAGCCGTGTATGATATATCACGGCAGACTATTTTAGAATGCTAGTGTGATAGCAGTCGTCTTTGGTAGCTGCTTGAGCTGCCAATGAGTGATGCCCCACTGTAAAATTTGTTCTACGCTTTCTGTGACAAGCTCTGTCGGAGGCGAAAAGCCTAAAAAGCGTAGCGCTGCCATTAATGCAGGCCGAGGATTGTGTTTATCAATCGCTGGTGCATGATTTTGCTTTGACAATTTATTGCCATTGTCAGTAATGGCGAGCGGTAAGTGCAAATAACTCACTTCAGGATGTCTTAGTTGTCGGTACAGACCAATTTGACGCCCAGTTGGCTCAATTAAATCCGCACCGCGTACAACTTCGGTGATCCCTTGTTCGATATCATCTAGCACTACAGCAAGATTATAAGCAAATAAGCCATCGCGGCGATGAATGATAAAATCTTCACTCGCCAATGCTAATGGCAATTCGATACGGCCATGTAATCGGTCATCGAAATGGGTTATTGGTGTGTCTACTTGTAATCGAACCGCACCATTGCTGTGCCGTTGATTGAGGGTACGACAGGTACCAGGGTAATAGCCGCCCGTTTGTTTAATGTCTTTTCGACTACATTGACAATAATATGCATTCCCTTGTGCTAACCAAGTTTCGATCTGAGCTTGATAGGCGTCAAGACGTAAGCTTTGGTAGATGATATTGCCATCCCACATAAAACCAAAGGCTTCTAGTGTGCGCAGAATATCATCAGCAGCCCCTTGCATTTCGCGAGGTGGATCAAGATCTTCGATCCTAACTATCCATTTTCCTTGCTGAGATTTTGCTTGGAGGTAGCTACCAAGAGCTGCAATTAACGATCCGAAATGCAATGGCCCTGAGGGCGATGGTGCAAAACGACCGACATATTGATTTGTGTTAGTCATACATTAATGAACGGTTATAAAATCCAAATAGATTATTATCTAACTTGGTACGGCAATGTAAATGTCGCCCAGAGTCAGGGGTAAATATAACAAGATATATTCCCTCCAAACTGAATAAGACTCTCTACAATGAGAACACTATTCAGTTTGGTGCCTAGTTATCTATAACGCTTGGTTATGACTACAAGGCAGAGCTCGTGCGACATCGGTAAGTAAACAACCATTAGGTTAATTACAGCGTGTTATTTTGAGCGCTAGTGTAAACGAAAGAGGGAGCTTACGCTCCCTCTAAAATTAGCTTTGGCCTGATTAAAGGCGTAATTAGCCAGCCATTTGCTTTTCTTTGATCTCTGCAAGGGTTTTACAGTCGATACAAAGATCTGCTGTTGGACGAGCTTCAAGACGGCGAATACCGATTTCTACACCACAAGAATCACAGAAGCCGAAATCATCTTCTTCGATACGCTTGATTGTCTTGTCAATTTTCTTGATCAGTTTACGCTCGCGGTCACGATTACGAAGTTCAAGGCTGAACTCTTCTTCTTGTGCGGCACGATCCACTGGATCGGGGAAGTTAGCGGCTTCATCTTGCATGTGGTTTACTGTGCGATTAACTTCAACGCGAAGTTGGTTACGCCATGCTGATAGAATTTTATGGAAATGCTCTAATTGAGCTTCGCCCATGTATTCTTCGCCAGCTTTTTCCTGATAAGGTTCAACCCCAGCAATAGCCAGGATGCCTAGTGATTTTTTAACGTTGGTCTCTGGCATATAGCATCTCCTAATGTACCTAATAACCGTCACTGGTTAATTTTGGGCGGTATCTATACCAGAAAGGTTACTGCGTGGCAATTAATGTATAACTTCAATTCTACGTCAATGTGAAGAAAACAGCATTTTTTATGTCAAATGCTGAAATTGTATACAGTCTTCGAGTTTTATTTCAGCAGCATCAATCGTTGCTCGGTAACAAATAATTTCAACTCCTGCACTGATAGCTTGGTGTAATAATCGCGCGTATTCTGGATCAATATGCTGCGCAACATTGACCTGATTAATTCCCGTATGTAACACCGCAAAAAATAAAACCGCTCGTGATCCTTGTTGTGCCATTTCGGTCAGTTCGCGTAAATGTTTTTGACCACGAGTAGTAACTGCATCTGGGAAATAACCTTGGCCATTATCCGTCAGTAGAGTCACACTTTTTACTTCAATATAGCAGGGCTGACGGGTTTGTGATTCAAGTAATAAATCGATACGGCTATTTTCAGCACCGTATTTCACTTCAGTGCGTAAATTATCGTAGCCATTGAGTTCAATGATACGTTGCTGTTCTATCGCTTCTTTAACAAGATGATTGGCTTGAATGGTGTTAACACAAATCCAATCATTGTGCTTTGTTTGAGCTAATTCCCAGCTATTAGGGTATTTGCGTTTTTTATTATCAGAGGTTGAATACCACACCGTGGTTCCCGAATCGGCACATCCTGTCATTGCGCCAGTATTGGCACAATGAATGGTTCTAATCTCACCATCGTCTAATGTGATATCAGCTAAGAAGCGTTTGTAACGTTTAATTAAAGTGGCTGCGTGTAGTGGCGGAGCAAATTTCATTTTGGCCTCAAGTATGGATTATTATTTTTAGTTGTCGCTAGGCTTTCGTTACAATGTGATTCTGTTTTGATCATGACATAAGGTGACGCCCTTGTCACAACTCCCTATTGATGACGTTTTAGCTACTTTGTTTGCGGCACTCGCTAACCATACTCAAATAATTTTAAAAGCTCCACCAGGGGCGGGTAAATCAACCCGTTTGCCATTGGCGTTATTGGAAACAAATACCATCGTGGAGCGAATTATTATGTTGGAGCCGCGACGGTTAGCGGCGAGAAACATTGCCAGTTATTTGGCGCAGCAATTGGGTGAACGTGTTGGTCAAACTGTTGGCTTACGAGTGCGTGGCGAAACTAAAGTCAGTGCCCAAACACGGTTAGAGATTGTGACGGAAGGCGTTATGACGCGAATGTTGCAGCATGATCCCGAACTGGCTGGAATTGGGTTAATTATTTTTGATGAGTTTCATGAACGCAGTATTCATGCCGATACTGCGTTAGCGTTAGCGATTGAGGTTCAGCAAGCCCTGCGGGATGATTTACAATTATTGGTAATGTCAGCCACTCTAGATCAAACCGCATTGGCACAGCTACTTCCTACTGCGGCTTATGTTGAGTCACAAGGACGTTGCTTCCCGGTGGAATATCGCTACCAACATGTTAATGATCCTCGGGATGTGATTGAGCAGATGGCGATAGCAATTAACCAGTTGTTGGTTCAAGAAACCGGATCAATATTGGCTTTTTTACCCGGTGTTGGTGAAATTAAACGGCTTGCGCAAGCATTAGCGGCACGTTTATCTAATAACAATATCAATATTTGTCCGTTGTATGGTCAGTTACCGATAGAGCAACAACAGCAAGCTATTAATCCAGCTCCTGTTGGCCAACGTAAAGTGGTACTGGCGACCAATATTGCTGAAACCAGTTTGACCATTGAGGGAATTCGATTAGTGGTTGATAGTGGCTTTGAACGGATCGCGCAGTGGGAGCCAAAAACAGGGATTAGTCGCTTACAGCAAGTACGTATTGCTCAATCATCGGCAGAGCAGCGTGCGGGTCGTGCTGGACGCTTAGAAGCGGGTATTTGTTTACGGATGTACAGCGAGGAATTATTACAACGTCAACCAGCAACGCCTCAACCTGAAATTTTGCGCAGTGATTTAACCGCTCTGGCGATGGAGTTGGTGCAATGGGGATGTCATGATCCACAACACTTACAATGGCTAGATGTGCCACCGATGATTGCATTGCAACAGGCTCAGCAATTATTGCAGCAATTAGGCGCGATTGATGAACGTGGTCAGCAAACACCACGCGGGCAAGTGATGCAAACGATAGGCGCAGATCCACGTCATAGTGCGATGCTGGCTTTTGCTCAACAAGCCGCACACCAGCAACAAGATCTTACTATTGTAACGACAGCCGCAATGCTGGTGGCGTTATTAGAAGATCCACCACGTGGTATTGATAATCCAGATTTAGCGTTTCAGTTGCACTTACTTGAGACCAAGAAACTCACTAGAAGTCATGCTTACTTGCAACGGGCGCAGCAACATCTTACTACTCTTGTTGTCGCAAGAAATACACCGCTTACGGTTAATAATTATTGGGCTGCGATTGTGCTGGCGGTTGGTTTTCCTGATCGTGTTGCGCAATCCCGCACTGATGATGGTCGTTATCAGTTAGCCAATGGTCAAGGGGGCGTACTTGATAGTAGTCAAAGTCTTGCCACTCAATCATTGTTAGTGGTGGCTGATGTTGTTAAAACCGGCCAAGGCGATAGTCGTATTTTCTCGGCCATTGCAGCTGACGTCTGTGTATTACAACAAACCTTACCAGTTCTGTTTAGTGAATGTGACTGGCTTGATTGGGATGATAAAAAAGGTCGCTTAAGTGCTGAACATCGTGTTTATTGTGGCAAATTAATTGTTGCCCGTAGCCTTGCTGCAACGCCAGATGTGGCATTAGCCAGTGAAGCGTTACTCAACGCAGTTAAACGTAAAGGATTGAGCGTTTTACATTGGACAGAAAAAGCTAACGCATTATTGATTCGTGGTCGTTGTGCCAATCAATGGTTACCTGAACTTGGTTTGCCAGCGTTAGACGAGGCGAGTTTACTTTCCAATTCTGAGCAATGGCTATTGCCTTACTTAAATGGCATTACAACCTTAAAAGGCTTACAAAAAGTCAATATGGTTACTGCACTAGAAGCCTATCTTGGTTGGAATAACAAACAACAACTCGATCAATTGTTACCAACCCATTATCAGGTACCAACGGGAACAAATATAACGATCCGTTATCAAGAACAGCAACAACCTGTACTGGCGGTGAAGTTACAAGAAATGTTTGGTGAGCCCACAACACCTACGATCGCCAATGGTAAGGTTGCTTTAGTGCTAGAATTGTTATCACCGGCGCAACGACCATTACAGATCACGCAAGATTTAGCGGGTTTTTGGCTCGGTTCATACAAGGATATCCAAAAAGAAATGAAAGGACGTTATCCTAAGCATCCTTGGCCTGATGATCCCGCAAATCATATTCCAACCCGCAAAATTAAAAAATACCTTTAACTACGACAAACAAGCTCGATACCTGTATATATAATCAGGTATAGTGTTACAGTAAATTTACATTAATGATGCTGCGCAGCGTTATTGCTGCCAGCTTAAATATAGGAATTACGGTAGTTGATTGATTATGATTAAGTTGTCGCAACCCCCAAAAATACCCGCGAAAACTCTCTCGCCTTCGAAAAAAAAAGCGGCGTTAAAACCGGCGGCAAAAAAAGCATCGCCTAAAAAAACTGCAGCAAAAAAAACGTCTGCAAAAAAAAAATCGGCTAAAAAAGACGTCGCTCCGCATCCATGGTTACGAAAGCTTGGGCGTTTAAGCTTTAAACTCATGCTAGTTGTGGCCGCTATTTTATTGGTTATCGGTATCTATTTAGATACGGTGGTGCGCAATAAAATGGATGGTCAAATTTGGGATTTAGCGTCGGTTGTTTATGGTCGAGTGCTGACCTTACATACGGGCCAAGCTATGACCCTAAGTGATGTTCGCCATGAATTGAATGTATTGCAATACCATAAAGTAGCAACGCCACAACGCATGGGCGAGTATTCTGCATCATCAACCCGGATTGAATTAATTCGTCGCCCCTTTAAGTTTGTTGATGATCCACAGCCGCAACAACATGTCATGCTGACTTTTTCAGGTGGCACTCTGATTTCCATTACCGATCTAACAACCAAGAAATCATTAAAAACCCTTAAGATAGAACCAAAACTATTGGGGATGTTAGGCCTTACAGGTAATGAGCAACGGATCTTCATGGCGCGGAATCAATTTCCACCATTATTAATTGATGCACTGCTAACAACCGAAGATCGTGATTTTTATCAGCATGAAGGTGTATCACCGCTGGCAATCTTACGGGCGATGGTGGTTAACCTTAAAGCTGGACATACCGTACAAGGGGGCAGTACGCTGACTCAGCAGTTAGCGAAAAATTTATTTTTAAGCCGTGAACGTAGTTTATGGCGCAAAGTACGTGAAGCGTATATCGCCGTCATTATTGATTATCGTTACAGTAAAGATCGTATTTTAGAAGCTTATTTAAATGAAATTTATCTTGGGCAGAATGGCGCCAAAGAAGTGCATGGTTTTCCTCTTGCGGCACGATTTTATTTTGGGCGTCCGTTAGAAGAACTGCGACCCGATCAATTAGCCATGTTAGTAGGAATGGTGAAAGGGCCGTCACAATTTAATCCATGGCGCCATCCTGAGCGCACCATTAAACGTCGTGATTTAGTGTTGATGTTGCTGCTAAAAAATAATTACCTTACAGGCGCTGAATATGAAAAAGCCGTATCAGAACCATTAGGTATTCAAAAGACCCCTAAGATAGCCAGTCGTCAGCCAGCGTATTTTCAACAATTGCAACGTGAACTAGAACAAGATGTTGGCGATATTTACAAATTAGGTAAAGGGTTACGTATTTTTAGTACTCTCGATCCAGTGTCACAACAAGCCGCAGAAAAAACTATTGCGGTAATGGTGCCACGATTAAATAAAAAAGCTGGTGTCAAAGTTGAAACGGCAATGGTGGTGGTTGATCGTCAATATGGTGCAGTAAGAGCACTGATTGGTGGTAGCCGTCCTGGTTATGCTGGATTTAACCGTGCGCTGGATGCTAGTCGCCAAATAGGCTCGCTTGCTAAGCCTGCGGTTTATTTAGCAGCGTTGAGTAAGCCGCAGAAGTTTACTTTGGCGACAACCCTGAGTGATAGTGCCATTGTTCTAAAGGGCAGTAAGGGAACGTCGTGGCGACCAAGAAACTATGATCGTAAATTCCGTGGTCAAGTGCCGTTATATTATGCTTTAGCGCATTCATTAAATGTGCCGACGGTAAATTTAGGTTTAAAAGTCGGGTTAGGAACGGTGATTAACACCATGGCGAAGTTGGGAGTTAAGCGAGATGAAATTCCTCACTTACCCTCAATATTATTAGGTGCATTTAGTTTATCACCGTTTGAAGTTGCACAAATGTTCCAGAGTATTACTAATAACGGCCGTAAAGCGCCGCTATACAGCTTGGATGCTGTTGTTGATAGTCGAGGACGAGTCCTGTACCAACATCAGCCTAAGATTGAGCAAGTGGTTCCAGAGCAAGCAGCTTGGTTGACAACTTATGATATGAAAAAAGTTGTTAGCCAAGGCACGGCACGCTTTCTTCAAAATAAATTCAGTTCAGCTAAGTTAGCGGGTAAAACAGGAACAACCGATAATAACCGTGATAGTTGGTTTGCTGGGGCTGATGGCCGCGAGGTTGGCGTTGTATGGGTTGGACGGGATGATAACACGCCAGTGCGTTTGACGGGCTCTAGTGGTGCATTACGGGTTTATGCTGATTATCTTGCTCGTCGTCAACCATTGCCGTTAAATATTGGCTGGCCGCCTTATATCACGACGATTAAGTATCAACGAGCAAACAATGGTAGTTTACGGTTTGATTGTAATGGTAATGTCGCGTTACCTATATGGGATCGTAATGGAGATTTAAAAGCCAAGTGCGATGATAATCAGCCTGCAACATGGATTAAGCATATGTTTGCGGGATAAAATGAAAATTGACGATTGATGGTAGAGTGAAACGACAGCTGCGAAGTTGTCGTTTTTTTTGGCCTTTTCTATAGATGAAAAAAAACCTCATCAAAGATGAGGCTTTTAAAAGATGGTGCCGACTACCGGAGTCGAACTGGTGACCTACTGATTACAAGTCAGTTGCT
>NZ_CAMRAN010000074.1 GCF_947039875.1 uncultured Photobacterium sp.
TGTGCAGGATGTGCAGGATGTGCAGGATGTGCAGGATGTGCAGGATGTGCAGGATGTGCAGGATATTCTTAGAGGAAAGGTTCCGAATAACAATGCATAGATATAAAAAATGCCGACCTTAGTCAGCATTTTATTAGGTATAACGTGTCAGATTATAACGTGATAACGTTCGCTGCTTGTAGACCTTTCTGGCCTTGCTCAACGTCAAATGATACTTTCTGACCTTCAGCTAATGTTTTAAAGCCTTCAGAAGCGATAGCACGAAAGTGAACGAATACGTCAGCACCGCCATTGTCTTGAGTTAAAAAACCAAAACCTTTCTCTTCGTTAAACCACTTAACCGTACCGATTGTTTTTGATAATGACATTGAATGTCCCTTAATTTGAATCTGATTAAACTATCGCACCAAGCAATAGTTTGAAATGATAATATTCATATAAATCAATGCACTAACCTTATACTCATAACCATACCGAATTATTATGAAGGTGTACTATACTTATATTGTTATTAAATAATGTCATTTGGCGAGAATAAGACATTTAATTAAAATCATTTCTTAATTAAATCCCCTAAGGTATTAATAAGAAATATAGAAATTACCAATTACTTTATTGCTACTATTTGTAATGTTACCTGCCGCTGTTTTTTCACAGTAACTAAATGATATATCAAGATTATCAACATTACCGTTAATAAGAACATGACGCTTTAATACATCACTGTTTAACTGATGGATATTGGCACTCCAAGTGCGTTGGTTTTTTACTAAATTAAAGTTTACTATCATTATTAACCTCTTGATTTTCATTTGTATTTACAGGGTTTTCTTGACGATTCTGTTGGAACCAAAATCGCTTACGGCCTAATGAACGAGACATAAGTATCCTTAGTTTTTTTACTAGCAGCAAAATATTCAGATGATAAAAGGCATCTAACATTATCTATGCTAATTAAGTATTTAAATTTTTATTTATAATAAAGTAACGAAGTAAATATGAACGTAACGACAAATACAGAAGCAGATGTTGGAAGTGTTTTATATTTCGATGATATTGTATAAATAATTTTTAAGTTAAAATGGGTGTTATTAAAAGTGACGCAAACGGTACTGTGACCATCTGCGTCGACTTAAAATATTATAAAGCTACAACGTTTGCAGCTTGAAGACCTTTTTGGCCTTGCTCTACTTCAAAAGACACTTTTTGGCCTTCAGCAAGAGTTTTGAAACCTTCAGAAGCGATTGCACGGAAGTGAACGAATACGTCAGCACCGCCATTGTCCTGAGTAATGAAACCGAAACCTTTCTCTTCGTTGAACCACTTAACGATACCAGTAGACATAATGTGTCCCTTAATTTTGATTAAAATTCATAAAAAATTAAACGCGAATAAATCACGATGCGCTGAAAGCTTGAATTATTGAATGTGACGATGAAGCTAAGGGAAACACTAAGGAATGCAACACTAACGAAGATATTCTGAGGGTTTTTCTTTTACTTGATGTTTTCATTAATAACTCTGAACAACAGAGCACCGCCATTATTATGTGGTTCGCAATTATTGTAAAGATTTATTTTTTGATAATCATCAAAATACCCCCTAACAACATGATATTACTTGGTAAATATTTACTCACCACCAAGTAATATCAATAAAAAAACACCACTTTGGATAAAATTTGAATCTTTTCAGAACGAAAATACTCAAATCTTCGCTCAAATATTATGCATTTTGACCCGCTACATAACCTGAACTCCACGCCCATTGGAAGTTATATCCCCCCAACCAACCACTGACATCCATCACTTCACCAGCAAAAAACAGCCCTTTAATTTGCTTCGATTCCATGGTTTTTGATGATAATTCATCTGTATCAACGCCACCAAGGGTCACTTCAGCAGTGCGATAGCCTTCGGTGCCATTAGGTGCAATATTCCAGTGATGAAAATAGGTGGCTAACTGCTCAAACTCTTTATGATCAAGCTGCTTTAGCGGTTTATCTGTAATGTCGCCACGAGTGATCAATACTTCAATTAAACGCTTAGGCAACAGACGAGATAAAGTGTTTTTTATACTTTGATTTGGATGCTGATCTCGTAATTCAAGTAACGTTTCAGCCAGATTAAGCGTTGGTAATAAATCAATACTTACCTTTTGTCCTGGCAACCAATACGAAGATATTTGTAACACCACAGGACCAGATAAGCCACGGTGAGTAAACAGTAAATTCTCTTTAAAGCTAGTTCCGTCTTCGGTCGTAATCACTGCAGGCACTGCGATACCCGATAGCTCTTCAAAAGCGTCTTTATCTTGCTTATGCAGTGTAAATGGCACTAATCCTGCAGTGGTTGGCACCATTTTTAAACCAAACTGTGCTGCAATTTGATAGCCAAATGGGGTCGCACCTAATTTAGGCATCGACAAGCCCCCTGTCGCCACCACCAGCGATTCACAGCTGATCGTTTCACCGTTAACATTCAAACTAAACCCAGTCTCTAATTGGGTAATAGCACTGATGTCAGTTTGATAACGTAAACTGATATTAGGCATATCACATTCAGCCACCAACATTTTGACAATGTCTTTTGCGGAATCTAAGCAAAATAATTGCCCATGATCACGCTCTTCATAATCAATTTCATGCTGACAAACTAACCCAATAAAGTCCCATTGGCTGTATTGTGACAATGCTGATTTAACAAAATGGGGATTACGGCAAACATAATTATTAGCAGCAACATCATTATTGGTAAAATTACAGCGACCACCACCTGAAATTAAAATTTTACGACCAGGTTTTTTACCGTGATCCAGTACAAGCACTGAGCGTCCGCGCTTGCCTGCCGTAGCTGCACACATTAAACCGGCAGCACCCGCACCAATAATTACTACATCATATTTGTTCGCCATGGATTTCAATCAGCCTTCAATGTCACTAAATAAACGCAAAAAGGATGCTAACAGTTAGCATCCTTTTTCTATTGTTACAGCTATTTTACCTGCCTCTTAACTCAATACCAACTGCTATCCCACCACAACGATTTATTCGATTAAAATCAAGCTTGTTGATGGCAATCTATCGACGTTAATGCCGTCACCGCAGCGGTTGGCATATCTAAGGTCGTGGTTGGGAACGCAAAATCAGCCCCATGATCATGAACAATCTCAACGATTTTAAGCATCACATCTTGCTGAACCGCTTTGTATTTGACCCAATCAACGGTTTTAGTAAAGGTGTATACCAAAATATTCAGTGACGATGGTCCGTAAGTGTCAAAACTCACAATCAAGGTTTGGCGCGTCTCAATATCGGCATGGTTTTGGAGCATTTTTTTTATATCATCAACCACCAACCCCACAACCGCCGCATCGCAATAACGTAAACCAACACTTTGTTTAATACGACGATTCTGCATTCGTGAGGCGTTTTCTACTACTACTGAGCTAAAAACTGAATTAGGGACATACAACGGCCGTTTATCAAAAGTGCGAATCACCGTCATACGAAACCCTATTCGCTCAATCGTTCCTTCAATCTGGCGATCAGGACTGCGAATCCAATCACCCACTTTAAAGGGACGATCAAAATAAATCATCATGCCACCAAAGAAGTTAGCCAATAAATCTTTGGCCGCCATACCGACCACTAAACCACCGACACCACCAAAGGTCAGCAAACCAGACAAACTTAAACCGAAGTTTTGCATCACAATTAAGCTACTCAATACCATTACAATTAAGCGTAATATTTTTGAAATAGCGGTGACGGTAGTGGCATCTCGATGCGGACGATTGTCTAAAATGGTTTGTTCAATATTGGTGATCAACCGCATCACAATCCAAATAAAGACCCCGACCAATAATAAGTGACGCAATAAAGCCAAGAAGCCACTTGAATAAGAGGTGATGTTATCAACCATTATTCCTAATGACATCAACCCAGGCCACACCCAAATACACAACGAAACAGGGGCTCGAACGGCATCAATTAACGCATCATCCCAAATAAAATGAGTTTTGTTCGCTATCGTTGCTAGTCGGCGTGAAAGTAATAACCATCCGCCCCACAGTAGTGTACTCAACAGCAGCAACAAGCCGATGTTATACATCCAATTAACAGAGGCACCCTTTTCAAGTGATGACCACCAGCTTACAAATTGATCCATAGCGACGTTGTTTCCGATAGTAAAAAGTAATAAATGAAGTGGTATTAATAAATTTTAGCTATACCAAGCACATGATATAACACTGAAGAAGGGTATCGCAAAGAGAGTGTCACTAGGGAAGTGACACCTAAAAAGAGAGCTATATTTAAAGTCCGAGAAAAGCCACCGCAAAAATAGCCACGAAGAAAGTGATCATAAAAGTACTCGCCAATACGAATAATTTACGAACTTTCATGCATTTAGCCATAAATAGCGGATCGTGATGTTTTTTATACTGTTGGCTACGAATGTAATGAAATAAGCGAATTTGTTTACTGACATTACCTTGTGACGAAAAGAAACCACGCCCGTCAACTTGCTGATATAACAACGGATCGCAGTCTCGCATCACCACCAATAAAGAACGTAATGTACTGATATATCGACAAGTGTTAACGGTTGCCACCAAAAAAATCGCAACCAAAAGCGCATCACCACTGATCATAGTTATCCCCTCTAAATATCACGCGCTTATAGGGATAAAAGGGGCAGTATTATCACACCCCTTGAACCACTTTAAGCTTGTGAGTCCATGACTGATGTTGGTGCTGATTCGCCTTTAGCCATCGCGGCTAAATCTTTATCAATAAAGAATAGCGCTTTACCATCTTCACCAACTAATTCAATTTTATCTAAAATGCCTTTAAATAGTTTTTCTTCTTCGTGTTGCTCTGACACATACCATTGTAAAAAATTAAAGGTTGAATAATCTTGAGTAGAAAATGCAACATGCGCTAATTCATTAATTTTTTTAGTAATCAGTTGCTCGTGTTCATATGTTTCACGAAACACATTACCAAGAGAAGCAAATTGATGTTTTGGCGCATCAATGGTACCTAAAATAGGTAATGCCCCCGTTTCACTTACATAAGTAAACAAGCGTTGCATATGTTGCATCTCTTCAGCAGCATGCACACGTAAAAACGCTGCAGCACCTTCAAAACCTTTATCTTCACACCATGCGCTCATCTGCAGGTATAAATTTGAAGAAAAAAACTCTAAATTAATTTGCTCGTTAAGGTTTTCAACCATTGCCTTGGCTAACATAGCACTACTCCTGTTTGTTTAAGTGTAATCAAGACATTGCCACTGTGCATTGTTAAGAATGCAACAAATGAACAAAACATCCTTAGAAAGAAAACGTCTATTAGTATAAGCTACTAAAATAACAATAAAAATAACTCAATGATTACGAAAAATAATTAACCATTTCGTAACCTATAGATGCGATCTAATCGATATTTTTAAGTGTATACCAGTGCTAACATAAATCATCATTATATAGTCATGGAATGTAAGCGATGGTTTATAAACATATTATCGCTGCTATCGATCTTTCTGAAGATAGCGCCTATCTCGTCAATAAAGCAGCTAAATTAGCACAATCATTGAATGCTAAACTATCACTGGTTCACATCGATGTTGACTATGCTGATCTCTACACTGGCTTAATTGATATTAACTTAGCAGAAATGCACGAACGTGCTGAAAGCGATGCTCAAAATAGATTACATGAGCTTGCTAATAATGCGGGTTACCCTGTTGCTCACACCTTAGTAGGTAGCGGTGATTTAAGTGAAGAAATTTGTAGCACTATCAAAGATCTTAACGTTGATTTAGTCATTTGTGGTCATCATCAAGATTTTTGGAGTAAAATTTTATCATCGACTCGTCAACTTATTAGCCGCACTCCGGTTGATTTATTGATCGTACCACTAAAATAACTCATCATAAATATAGCAGTCGTTGCCATAACGACTGCTACTCGTCGTCACGATAGCATACTGTCATTATCATATTCTTCATCGCACAATTTAGTTACACTGCTGTTATCCCCTCTCAATACACCCAGTTGCAACAATGAAATACTTATCATTAATAACCCTATTATGGGCATTTTCGTTTAGCTTAATTGGCGTTTATCTTGCTGGTCAAGTTGATGCTTGGTTCTCAGTTTTAACCCGCGTTTGTCTCGCTGCACTCGTTTTTTTACCCTTTTTACGTACTAAACATCTACACCCGAAGCTTGCCATCAAATTAATGGTCGTCGGTGCGTTTCAACTTGGGTTAATGTATTGTTTTTATTACCAGTCGTTCTTGTATTTAACCGTCCCAGAAGTACTACTATTTACAATTTTCACGCCCATTTATGTCACTCTGATTTATGACGCATTACATAAACAATTTTCACCGTGGTATTTACTGAGTGCAGTGATAGCAGTGATTGGGGCGGCGGTGATTAAATTTGAGGGAATTAACCAACACTTCATTATTGGCTTTTTCATTGTTCAAGGCGCAAACCTGTGCTTTGCGATTGGCCAAGTTGGCTATAAACGCATTATTGAACAAGAACAAACGGATATACCACAACATGCCGTGTTTGGCTGGTTTTATTTAGGCGCGGTATGTGTCGCGGTACCAATGTATTTATTGTTTGGTAATAGTGCCAAATTACCCACAACATCATTACAGTGGGGAATTTTAACCTACCTCGGTGTGATTGCTTCTGGACTAGGATATTTCATTTGGAACAAAGGCGCGACAATGGTCAATGCTGGCGCGTTAGCGATCATGAATAACGCCTTAGTCCCCGCTGGGCTAATCGTTAATATTGTGATCTGGAACCACGATGTGGATTACTCACGATTAATTATTGGTGGCGGGATTATTTTATTATCATTATGGTTTAACGAAACATGGGTTAAACAAAAGGTTGCGACCCAAAGAGAATTATCCATCAAAAAATAGTCACAAAAAAGGCGCGACTATCGCGCCTTTCTCATGCTATTGATGCGTTAAATAAATGCAAACGCATCGGCAAACATATGCTCACGCAATGCACCTTTTTCAGTACAAAAACGCTCACGCGCGGCACCTGCCATCTCAAAGCGGCCACACACATAAATATCATAGGCAGATAAACTAATAAAATCGTCAGCAACCGCATCCAGTACATTACCAACTTTACCCTGCCAATCTTCAGGTGCTGTTTCTACCACGGGTACATAGCTAATATTGGCGTATTGCTTTGCCAGTGCTTGCATTTCATCATTGGCATACAACTGACACACATCACGCCCTCCCCAATAAACAAAGAGTGGCCGAGTTAGACCACGGCTAATACAGTTGTCAACCATGCTTCGAATATAAGAGAACCCCGTTCCACCAGCAATCATTAGCAATGGACGTTGACTTTCATGACGTAGCCAAGCTTCGCCATGCGCCGCTTCAATCGTCACAGGTTGGTGAGCTATTAATGCATTCTTCATGGTTTCAACCACTTCTAACGCATACGCATTATGTTCCGCAGCACCAATATGAAGCTCAAGTTCGTCTTGACGACAAGGGCTGCTAGCAATCGAGAATGGGCGTTTATCTTGCTCGCCCATCACGGCTAATAAGTATTGCCCGGCTTTAAAATCGAGGGCTTGTAATGGCGTTAATAAAATACGGTATGTATTACATGCCAACGGTTCTACTGACTTTACTTCACATTGGATAGACATGGTTTTCCTCTAGTCTAACGATAACACCAAGTCGCTTTCCACTCTCGCTTGGCAAGCAAAAATCCAACCTTGTGCTTGCTCTTGTGGCGTCAACATCGGCGCTATCTTATAGCTTATCTCACCATGTTGTTTACGGCACATACACATTGCACAAGCACCTACTTGGCAGCGATTAGGAAAAGCGATGCCTGCGTTGAGCGCTGCTTGTAATACGGTTTGCTGCGCATCGGCAGTAAACGTAATGTTATTGGGCAACAGGCGTACTTGGTACATAAAAAATTCTCAATTCAATGACAGGTATTATCATTGAAACATAAAAACATCAGGCGCCTGATTGTTACTCAAGCCCATTGTTAGCGGTTAGTTATTGATCGCTAATTGCGCCCACATTGCATCGACTTGTGCCACAATTTGAGGATCCTTAATAATCGGAGTACCCCATTCTCGTTGGGTTTCAGCGCCAATTTTATTGGTCGCATCAAAACCGATCTTTGAACAACGCTCTGTGGTCGCAGCAGTTAATACCGTATCACGACTTGGATCCATCCGCGTTGTAACCGCCCAAATAACATCATTCCAATCGCGCACATTGACATCACCATCACAGATAATCACAAATTTGGCATCGGTGAATTGATTCAAAAAGGCCGAGACTGCGCTCATAACTTGTAGACCTTCACCCACAACGGTTTTATTAATACTCACGATTGCCATGCTGTGATCAGCCGCTTGTGGCGGTAAATAACAATCGATGATCGCAGGAAATTGCTGACGTAAGGCGAGTAATCCAGCCTCAACATCATACTCAGCAGACTTTAATCCGACCGATGTTGCTGCGGTATTCGCTAACTCTGCAGGCCATTTAATGGTGGCATCAATCCCCATTTTTGAGCCTAAGCCCACCACTGGCGACGCAAAATCCAATGAATCAATTGGCGTATTATCAATCAGTAATGTATCTCGAACCGGATCCATACGCATGGTCATCGCATTGATTACACTCTGCCAATCGCGCGCATTGACATCATCATCACACACAATTACAAATTTAGTGTACATAAACTGGCGTAAAAATGACCATACCCCCATCATCACTCGTTTAGCATGGCCAGGGTATTGCTTCTTCATTGTCACCACCGCCATGCGATAAGAACATCCTTCTGGCGGCAAATAGAAATCAACAATCTCCGGAAATTGTTTATGCAAAATAGGCACGAAGACTTCGTTTAATGCCACCCCAAGCACCGCAGGTTCATCCGGTGGACGACCAGTATAGGTGCTGTGATAAATCGGATCGTTACGCATCGTAATATGAGTAATAGTGAACACATGGTGGCGTTCAACCTCATTGTAATAACCGGTATGATCGCCATAAGGCCCTTCATCAGCATATTCTTCAGGGTCAATATAGCCTTCCATCACAATTTCAGCACTGGCTGGTACTTGTAAGTCATTACTGATGCTTTTAACTACTTCAGTACGGCTACCTCGCAACAAACCTGCAAAGGCGTATTCAGATAACGTATCAGGCACAGGCGTTACAGCCCCTAATACCGTGGCGGGATCAGCCCCAAAAGCAACCGTTACTGGAAATTTCTCCCCCGGATGGGCTTCACACCATTCACGCATATCTAACGCGCCACCACGGTGAGCGAGCCAGCGCATAATCACTTTATTTTTGGCTATTTTTTGTTGGCGATAAATGCCTAAATTTTGGCGTTTTTTATTCGGGCCACGAGTAATGGTTAAACCCCATGTCAGTAACGGTGCAACATCACCAGCCCAGCAACTCATGACAGGGATTTTATCGAGATCAACCTCGTCACCTTGCCAAATAATTTGTTGGCAAGGCGCTTTACGAAGTACTTTGGTCGGCATATTAAGCACTTGCTTAAATACCGGAATTTTATTGATTGCATCCCGCAAGCCATGTGGAGGCTCAGGCTCTTTTAAATACGCCAGCCATTCTCCAACTTCGCGTAATTGCTTAACATTGTCACGCCCCATTCCCATTGCAACGCGTTCAGGCGTACCAAACAAGTTTGCCAGTACCGGCATGTCGTAACCTACAGGATTTTCAAACAACAATGCCGGACCACCAGCACGCAGAGTACGATCGCAAATCTCCGTCATTTCCTGATTTGGATCGACAGGATGTTGAATGCGTTGTAATTGCCCTTGTTGCTCTAAATAGGCAATAAAGTCACGTAGATCCTTGTATTTCATAGCGACTACCTGTAGCTAAACTAAGTCAAATGGACATTACTGCCATTGACCTAATGAGAATGATTTTTGCTAGTATAACCAGTTGTGCAGCGGAAAACACCCGCCGCTCCCAAAAAGAAAATACCCGTTTAAATTCTGTGGGTTAATCAAAACAAGCTAACCTTATGGTTTGAATTTTAGCCAAAAAAAACGCCACATGAAAGTGACGTTTTTAATTCAATAACCGCTTAAATTACTTATGATTTTTGACGGCGCATTGCGTCAAAGAACTCTTCATTTGTTTTGGTCATTGATAGTTTGTCGATCAAGAATTCCATACTATCTGTTTCACTCATTGGGTGAACAATTTTACGCAGGATCCACATTTTCTGTAGTTCATCAGCTTTCGCCAATAGTTCTTCACGACGGGTACCTGAACGATTGATATCAATCGCAGGGAAAACACGCTTCTCAGCAATCTTGCGAGAAAGGTGAAGTTCCATGTTACCTGTACCTTTAAATTCTTCGTAGATAACTTCATCCATCTTAGAACCAGTATCGACTAGCGCTGTTGCGATAATAGTTAAGCTACCGCCTTCTTCAACATTACGTGCCGCACCAAAGAAACGCTTAGGACGGTGAAGGGCGTTGGCATCTACACCACCAGTTAATACTTTACCTGAAGAAGGTATAACGGTGTTGTAAGCACGTGCTAGACGCGTAATTGAGTCAAGAAGGATAACCACATCTTTCTTATGCTCAACTAAGCGTTTTGCTTTTTCGATAACCATTTCTGCCACTTGTACGTGACGAGATGCTGGTTCATCAAATGTTGATGCAATAACTTCGCCTTTAACAAGACGTTGCATCTCAGTTACTTCTTCCGGACGCTCATCAATTAGTAATACCATCAACACACACTCAGGGTGGTTGTAAGAAATACTTTGAGCGATATTTTGCAGTAACATTGTTTTACCCGCTTTTGGCGGAGCAACAATCAGACCACGTTGGCCTTTACCGATAGGAGAAGCTAAATCTAGAACACGCGCTGTAATATCTTCTGTTGAGCCATTACCACGTTCCATACGCATACGATCGTTGGCATGAAGTGGAGTAAGGTTTTCAAAAAGGATTTTATTGCGAGCGTTGTCTGGTTTGTCGTAGTTTACTTCGTTTACTTTTAGTAGTGCGAAGTAACGTTCACCGTCTTTTGGTGGACGAATCTTTCCGGCAATGGTGTCGCCAGTACGAAGGTTAAAACGACGAA
>NZ_CAMRAN010000075.1 GCF_947039875.1 uncultured Photobacterium sp.
CATACATTACCGTCATTTTGATGGTACTTGGCATGTTACGTTCAATGGTTGGTAACAGCTCACGCACGTCTTTAGCGATATTGATTGGGTTAGCGCTTGGTGCTGCCTCAATCGCACCAACAACGGCTTCTTGACCATTTGCGGTTGCACGGTAGCTATCACTGCTACGTGATAATGTTACTTTTGCAATATCCCCTAAACGGATAACTTGGCCGTTATCACTTGAAACAACAAGTTTTTCTAATGTTTCAGGACTGTTTGATTGTGTGTTAGCACTACCGTTATACAACACGAAATCATTGTTGACTTGACCAACTGCAGATTGGTAGTTGTTCGCTTGCAGTACTTGCGTTACATCACTGGCAGATAAATTAAATGCAGCCATTTTTTGTGGATCAAGCCATACCCGTAATGCAAACGGTACGCCACCATACATATCGACTTTTGCTACACCGCCAACCGTAAATAATTGCGGCTTTACTACACGTTCAATGTAGTCAGTGATTTGGCTGGAGCTTAATGTTTTACTGGTGAAACCAAGATAAAGTACCCCCGTACCGCCACCAGTTGAAAGCGATATAGTTGGATCTTGAGTCTCTTTAGGTAGCTGAGCCCGCACCGAGTTTACTTTGGCGAGAATATCCGCCAAGGCTGCGTTCGGGTTTGTGTTCAATTTCATCTGTACGGTGATCGTCGACATACCCATAATACTTTGAGCTGTGATGTAGTCGATGTTATCCGCTTGAGCTATCGCTTGTTCCAGTGGTTGAGTGATAAAACCTTGAATAAGGTCTGCACTGGCACCGTAGTAAGCCGTACTAATGGTTACTACAGTATTGGTCATGTCCGGATATTGCCGAACCTGCATTTTGAAAATCGCCTGTAGGCCAAGCAATGCGATCATTAAACTGATCGAAATTGCTAATACCGGGCGTCTGATGAATATATCAGTAAAGCGCATCCTGAGTGTTCTCCAGTTACAGCAATGGGATTTCAGCAGGAGCCTTCAGTGCGTCATTTTCAACGATATGCACTAATGACTTGTTGCTAAGACGAATTTGACCGCTAGTGACGATCTGCTCTCCAGCTTTTAAGCCGGAAAGAATTCGTACTTGGTTACCTTTGTTTAAGCCTGTTGTTACTACCGTTTGCATGGCGCGTAATTTGCCATCAACGGTGCGTAGTACATACACAGTGTCGCCGTAAAGGGTGTAAGTAATTGCTGTTTGGGGAACAACAATTTGATCGGCAATGATAGGTTGGATCACACGTGCACGGGCAAACATACCACTACGTAACATGCCACCGCTGTTAGGAATATCAGCTTGTACTTGAATCAAACCTGTTTGAGCATTAACAGCAGGTTCTATCGCGGTGATTTGGCCTTTAAAATCAGTATTTTTGTAAGCGTCGATGTTGATATCAACAGTTTGGCCGATTTTAATTTTAGAAATATCTGTTTGTGGCACGGTGAAGCGGAAACGCATGGTTGTCGTGTCTTCTAAACGAATAATTTTAGTTCCAGGCTGAATGTATTGACCTAGATAAACATTACGTAGGCCAATTTCACCGGCAAAAGGTGCGCTGATATTACGGCGTTGAATGGATTCTTTTAATGATTTTATTTGAGCAACTAGCGCTAGGTAGTTTGCTTTTGCTTCATCAAGGCTAGATTTTGATACTGATCCTTTACGATAAAGATCTTTATAACGTTGGTAAGATGCTTGTACTGCTGGCAGTTTTGCTTCGGTGCTTTGTAAGCTAGATTGCTCAACATTGGAATTAATAGAAACCAGAAGCTGGCCGGCTTTTACCTTTTGACCTGATTCAAAATTAATTTTACTGATCACGCCTGCAGCTTCAGATGTTAAGGTAACCCCTTGCATTGGCTCAATAAAACCAATTGCTTGCAGTGCTGGGTACCAGTTTTCTACTTTAGTCGTGGTTGCGGTTACCGGATAATTAGCTTCCGGCATATTTGCCATATATTCGGCTATTTTATGTTCTTTAAAAAGATTGAAACCAATTACGCTTCCAAATAACAGAAGAGCAAGAAGTAACATCACGATCCATTTTTTCATTGTTAGGAGTGCTCCGGAATTACAATATTAATGCTGAATAATGGCGTCCCAAGAGGCATCAATAGCAGCATTAAGCTCGCTATAGGTGATCTCTAATCCACCATTGATTTTTTGACGAGCTAAATAGCAACTTGTCTCTAAACTAAGTGTACTTAAAATTTCGTTACCGAGTGGTTTAAATAACTGACAGGCTTTACCTTCATCAAACATCTGATTGACGCAGTTAAAAATTTGTCTTTTTATTGCTTTCTTTTCATAAGAATTGTCACGAGGAAGGTGTTGAAATTGCCCTTGATTAATCAATGGTGCTTCACCATTAACAGACATATGCCATAGGTTTAGCCACATCTTACGGTAGCGCTGTTTGAGTGACATGCTATCGTTAATATTACGGCTAATTCTTTTCGCGATATAACCTAAAATATGCTCGTGGAGTTGATGCAGTAAGTCATTTTTATCGTTGAAATAGCGATAAATAGTGCCGGTTGCAACTTGGGCTTCTTTGGCAACCATTTGCATGGATAATCCATGAAAACCATGGGTTGCTAATAGCTTTTCAGTTGCAGCTAATATTCGCTCTTTTTTATCTGTCATTGTTGATTATATTCAATACAATTAGTATGAATGAATGTTCATTCAGCGCTATTGTAGAATTTGATTATTGATCCGCAAGTCTTATTTACGGTTTCATATTATTCATTTTAATGGCTAGGTGTTTGAGATGAGGCTTATTCGGTGAGGGATGATGAAGGGGGACGAGGATAAAATGAAAAAAAGCCCACATCAAAATAGACATGGGCTTTAATGTTAGTTGCTGTTTAGATTATTAGTGCTGCTGTGTCGGTGGCGCGTCATCAGTGGTTGATTTGTCTTTGCCACGACTAAAGATACGTTCTACTACTACGAAGAAAATCGGAATAAAGAAAATACCTAAGAATGTCGAACTCAACATACCGCCAAGTACTGCGGTACCAATGGCATTTTTACCACCTGAACCTACACCAGTACTGATTGCCAGAGGTACAACACCAAGGCCAAAGGCCAGTGATGTCATAATAATTGGACGCAAACGAACACGTACTGCATGCAATGTTGCCTCTACTAATCCAGCCCCTTTTTCGTAGTATTCTTTAGCAAATTCTACAATCAGGATGGCGTTTTTAGTCGCTAGACCTACCGTTGTTAATAGTCCCACTTGGAAGAACACATCATTAGGCATACCACGACCATTCATCGCTAATAGTGCACCGATAATGCCGAGCGGCACGACTAATACCACCGCAAAAGGTACTGACCAACTTTCATAAAGCGCTGCCAGAACTAAGAACACCACCAAGATAGATAACGTATATAGCATTGGTGCTTGGTTACCCGATAGGCGTTCTTCATAGGACAAGCCATTCCACTCAACACCAAAGCCTGGTGGTAATTTCTTCACCATCGCTTCAATGTCGAGCATTGCTTGACCAGTACTGTAGCCCTTAACAACACCACCTTGAATGTTAACTGCAGGAGTGGCATTAAAACGCTCTAAACGTGGTGAAGCATATTGCCAGTCACCTGTTGCAAAGGCTGAGAATGGTACCATTTCACCTTGGTTATTACGAACATACCAAGTATCAAGATCACCAGGCTTCATACGGAAGTCTGCATCACCTTGAACGAAGACTTTTTTCACTCGTCCGCGGTCGATGAAGTCGTTAACGTATGAACTACCCCATGCGGTACTCAGTACTTGGTTTACTGATTGAATATCAATACCCAAAGCACGGATCTTAGCTTGGTCGATAGAGATTTGGTACATCGGTGCATCTTCTTGACCATTAGGACGAACCCCGACTAAATTCGGGTTTTCAGACGCTAATTTAAGTAATTGGTTACGGGCTGCAATCAGTTTGTCATGCCCTTGACCACTACGATCTTGAAGATAAAAATCAAAGCCGCTGGCAGTACCTAATTCAACTACTGCTGGTGGCGCGAATGAGAATACCATCGCATTTTTAATTTTTTGGAAATAACCCATGGATCGGTTAACGATTGAGTTAACATCCATACCTGGCAGTTGACGATCTGACCAATCTTTCAAGCCCACAAAGGCCATTCCCATGTTTTGACCACTACCCGCAAAACTAAACCCAGAGACACTAAATACACTGGCGACGGCGTCTTTTTCTTGATTAAGATAGTAGTCAGAAACTTTATCCATCACTTCTTGGGTTTGTTCTTGAGTTGAGTTAACGGGCAATATCGCCTGACTAAACAGAATACCCTGATCTTCATCGGGTAAGAATGATGTTGGCATACGAGTGAACATCCAGCCAACAGCAACGGTTAGACCAAGGAAAATCAACATCACACGAATTGAGCGCTTGATCATTGCCGCAACGCTAGATTCATAGCGGCTAGTTAACTTATCAAAAGTGCGGTTGAACCAACCAAAGAAACCTTTTTCATTACTGCCATGCTCAACAGGTTTAAGCATAGTGGCACATAGCGCAGGAGTAAGGATCATTGCCACCAATACCGATAGTGCCATTGCCGTTACAATGGTTATCGAGAATTGACGATAAATAACACCCGTAGAACCTGACATAAATGCCATTGGTACAAATACTGCTGAAAGGGTTAATGCAATACCAACCAAAGCGCCAGTAATTTGATCCATTGATTTTCGTGTTGCTTCAACAGCATTTAAGCCTTCTTCATGCATAACACGTTCGACGTTTTCTACCACCACTATCGCATCATCAACCAGTAAGCCGATAGCAAGTACCATAGCAAACATGGTGAGGGTGTTGATGGAAAAGCCTGCCAATGACAGCACTGCAAAGGTACCAAGTAATACCACAGGTACGGCAATGGTTGGAATCAAGGTTGCTCTGAAGTTCTGTAAGAAGAGGTACATGATGATAAACACCAATGCGACTGCTTCAAACAACGTATGTACTACACCTTCAATTGATTTCTCAACAAATGGTGTGGTGTCATAAGGATAAACTGCTTGTAATCCTTCGGGGAAGAATGGCTTCAGCTCATTAATTTTAGCTTTAACCGCTTCTGCGGTGGCTAAGGCATTAGCGCCTGTAGCCAGTTTAATACCTAAACCACTGGCTGGTTTACCGTTATAAAACACCTGTACTGAGTAGTCTTCAGCCCCCAATTCAACGCGTGCAACATCACTTAAATGCACTTTTGCGCCAGCAGAATCAGACTTAACAATAATATTTTTAAACTGTTCTGGGGTTTTTAAACGACTTTGTGCCGATACTGTTGCGTTAAGCTCTTGACCTGGTAGTGATGGCGATGCACCAAGTTGACCGGCAGAGATCTGCGCATTTTGCTCTTTGATTGCCGCAATGACATCAATACTTGTGAGGTTATATTTTGTTAGTTTGAGAGGATCTAGCCAAATACGCATCGCATATTGAGCACCAAAAGCTTGGATTTCACCTACACCTGCAACCCGACTCATTGGATCTGACACATTAGAACTGATGTAGTCCGAAATGTCATTTTTATCCATTGAACCATCTTCGGAATAGAATCCGACCACCATCAAGAAACTTGAGCTTGATTTGTTAACCTTAACACCTTGTTGTTGTACTTCCATTGGAAGCAAAGGCGTCGCTGATTGCAATTTATTTTGCACCTGTACCTGAGCGATATCAGGATCGGCTTCAGCATTAAAGGTTAAGGTAATCTGAGTGTTACCAAAACTATCACTGGTTGATGACAAGTAACGCAGGTGATCGATACCAGTCATACGCTGTTCGATAACTTGCGTTACCGTATCTTGCATGGTTTTGGCGTTAGCGCCTGGGTAGTTGGCACTAATTACAACTGTTGGTGGTGCAATGCTAGGGTATTGCGATACTGGTAGTTTCAAAATGGATAACACACCAGCGAGCATTATAATAATGGCAATCACCCATGCAAAAATAGGGCGATCAATAAAGAAACGAGCCATAGTTTATTCCCTATTTATTATAACTGATTGACGGTTATGGGCGTCGGTTCAACTACAGCCCCTGGACGGATTTTTTGTAAACCATCAACAATTATTTGGTCGCCATCTTTAAGTCCGCTAGTAATTCGCCATTGGTTATTAATTGCTTCTGCTGTAGTCACTATGCGTGATTCAACTTTATTTTCTGCACCAACAAGCATCACAATAGCTTGGCCTTTACTGTTACGGGTAATGGCCTTTTGTGGAATTAAAATTGCTTTAGGATCTGTACCTGTATTGAGTATTGCACGTACATACATACCCGGTAATAAAACGCTGTCTGGATTTGGGAATTCAGCACGTAACGTAACTGAGCCTGTATTGGGATCGACATTCACTTCAGCAAACTGTAGCGTACCGTGATGTGAGTAAACCGTGCCATCTTCAAGAACCAATTCGACGTCAGCATTATCACTGGCTTTAAGTTGACCTAGCTTTAGCGCTGACTTTAGACGTAGTAACTGGGTGCTTGATTGAGCGATATCAACATTAATCGGATCGAGTTGTTGGATAGTGGCTAACACTTGTGCTTGGCCAGCGGTAACTAATGCACCGGGTGTAACTGATGACTGACCAATACGACCCGCAATTGGTGCTCTAACTTTGGTATAATTAAGATCTATCTTCGCTTTGTTAACACTGGCTTTCGCAACTTCAATGCCAGCAAGAGCAACTTTGTATTTTGCTTTGTTATCATCATAGGCTTGTTTGCTAATTGCGCCACGGTTAACCAATGTTTGGCTACGCTTAGCCAGTGCTTGGGCCGAATCTAGGTTAGCTTGTGCTTGAGCTAAACTTGCTTTAGCACTGAGGTAAGCGGCGTTATAAGGGGAAGAGTCAATGCTATACAATGATTCACCTTTACGTACATTTTTGCCTTCAGTAAAGCTACGCTCAGTAATAATACCTGATACTTGCGGACGAACCTCTGCTTCAAGATAGGCTTTACTACGACCAGGGAGTTCGATATGAATGGCTTGTGGATGAGAACTAACAATAAGCGTACCTACAGGTACATTTTTTGCTGCTTGTTGAGTGTGGTCTTTGGATGTGTTTTGGTCACAAGCTGATATTCCTAGCGTTAAGCTGATAATAGTAGCAATGGCTGCGATTTTCCGCATGAAATCTCCTAAATTTAAGCAATATAATTACTGTTAAATGTTAATTTGATTATTTAACACTAATGTAACGGTTATTTGCTGTTTTGTAATCAATATTTAATCTGATTTAGAATTGAGTTCTATTTGCTCTGATTTATTTTAGAACTTATTCAATATATTAATTCTAAATCTACTATTTAAGTTGTTTAAATAATGAAATTGCAACAAATATTGATGAATGGTAAAAGCACTATTCTACGTGAAGTGAATAGATGTGTAACTAAAGCGCGTTAACATGCGCCCAATTTTTAATGACGTCAGGATAACTAATGAAACTGAACCCAAGGCAAACAGAAGCAGTTAAATACGTTTCCGGGCCGTGCTTAGTCTTGGCTGGTGCCGGCTCAGGTAAAACGCGCGTTATTACCAATAAAATCGCTTACTTAGTTCAGAAGTGTGACTATAAAGCACGGAATATCGCAGCGTTAACCTTTACTAATAAAGCGGCACGTGAAATGAAAGAACGTGTTGGTCAAACATTAGGTCGTCAAGAGTCCAAAGGGTTAATGGTGTCAACTTTTCATACATTAGGGCTTAATATTGTACGTCGAGAGTGTAAATATTTAGGCTTAAAAGCTAATTTTTCATTGTTTGACGACCAAGATCAGATGGCATTATTGAAAGAGTTGACCGAAGAAGAACTCGACGGCGATAAAGACTTATTAAAGCAATTACAGTCAACGATTTCTAATTGGAAAAATGACATGTTATCGCCAGCTGATGCCGCTGGCCGAGCACAATCTGAACGTGATCAATTGTTTGCCCATTGTTATGAAATGTACCAACGCCAAATGAAAGCTTATAACGCGCTTGATTTTGATGACTTGATCTTAATGCCGGTATTGTTGCTACGTGATAATCAAGACGTACGTCAACGGTGGCAAAATCGTATTCGTTATTTGCTGGTGGATGAATATCAAGATACCAATACCAGCCAATATTTATTTGTGAAGTTATTGGTTGGCGAGCGGGCGCGATTTACGGTGGTTGGTGATGATGATCAGTCTATCTATTCGTGGCGTGGCGCTCAGCCTGAAAATTTAGCCTTACTTAATAAAGATTTTCCCAATCTGAAAGTAGTTAAGCTTGAGCAAAATTACCGTTCGACCAGCCGTATTCTGCGAACCGCCAATATTCTTATTGCAAATAATCCACACTTGTTTGAAAAAGCGCTATTTTCTGCGATTCCTGATGGGGAAATGCTGAAAGTGCTCACGGCTAAAAACGAAGAACATGAAGCCGAGAAAGTCGTTGGTGAATTGATCGCGCATCGATTTATGAATAATACCGCTTATAAAGATTATGCGATTTTATACCGCGGCAATCATCAGTCGCGGTTATTTGAAAAAGCACTGATGCAAAACCGTATTCCATATAAAATTTCTGGTGGAACATCGTTTTTCTCGCGGGTTGAGATCAAAGATATGATGGCGTATTTGCGAGTATTAACTAACCCTGATGACGATAATGCTTTTCTACGAATAGTGAATACACCTCGGCGTGAAATTGGCCCGGTTACGCTTGAGAAGCTGGGAACGTACGCCAATATGCGAGGTAAAAGTTTATTTGAAGCCAGTTTTGAAATGGGATTAGAACAACATTTATCAGGACGAGGTTTAGAAGCTTTGCAACGTTTTACGCATTGGATTAATCAGTTAACTGATAATGCTGAGCGTGGTGATACCGTTGCTGCTGTGCGTCAATTGGTGCGCGATATTCATTATGAAGATTGGCTTTATGAAACATCAGCCAGTCCTAAAGCTGCTGAAATGCGTATGAAAAACGTCTCCGATTTATACAGTTGGATCACCGCTGATTTAGAAGGTGATAACTATGATAAAGAGATCAAAACCCTTAAAGAGGTGGTGCAGCGATTAACTTTGCGCGACATGATGGAGCGCGGTGAAGATAATGACGACGCAGATCAAGTGCAGTTAATGACGTTACACGCATCTAAAGGCTTAGAGTTTCCTTATGTGTTTTTAATTGGCGCTGAAGAAGGTATTTTGCCGCATCAAACCAGTATTGATGAAGATAATGTTGATGAAGAACGTCGATTGGCATATGTTGGGATCACGCGTGCGCAGCGGGAACTTACTTTCACGTTATGTAAAGAACGTCGTCAGTATGGTGAACTAATCAAACCAGAGCCAAGTCGTTTCTTATACGAGTTACCCCAAGATGACTTAGAGTGGGAAAGTGAACGTAAACCCGTTACGGCAGAAGAACGCATGCAAAAAGGCCAAGCCCATATTGCGAATATTCGAAATCTATTTAAGAAATAACCTTTAATATAAGCATATTTTATACAGGTTGTTTATATAAAAGAGAGAGGGAGCGATCCCCCTCTCTTTTATTATCCAATACATATTGACTAGATAAAACCGAATAAGGCGATGTCGTTTTAGTTAGGTTTAATCATATAGTTGATAGCTGCAATAATTTCATCATCACTACAATCCATACATGTTCCTTTTGCTGGCATGGCATTGAAACCTCCAATAGCATGCTTAGCGAGTACGGTATCACCTTGACTTACTCGAGTTGCCCAATCATCAGCATCGCCTTTTTTTGGTGCGCCCATCAAGCCTGAATTATGACAAGAAGCACAGTATTGGTCGTAAACTGCTTGGCCTGTTCGTGCGGGGGTTGTCGTTACAACGACTGCGGGAGCCGTTCCTTCAAGGTGTACATTGCCAACAGGCTTGGTTCGATCATTGATTGCTGAAACTGACATATCAGCGGCAATGGTGGTGGTTGAGAAAAAGAGCAGAGTACAAAGAGCGATTAACCATAGTCGTAACGATAAATCCATTTTTTCACCTTTTGCTACGTCCTGTTATTTAAGGAAAGGTCATTTATAATGACGATGTGTTATTTTTTATGTGCAATTGTGGATACATATAGATGTTACTCATTTGTAAGTATAGCAACTATAAGCAGTAATAAAGTTTAATCTAGCGCTAACCATGATACGAATCAGCATCGATTTGCTGATAAAATCAGCGAGCGGAAGAAAAATAAAAAAAAACACTTGCCGAGTTGCGTTCTGATCCGTAATATTCACCTCCGTCGATAGGGCAAGGCGCCCGTAGCTCAGCTGGATAGAGCGTTGGCCTCCGGAGCCAAAGGCCGAAGGTTCGAATCCTTTCGGGCGCACCATCATCCGGTCGTATTGGCAAAGGTTACAAACAATGGTGGCTATAGCTCAGTTGGTAGAGTCCCGGATTGTGATTCCGGTTGTCGCGAGTTCAAGCCTCGTTAGCCACCCCATATTATAATGTGTTGATCACCCAGTCAGCATGTTGGCTTTTTAAAGCCCGCTTGTTTTACAAGCACACAGAATTTAGTCAGTGATAACGTAGTTTGATAGCGCATCTCTGATGTTAGGAATAGCGGACCAGAGGGTTAAGCCTTTTAGCAGCGTTCCTAGAAAAGAATTAAGTCGGTGAATAGCGCAGTTTGGTAGCGCA
>NZ_CAMRAN010000076.1 GCF_947039875.1 uncultured Photobacterium sp.
CTTTCCATTTCAGAAAATAGATAATAATTAACGCGATTATCTGACCTGACAATCGTCATTCCCTACGGTGAATACTCGGAGGGTGATAGGAAACTTACTCACAGCGCGTTGAGTTTTTAAAGTAAATATATGGCTGTCCTATATTCCTAAAAAAACATAGGACACCCATAACTTTCCATTTCAGAAAATAGATAATAATTAACGCGATTATCTGACCTGACAATCGCCATTCCCTACAGTGAATACTCGGAGGGCGATAGGAAACTTACTCACAGCGCGTTGAGTTTTTAACGTAAACATATGGCTGTCCTATATTCCTTGTTTTGGTTACTCTAAATATGTTTTTGAATGGCATCACAAAACACAACTGTTCTTATATACAGTGTTTCAGGTGTGGTTATGATGAATAAACGCTATTTTTTTATCTATCAACTAACGGTATTTTAAGATGTCAGACTCAAAAGCAAGCTGCCTTTGCGGTGCGGTAAAAATTGTTGCAGCAGACGTTAATCCTAAGTTTTCAGTGTGCCATTGCCAATCATGCCGAATATGGGGTGGTGCGCCATTTTTTGCTGTTCAATGTGGTACTCAAGTAACCTTTGAAGGTGAAGAGAACATCAAAATATATCCCTCATCAGCTTGGGCTTCGCGCGGTTTTTGCACTGAATGTGGCACTCATTTATTCTATAAAGTAAAAGCCAGCGGTGAATATAATATGCCTGTCGGTCTGTTCCCTGATATAAAAGGGCTAACAATGGATATGCAGTATTTCAGCGATGCTCGCCCTAGTTATTATTGCTTTACTAATCAAACCAAAGAAATGACAACCGCTGAAATCATAGCGTACTTTGCCGATAAAATGTAATTGAGGTGGAGTGGAGCTAACTTGTTTATGGCCCTGACCTTGCTAAAGATTCGACGCATTCAGTTAGCTCTTGTTTATAAATAAAATGGTTGCAGATAAATGGCTGGGGCAGCCAATGCGTCTATTTAATTTATAGGAAAATTTTCAATCCATTCGAGTAATAAAAGTTTGCTCGTCATTCACAAAAGCCACAAAACCGCCGTGATAGATAAATACTCGACCAGGTCCCTCAACTAGGCAGGCAAGCTGTGGGTCTAAATCAGCTTCGTTATTCTGGCTTTGAAATGTTCCTGTGTCGGTGATTACACCGCTGAGTGTAGGCAAATATCCATAACTACGCTTGGCTTGATCAATCAGGCTTAATTCGCTGGTGGTAGAGAAGCAACCGGGGATCGCACCAGCTTCTTCGATAAATAAAGTTTTCAGTTCTTCAAAAGCTGTAATCACTAGCCAGTCGATATCGTTAACGTGATGGATAAACATAGAGTTTCTCGGTAATTTTGATACGGAGATTCTATCATTATCAGAGGTTGAATGTAGTAGGGATTTAGTTGAAAAACAAAGGATAGCCATAACCTTGCACATCAACAATGAGCTACTATATTAAAATATCTTTGATTTTGAAATAGGCTAGGGGGAGCTGGTGGCTATTCCCTAGGTGTTTATCAGTCGTTAATTCTGATGATAATAATGCCATAAAAATAGTGAGCCAACACTTCGCCACGGTGCCCAATGCGTTACCATCTCACGAGCTTCTTTTGGGGTTGGTTTTGATGCTAATCCTTTTAGTTTTTGCAAACCTAAAAGGATACCTAAGTCATCGGCAGGAAAAATATCATGTCGGTCTAAAGCAAACATTAAGTAGATCTCTGCGCTCCAGCGACCAAGGCCTCGCATATTAATGATGGTTTTGATTGCGCGTTCATCATCAAGGTGCTGCAATCCATCGATATCAAAATTGCCTTCTACTGCGGCGGTTGCAATACCTTGTGTATATTCAATTTTTCGGTGAGATAAGCCTGCATCTCTTAATGCTTGTGTTGGAATTTGAATAAATTGTTCTGGGGTGCAAGCTGGCATTAATGCTAATACTCGATCAGTGATTGTTATTGCCACTTTAGTCGATAATTGCTGACTAATAATAGTAAAAAGGAAAGCTTCAAACCCTTTTGGGTAAGTACGACCATCAGGCAAACCATATTGCTTAACCGCTTGTGCTATATCTTGATCGATAAGGCTTAACGTTTCTATTCCTTGGTGTATTAATTTCTTATCCATAATCATTAATCTCAATCTGAAAATATCAATATTCAAAAGTTATTGTTGAAATTATGATGATTAGATGTTGTTGATGCAACTCATCGTTGATATATCTCTATGTGGTAAGGATAAAGCATATAACAAGGAGTAAACATGCATATGGAAACACAGCGCCTTATTCTTCGGCAATGGAAGCCGAATGACTATCGTGCTTATGCTCAGTTGAACGCAGCTCCTCAAGTAATGCGCTATTTCCCTGCAATATTGTCCAATAATGAAAGCGATGCACAAGCTTCTAGAATAGAAGAACTTATAGCACAACGTGGATGGGGATTTTGGGCGGTGGAACTAAAATCAACCGGGAAGTTTATTGGGTTTGTGGGGCTACATAGTCAAGATGAAACCAGTGGTATTCCTAATGCTCCCTTTATCGAAATAGGTTGGCGATTATCAGCTGAATATTGGGGATTAGGCTATGCACCTGAAGCGGCAACAAAAGCACTACAGTTTGCTTTTGAGGTTCTTAAAGCCCCGTCAGTTTTTGCTTTCACTGCTTTGCAGAATCAGCCTTCGCAACGGGTTATGGCTAAAATCGGAATGAAAAATACACGGCAGGATTTTAATCATCCTAAATTGGATCAAGGACATCGGTTAGAGCGACACTGCTTATATACAATTACTCAGCAACAGTGGCTAGCGATTGTTAATCAGCCCGATTAATGAAGCTTACACAGTGTTGTGGTAATGATCGTTGTGATAACAAAGGAAAGAGCCCATGATTTTATACCAATCAACCCGTGATTTATCAGCGTCAGCGCAGATTACATATAACAATATGCGTACCTATTATGAGCATTATGCTGTTAATTGGGAGCAACCAACAATAGTAGAGCAAATAGCCGGGTTAGAAAATTGGGACATAGTGTGTGATGGTGAAGTGGTAGGTGCTATTCGATTAGCTGTTGGTGACGACGAATGCTATTTACGCGATCTTCAAGTTAGCGCTCAATATCAAAATCAAGGTATTGGTGCTCAAGCTATTACAGAGTCTGTTCGATTAGCACGTGAATATGGTGTAAAACAGTTGAGGTTAAGAGTGTTTAAAATTAGTCCTGCTTATCACTTATATACTCGATGTGGTTTTACGGTTGTGAGTGAAGATGATCGCTTTTTTAATATGATCCAGAATATTACGTAATAGTCGTCGGTAGAGTGGTTGTTAATCGGCTGTACATCACATAAATGTTAGTATTATAAAATGTGAGGTATTGAGGTGCTAATCCTTAAGCCTACTAAACTTAATGCGAAAGCTCTTATCCTGAGGTTATTATGAAAGTAATGTTATTGTTGATGTTGTCTATTTTATCTTTTCAAGCATCTGCACAAGAGATGTATGTGTGTAAAGATGGCGGCGCAGAGCGGACTGTTGAGGTGGTATATAGTCAACCGGGTAACAAAGTACCTTGTGATGTTAAATACACCAAAGCAAGCGGTAGCCAAATATTATGGAGTGCAGACCACAAGGTCGGTTACTGTGAAAGTAAAGCCCAAGCATTTGTTACCAAACTCGATACATTGGGTTTAACTTGTTCAAAGGTAAATAATACTGTAGCAACACAGCCATTGAGTGAATAAGGTCGTCAACAGTATTAAACGGATTAAAAACGCTAAGTTATTAATCCGTTTAGTTTTTTACTTTAGTTGATAGTGTTCTAATAATGGTATGCACCCATCTGGCCTCATAGGTATTTCCTATCAGCTTAATCAGTAAAAACAGCTTTTATTTTGCGAATGATAGGGATAGATTAAATAACAATAGTTTAGAATTAGATTCGGATATTCATTATGACAACCATGACAACTCGTTGCCCACATTGTAAAGCATTAAACCGTTTACCCCTTGATCGTGTAAACGATGAAGCAACATGTGGCACTTGCAAAGAAAAATTACTTGATGGCATGCCAATTGAAGGTACAGCTGATAACTTTGCAAATCTAATTAATGGTGATAAACCTGTTGTTGTTGATTTTTGGGCCCCATGGTGTAGTCCATGTGTAGGTTTTGCGCCCGTTTTTGCTGATGTAGCAACCGAGCGTAATGGTGCTGCTCGTTTCGTTAAAATCGATACAGAAGCGCAACAAGCATTAGCAGGCCAATACCGTATTCGTAGTATTCCAACCATTATGGTCTTTAAAGGCGGTAAGATGGTTGATATGTTAAATGGTGCAATGCCTAAAACTGCATTTGATGAATGGCTCAATAATGCGTTAACAAAATAATCATTAATGGTCTATTTTGTCAGTCATTGATATTTGCTGGTGGTATATTTAAATTGTAAAAGCCTGGTTATATGAAAATAGCTGGGCTTTTTTGTGCCTTTTTTTCAATGAAATAGTAATAAAAACGCTATTTAGCATGTTATTTGTGCGAATTATGTATAAATGTAAAAAAACACTATACTAAATTTTTAATATGACCAAGATCTCTATATACTCCCGCCTCGGCCAGAACAATTACGTTCAGCCACCTTATTACAAGCTGTCACTAGGATATGTGAACGACCCACGGAGTTGGACCGGCGTTAACTATAGCTTGTTAATTTAGGTGACTTGTATGTTGTACCATTGGACGAACACCCCTTTAGTTATTTACGCGTCTTGGCGTAATATCCATCTTTTGTTGATCTTTCAGCAAATGTTTTTCCGATGCCACAACACAATCAATACCTACATTATTCGCAACACAATAGGACGAAATAATGCAGTTGTTAATTAGTTTGGCCGGTATTGTCGTACTGGTTTTATTCGCAATTTTACTTTCAGATAACCGCAAAGCTATCAACTGGCGCACAGTGCTGGGTGCTTTAGTGTTACAAGCGAGTTTTGCTGCATTGGTATTGTATGTGCCTCTTGGTCAAAAAATGCTTGGCGCAATGAGTCATGGTGTTGCTGGTCTATTGAGCTTTGCTGATGTTGGTATTCAGTTTGTTTTCGGCGATTTATCTAATATTGAAAAAAGCGGTTTTGTATTTGCGATCCGTGTGTTGCCATTGGTGATCTTTATTAGTGCCTTAATTTCACTGTTGTACTACTTCGGTATCATGCAATGGGTAATTAAAGTCTTGGGTGGCGGTATTCAAAAACTATTGGGTACTAGCCGTGCGGAATCATTAGTGGCGACGGGTAATATCTTTTTATCGCAGGGTGAATCACCATTATTGGTACGTCCATTCTTAGCTAAAATGACGCGCTCTGAACTTTTCGTTGTAATGACATGTGGTATGGCGTCTGTTGCGGGTTCCGTTTTAGGTGGTTATGCTGGCTTAGGCGTTGATCTTAAATTTCTGATTGCAGCTAGTTTTATGGCCGCGCCTGGTGGTTTGTTAATGGCTAAGATTTTAGTGCCAGAACAACAAGTGCCAGAAGAACAAGTTGAAATTGAAATGGCGACCAGTGAGCACAGTAATGCGATTGATGCATTAGCCGCGGGGGCAATGAATGGTATGAAAGTATCGGTTGCAATCGGTACGATGTTAATTGCGTTTGTTAGTGTGATTGCAATGGCGAATGCTGGCTTAGAGCAAGTGGGTTATGGACTTGCAAGTTTAACCTCTATGGTTGGTTTAGATACCATGTCACATTGGTTTGCAACAACGCCTCTTAGCATGCAACTTATTCTTGGCTATATCTTTTCACCGTTAGCGTTTGTTATTGGTGTGCCAACCCATGAAATGATGGCTGCGGGTACGTTTATTGGCGAAAAACTGATCCTTAATGAATTTGTTGCCTTCATGGATTTTGCATCAATTAAACAAACATTATCAGAGCATACTCAAGTTATTATTACTTTTGCGCTATGTGGTTTTGCTAATATTGGCTCTATCGCGATTCAGATTGGTTCAATTGGTGTAATGGCACCTGAACGTCGTAGTGATGTGGCAAAATTGGGCTTTAAAGCGGTAATGGCTGCGACGTTAGCTAACTTAATGAGTGCGACGCTAGCGGGTATTTTCGTTTCGCTATAATTAATATTTTTATCAGATAATTGATTTGGATATAAAAAATAATTAAGCCGTAGTAATGGTTGTTGCTACGGCTTTGTTGTTTTTATCGTTAAATGTTTTCAGTCACTATTTATCAAATTGCTTGATTAGAATTGAGGTATCGGCACGATTAAATCCACGTTGTTGCAGCTTTTCATATTCGCGATCAACTTGCTTTGCCATTGGTAATTTTACATTAAGCTTTTCAGCGGCATCAAAACAAATGGCAAGATCTTTACGCATCCAATCAATAGCAAAGCCAAAGTCAAAAGAATCAGCCGCCATGGTTTGTGCGCGATTTTCTAATTGCCATGAGCCAGCAGCACCATGTTTTAATACTTCGGTCATGGTGTGAATATCAAGCCCAGCCGCTTTTGCGAGTGTTACAGCTTCAGATAAGCCTTGTAAGATACCCGCGATACATAACTGATTAGCCATTTTCGTTATTTGACCATAACCTGTTTCACCCATTAATGTTGTTGCTTTTGCATATTGTGAAATAGCATGTTTGGCTTTATTAAATACTGCTTCATTGCCGCCGACCATAACGGTTAGACACCCATTAATTGCGCCAGCTTCACCACCTGAGACGGGGGCATCTAAAAAATCACAACCAATGGCATGTGCAGCATCGGCAATTTCACGCGCCACATCGGCTGATGCAGTGGTATGGTCGACTAAAATAGCCCCAGGTTTTGCAGTGACTAAAATGCCTTGTTGACCTTTATAAATTTCACGCACGTCATTGTCATTGCCTACGCAGGTAAAAATAATGTCGGCATCTTTTACCGCGTCACAAGGTGTGAGGGCAATAGTACCATCATATTCTTGGACCCAAGCATCAGCTTTCGCTTGAGTGCGATTATAAATTGTTACATGGTAACCGGCTTTGGCAAGGTGACCTGCCATTGAATAGCCCATTGTTCCAAGTCCTAAAAAAGCAACGTTTGCTGTCATCGTTAATACTTCCTTGATGTTAATTGTGAGCAATTTTTAACATCATAACAGACTTAATTATTGCGTAAATGGGTATACGTTGTGTGTGTTTTATGGAAATAAGTGAGATTTATCAATAGGATTAATTATTCGAAATTAATCGCTTGTAACAATTTGTGTAGACAATTATCATAACACTCACTCTTATTTTATGGATTGGTTTAGTCAAACTTCATGTTGACAGTTGTGTTACGTATAATGTTATTGGTGTTATGTTTAGGAGCAAGTTCATTTGCTTCCGCATCGCCACAGGCAAACATTATGCCTTTCACCTCGACCAATCCTGTTTATACGGATGTTCTTGAAGCGCCAGTGTTTAACCCAAAAGCGGTTGATACCACGATGGTGACGATAGATATGGCTCGTTATACTGTTCAGACTCTTCACCATGAGACGGAGCAAGCGCCGACACAAAAATATCCAACGGATCGCTATGTAAGCAATAACGGTTTACCCGTTTCTTTTTATAGCACCCGTTTAGTATGGAATTTTCCATCACCAACCAATCTTAAATTACCACCGCATAGTGGTAGGCATCATCGTGTTGAAGTGATTAATTTACAAAATATGATTAATACTTCGACCCGATCGTTGAATAGTTTTTATCATAGTGCTGATGAAATTGCGCCGACATTTGAATTAGCCTTTGAATTCCCCTTACTCCCTATACCGATGCTTGCTATTGGGTATGCCGAGCCCCTCAGCCCACAAAGTGATTGGATTTTAAATATAAAACCCTCATCATCACGTGTCTCTGGCTGGAAAGAATCTAATTTACTCTATTCACATTACGGACATTCGTTCGTTACTGCATAAGACATTACTGGCGCTTGTGTCATTTGTGACATGTTGTGCTTTACTTAGTGATGTTGCTTTCATCTACACATAAAACGTTTTATTAATTTATGTATTAAATCTATCAATAGTTATTGTTAAGGCTCAATATTATCGGTTGTGAATATGATAATAACGAGCTGTTTTCTTTCAGTTAAATAGAAATATTAATAATAATTATTGATGTGTTATCGGTCGCAACAAGATGACTTGTTGCTAGAGATATGGCTTAAAATAATGAGAAAAAAGAATAATAAACAGATTCTGAATCATTACTCAGCATGGAAATATGTTGTGTTAATTGTGACAGTCTCGATTATGTTGCTCAGTGCTATTCCAACATGGTATGGCGAAAATGCAGCAGTACAAATCAGTGCGAAAGGCGGCGCAATGCCAACACCTTTTGATATTCAACGTGTTCTAAAAGAAAAAGGCATTGAAGCCAAAACTATTGAACAGCAGCCAACTCGTACGATTGTAGTGCTTAATTCAACCAAAGAACAAACCAAAACTAAAGAAGCGTTAAACAGCATTATTCATAATGAAGAGCGTTTAACGTTAGCTCTAGAACCTGCAGCACCGAAATGGTTATTAGGCTTAGGTTTTGAGCCTATTAAGTTAGGCCTTGATTTACGTGGTGGTGTACAATTCTTACTTGATGTTGATATGAAAGAGGTTTACAAGCAGCATGCACAGCAGCTGACTGACGATCTTCGTAGTGACTTCCGTAAGCAAAGCATTCGCTCTGCAGGTTCAGAAATGACTAATAACAATCAAGTTATTGTACGCCTGCCAAGTGAAGAAGCGAATGATAAGATTCGTACATACCTTCGTACTCAATACCCACAATGGCAAGCGAAGAATGGCGAAGGCAATAATTTAGTATTGTCTATGCGTGAAGAAGAGCAAACCAATCTGCGTAACCTAACGGTACAGCAGAATTTGCAAACCATGCGTGGTCGTATTGAGCAACTTGGTATTACAGAAGCGTCTGTACAGCGTCAAGGTGAAAACCGTATTCGTATTGAGCTTCCTGGTGTACAAGATCCAGCGGCAGCGAAAAATGTTATTGGCGCAACGGCAAGTTTGGCTTTCTATGCTGTTAAGCAAGAGGGCACTGGTAGCACAATGATCATTGACGACAAAGACGGTCGTCCTGTACGTGTTAGCCGTAAGCCTGTATTAACGGGTGATCATATTATCGATGCACGTGCGAGCATGGGTGAAATGGGTACGCCTGAGGTTAATATTACCTTAGACAGTGCTGGTGGCAGTATGATGTCAGACTTCTCTCGTAATAACGTAGGCCAGTCAATGGCGACTTCGTTCAGCGAGTACACGCGTAACGCGAAAGGTCAAACAGTACAAACGAACAAGATCATCAGTGTTGCAACTATTCAAACGCAGTTAGGTAGCCGTTTCCGTATTACAGGCGCAGGTTCTCTTGCTGATGCGCAACAATTGGCGTTATTACTACGTGCAGGTTCATTAACTGCGCCGGTTACTATCGTTGAAGAACGTACCATTGGTCCAACATTGGGTGCTGAAAACATTAAGAATGGTTTTGCTGCTCTAGCATTAGGTTTAGGCGTAACACTTGTCTTTATGGCATTGTGGTACCGTCGCTTAGGTTGGGTTGCAAACATTGCATTGATTACTAACATGATCATGCTTTTCGGTTTAATCGCCTTGATTCCAGGGGCGGTATTAACCTTGCCGGGTATTGCGGGTCTGGTATTGACCGTCGGTATGGCAGTTGATACCAATGTGCTTATTTTTGAACGTATCCGCGATATGGTTCGAGATGGGCGCAGTTTTGCTCAAGCAATTGATCGTGGTTTCAGTAGTGCATTTGGTACTATTTTCGATGCCAACTTTACAACTATGATCACCGCAGTGGTTCTTTACTCAATCGGTAATGGTCCAATTCAAGGCTTTGCATTGACGTTAGGTCTAGGTCTTCTAACCAGTATGTTCACTGGTATATTTACTTCCCGTGCCATTATTAACTTGGTTTGGGGTCGTGATTCTCGTCGAGATGTAAGGGTTTAACGCAATGAAAAATTGGATTATTACACACTTAACTAAATTGCGTTATATGACCGGTATCGTGTCAATTGCGCTAATGGTTATCTCGATCAGCTTCATCTGTATTCGTGGTTTAAACTGGGGTCTTGATTTTACTGGCGGTGTTGTTAGTGAAATTCAGATGAACAGTCAAATCACTAGCAGTGAAATTGAACCATTGATGGATGCTGGTTTTAAGCAAGATGTTGTGGCAATTGCGGCAGATGAACCTGGTCGTTGGATTCTACGCTACGCCGTACCACCTAAAGGGGTAACTTACCCAGACATCATTCAAGTACTTGAGCCGCTACATGCACAAGTACAAGTATTAAATACCAGTATTGTTGGACCACAAGTGGGTGCTGAAATGGCATCACAAGGTGG
>NZ_CAMRAN010000077.1 GCF_947039875.1 uncultured Photobacterium sp.
TTTTGTTATTCTTAAAGGTAAGTTAACGCACTATTTCCAGAATAACAGGCCGAGCTTGGAATTTAGAGTCTTTATATAAATCAACAAACTCTTCTTCAAAGGTGTCGTTATATTGCTTGATGACTTCAATAATTGGCGTTAATTTACTTTCTGGAATAATTAACGAAATCAATGAATGTTCTGTTCTTAGAAGATAATCATTTGCACGATAGTTTTTTAATATGGCAGATGTATCAAACAAACACTGACTTTTATGTGGTATAGAACGAAAGTTTGTCATCGTAAATGACATCAATGCTGCGCCGCCAGCCCCCACAAATGCCATCGGTCCAATGAATATTGCCGCAAACACACAAATAGCGCAGCCAACCCATGCCGAGCGCCTTACAATGGTGTAAGCAATCTCAGGAATTATCTGCTCACTTATTGAGTACATCCCGTACTGATTTATCGCATAATAGTGGCGTTTGTCTGCATTTACTAAATAGCGAAACCATGGACATAAAAAAGCAGCTCCTAATATTGGTACAACTGAAAATGCACCAGAGTCTGTCAAAAAAAATATCACACTAAGTAAAATAGAAAACAAAAGAAAGAAATATGTCATTTGTGTTCGAAAAGATATTGGATTAACAATTAGCTCCCACTCGTAGACAGGAGGAGTGGCATAGAGGCGTTCAAATTGTTGTTCTTTATCGAGTGTTTCCATTCTTATTATCTCGGGGCTGGCGTACTATCCTAAGTAAGGATACGCGCAAAATAAGCTGGGCAATAATTGGCTTGGATTTATAACTTGATGGTTTTTCGATAATGATTTGAAAGGCTTTAGTCCTCGTAGGGAATGAGCGATTAGCGAACCTGTAAAAGTGCGTAATCGCCCATATAAAATAGAAATTAATAATCTATTTTTCATTACGATTATAAGTCACTCATAGATTTAACTTCTTCATATTTATCTACGACAACAATTTCAGATAATTCCCTATAAAAAATATTATAATCATCATTAGTATATATATTTCTACTATAAGACACATGCCTAGGAATACTTTCAATTGATACTACATTTCTTTTTTTACATTGCTTAATGCTAACCTTATTTTTAAATAAAACACTATGATATTCAACACTCGGCTTATAATTAACAAACCCAACAGCCAAAAGAGCAAAACCACCCGCACCAACTAGAGCTAATGGCCCCATAATTGCCATTGCAAATACACTTAATAGAACGCCACCCCAAGCAATATACCTAACGGCTGTATAAACAAAATCAGGAATATCCTTTTTAGAAGTATAACGAATTCCAATAGATGTTAATTGATAACAATTTTTTTCTTTTGGCATAAATAAGAAACGATACATAAAATAAGCCATAAAAAACATTAAAACCCAGAATAAAAACAAATCAATAGAATAGTCATCAGCAATAAAAGCTATACTTAATGGCATAATTAAAGAAGAAACAAGAGCAAAGATGAACATACCGAATTCAGTCACTCCCCATTCAATAGCATCCCATTCATAAACAACAGGCGCACTCCATATATCTTCTTTTAATTTTTTAATTTCTTCATCATTAAAACGTGTTAAATTCTCAAGACTCATATTTAGCCCCCTAATAATGATGTTGACAATGGCATATAGGTATATTTTCCCGATAAAAAAGCATCTATTTTGTTTTTTTTCATCAATGATAATTGTTGATTAACTACGACCTTATTTGTATATATATCCTTTTCAGAATCAACAAAATATATTCGCACCTCATCTTCTTTAGAAGATAACGTAATTTGTAATGAATAATACAACCGATTATCTTCTTTTATCCAACCCCCTCTATTTAAATCATCACCTGACCACCCCCCATTTCAATATAGGCGTACTATCCTAAGTTAGAATACACGCAAAATAAGCAGGGCAATAAAACAAACCCCGCCCCCAATAAAGGGCGCGGGTTTTGTTATTCTTAAAGGTAAGTTAACGCACTATTTCCAGAATAACAGGGAAAGCTTGAAATTTAGGAGCATCTTCAAAATCATCAATATACTCTTTTTCAAAAGTTTCATTCAACTGTATTAATATACTTTCAATAGCCGCAATTTTCTCTTCAGGGATAATACAAGCAAAAAACTTTTCTTTCGTATTAATAAAAGATTTACAACTTTTGTAATATTCAAAATTCACATAGCCATCAAACAAACACTGACTTTTATGGGGTACAGAACGAAAGTTTGTCATCGTAAATGACATCAATGCTGCGCCGCCAGCCCCCACAAATGCCATCGGTCCAATGAATATTGCCGCAAACACACAAATAGCGCAGCCAACCCATGCCGAGCGCCTTACAATGGTGTAAGCAATCTCAGAAATTATCTGCTCACTTGTTGAGTACATCCCGTACTTATTTATCGCGTAATAGTGGCGCTTGTCTGCATTAAGTAAATAGCGAGACCAAGGATACATTAAAGAGCCAACAATAATTGGAGAGCTTGCTATCATTAATCCTTTTAGACTAGGTAATAAAATAAATATCCCGACTCCAATAAAGGTGAATGTTAAAGACAGCAAACATGCAAATTTTGTACGGAAATGCATTGGATTAACAATTAGCTCCCACTCATAGACAGGAGTCGTGGCATAGAGGCGTTCAAGTTGCTGTTCTTTATCAAGTATTTCCATTGTGATTATATCGGTGCAGGCGCACTATCCTAAGTTAGAATACACAAAAAGTAGGCTTGTTTTTTTTGCTAAAGTGAAGCGCTTAGGCTGTGTTATGTCAGCACTTATTGTATCTATAAAGAAAGTAAGCACGCCAATATAGACGTGCTTATTGTGCTTTTATACCGAGGTTGTGTTTGACCTTGTTTCGGTGGAAGCAGTGGTGATAATCGGTATCACCTCTCCTAATGGGGGCTCTGTGTTTTGTTTCTTAACAATTTTCGCAACCGCTTGTTCAAACTCTTCATCATCCATGCTTAACCAAAAGTCGGGCTTACGGTGATGGGCCTTATCATACGCAATGGTTGTACTGTCTTTATGTCGAAAAGGCTCATTCATTGGAATGTCCGGCAAAGGTTGGCTCACATCCATATAAGCTTGAATCATATTCCATAAACGTTTGTATTCATCAAGATCTCTTGAGCCATTAATAAAACGGCCAATGGGAACCCCATGTTTATAGCCGTTATAGCGATGGACAAGAAACATATGATAATTAATAAACCCTTGTGGGGTTGGCGCTGTTGTTAGATAACAGTCAAATTCAACAAAGGGATGACTAAATCGCACCTTATTACCAAAGCCATATAATGTAATCATCCCTGTTTCTCGGCTTAATGAAAATAAGGTTTTAATCGGTAACTTGCCATTAAAAAAGGAGAAAGACCACCAAATCAGCAGACATACCGCTAAAATACAACCTAGACCGAGATAAATTTGGTTATATTCATCTTGCCCGGTACCATCCCAAAGATTCATACCACCGGCAATCAAAAAGAATAATGGCATAATATAGAGTGCAATGACTTTCGCGAAAGTCACTGCATAAAAATAAACCAACCCCCACCATGGGAATGTAATATCGTGAATTTCACGTTCACTGTAGATGTCACTCTCAAACGTTTCAAATTTGTTGAGTTCAGAGGGTTTACGAGATGACAACTCTTTCTCTGGTACATGGTGATTATTACGAGTAAACGGAAAATGCACGCCTTTTCTGGCCATTTGTGACCAAAAACCTTGTTGATTCCCCGGTGCTTGCGGCGGAATGTGTTGTGAATTGTACGGGGTATGCATCATGGTTTTCCTGTTAATTTTAAAGGTTATCTGCCCATTCGTCTTGATGGTTACGAAAATCCACTTGAGCAGGTATAAGATTGTTCTTTTTTATGTTTACTTTTTTTAAAGAGAGAAGAGGAAAATCGGTACCTTGATACGTTACTCGTACTTTTGCCAAGATAATGTCCTCAAAAAGAGTCGTTAACCCCAATACAGTATTATTATTTTCAGTTACTTGCATTGGCGCATTAATGCAATACAAATAACTATTACCGAGACTAACAATACCCATAGGCGACAATGCTTTTGAACGTGTAAACTGAGTGCTAGTAGCTTCTGTTTGGCTACTGATTCGCAACTCTTTCACGACTTGTGCAACTTTTAGGTTGATATTGTTCTCATTCAGCGCAATCGGTAAGTTGGTACTGATATGTATATAATGCGTCTTAGGTATGGCCTTCACTCGTTGCAATATATCCTTGCTTAGCTGTAACTGCCCTTTCACCTTTCCTTTAGGATAAACCGTGACCTTAATGCCAATAATAAAATTCACCCAAGTAACCAAAGCCCATTCAGGGTCAGCCAAAGAGGCATACTCCCCTTTACAGCGATCTTCTTCTTTTGCAAAAGGGCCATTGGCTAACCATGCTTGCATTGGCGTGTCTTTTAACCATAAATAACCGAGTCCGCCAGCAAGGGCGATCGCGATGGCTAACCAACCAATTGCCCCACCCATAAATGCGCTTGATAAGGTACCTGCAATTGTTGCTATTGCAGTACCAGAGGCAAATATGCCAGCACCAATTGCGGCATCTTTATCATTTTTATCCCAAGCTCTTAAGGCGTCCCAGCCTGCGAGAGCTGCGGTCAATAGACCACCAAAAATTGAAGCATACCTTAAAACAGTAATCACTCCACTGAAGTAACGACCAAAAATTGTAAAACTGTACTCTGTCACCACCTTTTCTGCTTTTTGACGCAACAATGATTGGCTTTTTACCATAAAGAGGTATGTTTCTGTTGCAACTGTACTGAGGTCAACAATGGCTGAGGCAAAATTGGTCATTGAATAAGTAGGGTCTTTATCAACTTCGATACCATCCCATGCATTCTTTAGATTAATAATCTCAATCAAGGTTAAAAAATACGGCACGCGTAGTTTTTGGTAGATTTGTGCGACTCTTGGATAGTTAACAGCTTTGTTGGTCACGGCATTGTTTAATGGTTTAGCTAATGTAGAGTCTTCAGGCACCATAGCTAACTCAATTGCTGTTATTTTTTTCGCATTTGACATACCACTTTGATTTTTACTGGAACTAATGATTAATGTTCCGTTGTTATCATAGACTTCCCCGCTCCGTATTGTCGCCGCAGCGTCACCCGTTGATAGCCCTTTTGATTTATCTAGGTATTGGAAGCCGATAACTTTGCCCATTTGTCTATCGCCATCAAACGTTTTGATCGTGATTTCCCCAAGAGTTTGAGGATCAAGGATTTTAGCTAGTGACAAGCTAGTGGTAAACGCTTGAGAGAATTGGAGGATTGTAACCTTACCCGTAGCAATACCATCTTGTAGTGATACAAGTGTCTCAAAGAGCTCTCCTAACATTGCTCCGGCAAGAGTGGTCACTCGTCTGAAATTTGTAAAATCAAAGATCTCTGATTGGGCTACACTATTGGATATGGCAGCGAGCGCAGGGTGCGCAGGTTGTTCTTTATCAAGTTGAAGTATTTCATCAGCAATCCCTGACAATAACTCAGGCGTAGCAAGGCCTGAACCGTCGTTGCGAGCATTGTCAGCTTGTTCATATTTCTTGCTTTTATCAATAGCACCTGCGGGTAAAAATAGAATTTGATGCCATGGGTGCGTGCTATCATCTTGCATCATGTTTAGAGCAAAAAACTTTGATTCATCATGATGTGATGAGGGAGCTTTGTTATATAGATCAAGTTTAGCGATATCTTGACTCAGCGATCTTATAACATTGTATCCCAAGGAAAAGCCAATCCAGCCATTGATACCATCTAGTGATGTTAAATCTCTCAATGCCGCGCCATAAAGAAGGTTATTCACACAGCCCATCAATTGCTTTTGGCAAGTGGTGAACGCAACCGACAATAACTCTCGCTCCCTAAGTCTTAGAGTGCGATTAAATAATCCAGATACCGAGGCATCCATGTTTTGTTTTAAATCATACCATGGGTTTTTATCACCCATGGTATTTTTCTGTGGCGAGATAATTTCATTGACAGCCAACGCGACCTTGGCATATTTTTCCTTATCACTGTACTGCATAAGCTGTTGAATATATGAGCTCATTGTACTTATCAATGCCGTTTTTTGCCTTAGGGTAAACTGCGGGTCATTAAATTTAAACGTATTGTATTTATGCTGTTTTGCATACGCTAAATAATCGGTTGATTGTGTCGCTTTCCAGTCTTTTTCTATGGCATTAGTGTCTGATTTTTCAATATGTGCGCGAAGTACTTGCTCTCTCAAGAAGTAATCATGGCAAACATCTTCGAATTTATATGACTTTTTTAGTGTACTGATAGCAGAAGCTTCACCGATGGCTAATCCAACCTCTTGGTTTTTTAATTGGTTAACATAGGTTGCTAATGTGTTGCCCGTAAGATCTTGATTACCAATTGTTGGATCTGCCAACATCAGCTCTTTACCCGCTTCGCGCAAGCGCAGTGTTGGTAATTCACCGGCTGGCTTTATTTCTTTGAAAACAGATTCAAAACGCGCTTTAGCATATTTTTTATCATTTTCAGTAAAATGAATATGTGCGGCGCTCCATTGCATTTCAGAGAATGCAATACCGACCTTAACTTGTTGGCCGTTTTCTTTTTCTGGCAGCCACAGGGTTGCCATTTTAGGCCCTGTTGGAGCTCTCTTTTCTTTGTTGTTTAGCTCAAAATCACCTTTGCTATTACGGTACTGACTTAAATCAACATCTTGAAAGGTAGGTTGCTCACCTTCGTTTTGATTAACTAGAATTTCACGCCAAACTTTACCTTGGTACTGAATATAGAGAAAACCTGCACGTACTGGTGCCACACCTTCTTTGTTCGATGAAAGTGCAGGCATATTAATTAAAGGGAGACACCCCATTAACTTATAGGCTTGTTCATCATTTTTACGTGGTGTCGGCTTCGCATTGATAAACAGAGGCAAGCTAATTGAGCCATCATCACCTTCAAGTTGTAAGTGCACATTGGCTTTATCTTTATCTTGGCTCCAATCCCAACTATAAACTGTTGTTGAATCAAATGTTTCTGTTGTTTCAAGTTTATCTTTATTTAGGTTGTTGTTATTTTCTGGATCAAAAAATTCAAAGCCATATGGTTTGGCATGATTTATACCCGAGACTTCAATGAAGATCTTTTTGCCATCACAAGCAACACCTTGACTGAGGCTTTTTTTATTGGCCATGAATGGTTTTCTCCTGCATGTTTTCTAGCGCTAGTTGATACTCTTGGAGTGTCGGGTTTTGGTTTAATAAAGTGCTTTGTTCTTGTTGATTTGCTAGCACTTTAGCGGCAAAAAGTCGGAACTCAAAAGAGAGTGCTAACAGTGTTTTTAACTCGTCGATATGATCTAAGGAGAACAAGGAAGCATAAGTAAGGATATCGTAACACCAACGCCAATCCTGCGGTTGGGTATAATGTTCAGGGAAACATTCAAAAAAGTAACTAATGGTGCTGTCATCAATCGTATTCAGCAGAGCATTTTCCTGTGAAGACGTCAGTAACCATGGTTCCGAACCACCTTGTAATAAGTTGAGACTGTTATTCTCAATAGCTTCCCATTGTTGGCTCCCCCAAGGTACATTATCAAACCAAGCCAATTTTTTTATATTACCCATCCACGCATGAGTATCTTGCGCCAAGGATTGATGAAAAAAATGACTGGCAACCCTTGGATTTTGAAAATGGAAGATACCTTTTCGCCCCTTATCAAAATTAACAAAGAGTCGTTGCCTTAATTGCTTCATTAAAACCGTTAATGGCACTGTTTTTTCAATTGCTATCATTAAGCCTTTTAAACGCTTACTTTCAATATCATTGATCAATGCAGATAGTTGGTCATTATTGATAGTGATAAGGATTGGACTTAAGTCTTGCGCATCATTTAAGTCTGTTCCTTGATAGAGATTGTGCTTATCGCCATAGCTCACGATGAGTGATGGTAATTGCTGGGAATAATGAGCTAAGAAATACCATTGCTCATCTTTAGCCGAAGTGCTTGGCGTTAAAAAGGTTGGCATATTCATTGGTTGTTACCACATGGACAGTCAGATAAAGGGCATGAACCATCTTGTTGCTTTTGGCACATTTCAGTTAAAGGTACATTGGCAGCATGTGCTGTAAGCAATTTGGCTCTAAGGGCTGGAGTAACAACACTTAATGCCACAGCCGCTTCAACCGCACCAGGTAATAACGGCGCAACACCGGCATAGCCGGAGCCACTGCCTGCACTACCACCTGCATTCATATGTAGCGCCGCACCGACGAATGACACACCCGACGCATCAATTTTAATAAAGCTACCGCCAGCTTTTAATGTAATTTCAGCACCACTTTCAATGACAACTTTATTACCGGCTTTAATATGAATCTCATTACCCGCATCATTCAATATCGCTTTACCCTGTTTAAGATGTAAAGTGCCATCGACCACCAATGTTTGATCGCCTTTAACATGGTGGCGACTTTCACCATCAACCGTTACATGATCATTCACTTTGA
>NZ_CAMRAN010000078.1 GCF_947039875.1 uncultured Photobacterium sp.
TTGGCATTTAGTTATTCTCTAATAGCGTTAAATTGTTTTAATTAGTCGTTCAGCAATGCGCTTAAATGAGGCAAAGCAGTTCCGCCAGAAAAGACTCGTTGATGAGAATCTATGATGAGTTTTTCAAGTTGCGCGAGTAGTGCCACAACCCAATAATCTTTCTCAATTATGGTTGGATTTCCGAGCGCTAAGGCATCGAAAACCTCTAGAAACTGCTGTTTCAGTTTATGCATGATTAATTTGGTGAGTGTATGACACGGCTACCCACTACCAGTTTTCGATTAAACTGTTTTGAGTTCCATGAGTAATTGATGGATGAAGGGATTTGAGTTCTTTCACCCGATAAGCTCTGAAGAGACAGACTATCTATCTCAAAGTCTATGCCTTTCATCTTAAGGATTTCTCGCATAAGCGCGTCGGTCCCGCCTGGATGCATTGGCATTGGCTTACCCGTTAAACTATTCATTCGTGATTTGGTGTAAAGGCCATAGCCGATTTTCATTAATTCGTCTTGATTGACTCATTGTTTCAAAGCGCGACCGACTTGATCATAACAAGCGACACCTTCAAAGTTTTTACGTTCAAAAACATAACGTCTTGAACGTTTTATCTTTTGATAAATACGATCAGTGGCAGTCATTTGAACCTCCATACTTTGACTTGCTGTGAGTATAACTTACAGACGTATTTCAAGGAATAAATACGACATTATTAAAATCTAAAAAACGACATGAAGCATATTCGGATTGGCACTATCTTAATGTTATTTAGATGCTTTTATATTTAACAACTAAATGTGACATGCTTTATGAATCTATCTTTTCTGAAATATCTCTGATTTTCATCCGGAGTAAATCACAAGAGCGTAATTTGCTGTCCGTTTAAATGACCTAATTTTATCCACATTATAAAGTCCTTACATTTGAGGTAAATGCTTTAAGGTTTCAACATTCTATGAATAGATTCCCTATCGCCTCGCGGGCATTCACTGTAGGGAATGACGGTTGTTGTTAAAAAAGAACACAAAAAAGCCAGAGCAAGATGATTATCTTTCTCTGGCTTTATATCGTGTTTAAGGCTGTTTCAATAATTTTTGTTGAAACATACTAAGCTTATTCTTTACCGTAAACGTTGTTTTCTTGCTCTTGAACGCGAATGAAAGTTGCACGCTTTGTTAGCTCTTTAAGCTGTGCTGCACCAACATAAGTACACGTTGAGCGTACACCACCCATGATGTCTTGAATGGTAAAGTTTACAGAACCACGATAAGGCAATAATACTGTTTTACCTTCAGCGGCGCGGTATGTTGCAACGCCACCTGAATGCTTGTCCATCGCGCTTTGGCTCGACATGCCATAGAACTTCATGAACTGCTTGCCATCTTGCTCGATAACTTCACCGTTGCTTTCACTGTGACCGGCAAGCATACCGCCAAGCATAACGAAATCAGCGCCACCACCAAAGGCTTTCGCAACATCACCAGCACATGAACAACCGCCGTCACCAACAATACGACCACCTAGGCCGTGAGCGGCATCAGCACATTCGATGATTGCTGAAAGTTGTGGGTAGCCAACGCCAGTCTTAACACGCGTAGTACATACAGAGCCAGGGCCAATACCGACTTTAACAATGTCAGCACCTGCAAGAATAAGCTCTTCAACCATATCACCCGTAACAACGTTACCCGCGCTGATTACTTTGTCAGGAAATTGAGCACGAACACGCTCAACGTACTCTACAAGGTGTTCAGAGTAACCATTAGCAATATCAATACAGATAAAGATAATGTCGTCGGTTAGCGCCATGATGTCTTTGGTTTTTTGGAAATCAGCATCAGATGTGCCTGTTGAAACCATGACGTTATTTAACACTGATGCATCGTTAGCGTTAATGAACTCGGCCCACTGCTCAACAGTGTAATGTTTGTGAATCGCGGTCATTACTTTGTGTTGTGCTAATGCGATAGCCATATCGAAGCTACCGACTGAATCCATATTAGCGGCAATAATTGGTACACCAGACCATTGACGACCACTATGTTTGAATGTAAAATCGCGGGTTAAGTCAACTTGAGAGCGACTTTTCAATGTTGAGCGTTTTGGACGAAATAATACATCTTTAAAGCCTAATTTTAGATCTTGTTCGATACGCATGATATTTATTCCTTAAATATTGTCGAATGCCGCTCAGGTTAACTCGTTACTGGCAGGTGACTTTTTTACCTTTTGAGCAGGCACAAAAAAACCGGAGCGTTGGCAGACGCTCCGGTTTTCAGCATTATAGGCAGAGATTTGTTAAATACAACCCCTAAAATGTAAACAAATATATCCTAATGCAAAAGTGTGAGGTGTTTCCCCTCTCTTTTTATGAATAATCCCTTATTTTTATTATCTTTTAATTTATATCTTTTGTTAATTTCCGCGGTTATTGATGGATTAGAAATAAATTAAATTGCAGTTGGTATCTCTTTTTTTTCAGGCTATGATTAAATTTTGGGATAACTTAAAGTATTAAATGGCAGTGGAAGGTTTGCGTTGTTTAAGAGACGAAAGAAAAAAAATCAATTTCCCATTGATTTTTATGGTGAAGAGGGAAGTTGGCGTTTTGTGATCCGTGCTATGCGTCAAGATGAGATCCTTGATGCTATGTACTGGTGCGCGCATATCTCGTGTCATCGTAAAGATTTTGATTTACTGCATATTGCGAGTGATAAGTTCGATTGTCGTTATAATTATTCAACAGCAGATTTATCAGAGCTACAATTTGGCTTAAGTGGTACACCACTGAAAGTAACCATGATGGGGCCGATTGTATTAATGTCGACCATTAATGAACATTTTGTTGATACTGAAATCGATTAGCAATCTGAATTATCTGTGCGGATCAATTGGCGCATGTAGTGGTGTGATTTAAGTTATAGATAATAGAAAAACGCTAAATAACAATAGTTATCTAGCGTTTTTTTATGACTGTTTTTGGGAAAGACGCTGTTTAGTTTAGGCTACGTTCCAATAATTTTTGTTGATATTGTGCAGGCGTTAAACCGCGATTACGTTTAAATGCTTTGCTAAAACTTTGCACATTACTGTAGCCAAGTACGGTTGCTATTATGTCGATACTCATACCTGAGAGCATGTATTTTATAGCGACATTACATAAAATATAATTTGTCATACTGGTAAATGTCCACCCGTTATCATGTAATCGACGTTGTAATTGTTGGCGTGATAATCCCACCTTTTCAGCAACAAAATCCAGTGTAGGAAAGCCGTAATAACGTGAGTAGTTAATGATTTCAAACATGACCTTAGCAAGATCTAACGGTTGGGGCATATTGAGTAAATCATCTAATTGTAAATTTGATACGAGTATGGGTTTTGTTATCGGCAGCGGGCGTTGGTTACCGTGCTCTAACATTGAAAGATTGAGCCAAACCTTTGTTGCAGATGATTGCCATGTGATAGGGCATCCAAAAAACTGTTGAATGGCAGGATCTATTATTTCAGTACCAGATAACTCTATTTTTAAAGGAACATAATCATCCCCCATGTAGTTACGGGTGACTTGGGTAAATAAAATCGCAATTTTTAAGCTGTCAAAACTCGCCGCACGCCCATGTGCATAGTTATTGTAATATACCCATTTAACAATTTTACCTGATTGTTGACCATGATAAGACGCTCCTCCCTGTAAACATGACACACCATAGTTGATCCGTCGAAATGCTAATGCGAGATCAGGGCAAGTCACATACCAATTACCAATAGGCCCGATATTTTCAAAGGTGATATCTGCGGCAATTTTGATCATATAAGCCGAATCGTTGGTTAATTCTTCAATACGCTCTAACCACTGTAAATAATCATTAAAAGGGATCAAAGACATTGGCTCTCTGAGTAATTGAGCTGGAATTCCTAATTCAGCCAAGCCGATCCCATAGTGTTTTTGTAAGCCAAGTTCTAATGGTTTAGAAAAGCTGTTCGAATAAAGGCAATATTGATCATGATGTTCTTCTTGCTGGTGCTGATGGGCATTTTGCTGAAATAAGTAGGATTATTATTGTCAGTATAAGTCTAGTTGTATCAATTATTGGCTATTTTCGATTTAAATAAACTCAAATTATACCGTGAATGTGAGCTCTCTCCATAATGACGGCTATTCATCACTGCATGAGTGATGGCTTAACTATTTTAGTTTTGAACCGGAGAGTGTGGATGAGCTTACTGAGTATGCCCTTTGTCGATACCAATGTAGACACAGTATTAAGTGTGTTTGCGGGAGTAGTATTAATTGCAACCATTGCAGCTGTCGCGATTGGTTTTTGGAAAATACACGAATTACCTATTCATAAAGCATCGACCAAAGAGCATCATCAAATAGGCTTAATAACCGCCCTAACATGGATTGGTTTTGTGTGGCATTGGGTATGGGTGTTGGCGGTTATTATTGCATTTGTTGATGGAGAAAAAGCCTTGTGTCGCTTGCGTGATATTTGGCATGGTGATCGTTTACCTGTCGCGCCTGCTATGTCTACAGATGTTATGACTACCGATACAGAGGAGAAGTAGTATGTTGGAAGGTTTAGCTGTTTGGGCGCTGTTTATTTATTTACTGCGTTTAGTGGGCATGCCATGGAATAAATTCACTCAAGCTTTTGCATATGTTGGTGGCGGCAGTTGGTTAGTCTTTGTATGGTTTGGTTTAATTACTTATGCGCCAATGGATTTATCTGGCGGCTCATTAGTCCAATCACCGCATGTGCAGTTGCGTCCAGCATCCACATCAATCAATGGTCGTGTTAAAGCTATCTATGTGGAACCCAACAGTAAGGTTACTCAAGGTCAGTTAGTGTATGAACTTGACTCTGAACCGTATGTTATTGCGCTTAATAAAGCACAAGCTAGCCTTGATGCTGCAAAAGTTGCTCGCGATATGGCGCAACAAGATATTGCAATGGCGCAAGCCTCAAAGACCGCAGCGGTGAAAGATATTGATATCGCAACAAAACAGTTATCCGCTGCCACCGCAGATCATCGTTTAAAAAGCACGATGCTTGCTCGTTATGTAAAGCAAAACAATGTTGTTAAACATACCGTAACCGCAAGCATGTTAGATGAACAACGCACTGCGGTTGATGTGGCTAAATCACAACAGATTATGTTGGACTCACAAATAGAAAAAGCCCATATTGCGGTTAAAAAAACGCAGTTAGGAATAGAAAAAGCGGAGTTAACCTTTAATAGTCGTGATGTTGATGTGATCACCGCGAAAGAAAATGTCGCTAAAGCTCAGTGGGATCTCGATAATACTAAGGTTTATGCGCCTGCTGACGGTTTTGTTACCAACTTCATTATGCGTGAAGGTCAATATGTTGGCTCTGTTCCGCGTATTCAAATGTATACCGATGAAAAATATGTATTAATGCGAGTCAATCATCAAGCCATTCGAAATGTAAAATCTGGACAGATGGCTGAATTTGCTTCTGCTGTTTACCCTGGCAAAGTCTTTGCTGCGGAAGTTGAAGGCATTGTTGAAGCAACGGGGGGAATCGCAAGGTAATTTGATTGGACGTGAAACCAATGTTCGTCAAACGACGGGTGTAAATATAGCCAATAAGCACCATTTTGTACGCTTAAAGCTTTATGAAACAGAAGGGTATGATATTCCTGTTGGTTCCGTCGGTTTAGCTTGGGTCAGTGCTGAAAAACCGATCAGTTTTCTTGGTTTTCTGGATGTCATTCGTGGCATTATCATTCGAATGAAAGCACAAGTGTTCTATGTTTGGTCAATGTAACTTTTTGTGAAATATAATAAGTAATGTGTATCGATTCGCCTGCCTCTGTTTATTCAGCGGCAGGTTTTTTATTGCGTTATGCGGTGTAATTTCTGTAAATAAGCAGTGTTAAAACTCGTTGCTGTTGTAATGTTGGTAGTGGTTGATAATATCTGCAATGAGTTCTGGTTCTGAAAAATCATCGACAAAATAGCGCTTTTGATCTGTTTTGATAAAGACTTCAAGATGTGTTTCATCGTCATCAACATTGGGAATAAAGTGGATTGTATATTCATACGGTAATTGTTTATCGTTAGCGATCACTAATCTAAATCGACGATCCATACAGTATATATCAGTAAAATAGCCAGCAGCGGAGAGTTGCTTACTTGCTTTAGTTACCGCAGATTTAGCGATGGTATAGCCTGTATTATGCGCAGTAATAGTTGTCATGACGACGCCCTTTTTATTGATGTTAATAGGGGTAACGTTGGTCTATATCACTCGATTTTATCGGGTGAATACACATACTTACCAACTAAATAATTCAATCATCGTCATTAGATCTTTTCATCAATATTTCAATATTTCAATGTTGATATTTGTTTATTTTTTCCAATAGCGGCTGGATTAGGTGTAAAAATGTAACAATAATGGGTTTTTTAGATTTTATTATTACATTTTAGTTATAAATTAGTGTTTTTTTAGGTAGGATTTATACAATAAGCAATGAACTTTTTATTGAGAGAAATCTGTTATGGTACAAAAAACACTTCGTATTATTCCCTTAGTTGCATTATTAGCAGCATCAACATCGGTATATGCTGATGGTGTAATTAAGCACTTAGATAATCAACTTTCTCATATTGAAAAGACCGTTAATGGTACTCAGAAATCGCTTAGACGCACACAAAATAAATACGACGATACGCAAAGAACCATAGCGGATCTTAAAGATGGTACTTATGCTGAGAAAACTGTTGGCCGTGCGGTGAAAAAGAAGAAAAGAAAGGCGGTTAATGGTTTAATCCATCGCTCAAATAATGCTATTCGTAAAGCGACCAATATCTACTAATTAGAAATCGACTAATTAGATGAGAAGATGAATAAAATAATGCGGCTATCATGTGTATGATAGCCGCATTTTTAATGTTGTGTTTTTATATTGTTAGCAATGTACTTATGATTTTTGTAGGTGTACTTTTGCTTGTTTACGTTCAGCGGCTAAACATGCCGCAGCAGTAAATACCACATCTGTTGAGCTGTTCAATGCTGTTTCTGCTGAGTCTTGAATTACGCCGATAATAAAGCCCACAGCGACAACTTGCATTGCTACTTCATTTGGAATACCAAATAAACTTGCAGCAAGTGGAATCAGTAATAGTGAACCCCCTGCAACACCCGAAGCACCACATGCTGATACCGCAGCAACAACACTGAGTAATACCGCAGTTGCAAGATCCACTTCAATACCTAACGTATGCACTGCTGCTAACGTTAACACGGTGATTGTAATGGCAGCACCACCCATATTAATGGTTGCACCTAAAGGAATAGAAACTGAGTAGGTGTCTTCGTGCAGATTTAGATCCTTACATAATTTTATGTTAACTGGAATGTTTGCCGCTGAACTACGTGTAAAGAAGGCGGTAATGCCACTTTCACGTAAGCAACGAAACACCAGTGGATAAGGATTTGTTTTGGTTTTTACAAATACAATAAGCGGGTTAACAACTAATGCAATGATTACCATTGAACCGAGTAATACTGCAAGTAGGTGAGCGTAACCTAATAGTGCATTAAAGCCTGTTTGAGCAAAAGTATGTGCCACAAGACCAAAAATACCAATAGGAGCAAGACGAATAATAAAGCGCACAATTAATGTTACGCCATCAGACATGTCTTGAAATACCTGTTTAGTAGCATCACTGGCTTGGTGTAATGAAAAGCCTAATGCAATCGCCCATGCCAAAATACCAATAAAGTTACCTGTCATTAGTGCATTGATTGGGTTATCCACGATTTTAAAAAATAGTGAGTTAATAACTTCAGCAATACCTTCTGGCGGTGCAATAGAGGTCGTGTTAGTAACAAGCGTCAAAGTGGTAGGGAAAAGGAAGCTCATTGCTACAGCGGTAAAAGCGGCTAATAATGTTCCTAATAAATAAAGAAAAATTATTGGCTTCATATTGGTATGAGTGCCTTTTTTTTGATTCGCAATCGATGAGGCGACCAAAATAAACACTAAGATTGGCGCAACTGCTTTTAATGCGGCAACAAATAGCCCACCTAAAAAGCTTACGCTTGATGCTGATGATGGAAAAAAGACGGCTAAAGCAACACCGGCGATAATTCCCACTAATATCTGTATTACTAAACTGCCATTAGCGACTCTGGCAAGAAATGGTTGTGATTGACTCATAGTTTATCCTGCATTTTTTATTGTTGTGTTTAAGTTTTATATTTTGTAACAGAAACATTTTTTAACAGGATCTGTTT
>NZ_CAMRAN010000079.1 GCF_947039875.1 uncultured Photobacterium sp.
GGTGATACTTCAAAGATGTTTGAAGTAGGTGAAGTATCTCTTGAAGACAAACGCCTTTGTCGTGTTGCTCAAGAAAGCCTTTATCTGGCTATCAAAAAAGTAAAACCGGGTGCGAAAATTGGCGATCTAGGTACTGCCATTCAAAAATTCATCAAAGCGGGTAGCAGCCGTTTTTCTATCGTTAAAGATTACTGTGGTCATGGTATTGGTAACGAATTCCATGAAGAACCACAAGTGGTTCACTACAAAAATAGTGATCGCACAATAATGAAAGAAGGCATGTGTTTTACTATCGAACCGATGATCAACGCGGGTAAATTCAGCTGTGAATCAGACGAGCAAGATGGTTGGACGGTGTACACAGTTGATGGTAAAAAATCAGCACAGTGGGAACATACTTTATTAGTAACGAAAGATGGTTGTGAAATCTTAACGCTACGTAAAGAAGAAACATTGCCACGTTTAATGCATAACGCATAATTCGTTATCTGTATTAGCACCATTGCTAAAATAAAAAAACCGACCTTCTGCGTCGGTTTTTTTATATCTAGCGATACTGTTCGCCATTCGAAATGGTTATAGTAAATACAAGATTCTCCTACCGCACGGATAGCAATGACAGATATTTTAGCAACTCAACTTTCTGATTACCTCGACGATGCCATTACTCTCGACAGCTTACGTAGTGCACTCACCCATTTTGCTGAAGAGCAAAAATCGCAATTTAAACAACAAAAATCCATTGTTGATTTAGTTACAGAACGCAGTCATTTTATTGATCAATTATTGATTCGATTGTGGCGTTTTTATGAGTTTGAACAACAACCTGACTTAGCATTAATCGCTGTAGGTGGTTATGGTCGAGGAGAATTACACCCACTATCTGATGTTGACCTATTAATATTAAGCCAACAGCCATTAGCGGAAGACATCGCGACCAATGTCAGTGCTCTAATAACATTGCTATGGGATTTACGTCTAGAAGTCGGCCAAAGTGTACGTACCGTTGAAGAATGTATTGCCGTTGGTCAAGACGATCTGACTGTCGCCACTAATTTAACTGAATCACGGTTTTTATGTGGTAACCAACAAACATTCCACCAATTAACAGTGGCAATTAATTCACCTTCATTTTGGCCAAGTGAAATATTTTATCAGGCCAAAGTTGAAGAACAACGTATTCGCCATGCTCGTTATCACGACACCACCTATAATCTTGAACCTGACATCAAATCAAGTCCTGGCGGCTTACGTGATATCCATACCCTTAGCTGGGTTGCACGACGTCATTTTGGTGCCACCAGCTTATTAGAAATGAGTCATCATGGTTTTTTAACCGATGCTGAATACCGAGAGCTAGTTGAATGCCAAAATGCATTGTGGCGAATTCGATTTGCCCTTCATATAGAACTACGCCGTTATGATAATCGGCTCACCTTTGATCACCAAACCTCAGTAGCAGAAAACCTCGATTATCATGGTGAAGGTAATCAAGCAGTCGAAATGATGATGAAAGCATTTTATCGCATCTTGCGCCGTGTGGCTGAACTCAATAAAATGTTATTACAACTGTTTGATGAAGCAATTATTAAACCAGACTCTCGCCTTGCGCCCATTGTACTCAATGATGATTTTCAATTACGAGGCAATTTAATCGAAGCCACCAAACCGGCCTTATTTCAAGCGCGACCAGAAACCATTCTCGATATGTTTCTTCATATTGCACAAAATTCTGATATTGAAGGTATTGCCGCGCCTACCCTACGTCAATTACGCACCGCTAGACGCCGACTCAACCGTTTTTTGATTGACATTCCTGCGGCTCGCGAAAAATTCATGGAATTAGTACGTCAGCCCAATGCGCTTCAAAAAGCATTTCAATTAATGCATCGTCACGGCGTTATTGCGGCCTATTTGCCACAATGGAGTCACATTGTAGGCCAAATGCAATTTGATTTATTTCATGTGTATACCGTTGATGAACACAGTATTCGTGTTATTAAAAATCTGCATAAATTTAACGATCCTAATCAACATTCACAGCATCCGATTTGTTGTGAGGTTTATCCACGTTTAATTAAAAAAGAAATCTTAATCTTGGCTGCGATCTTTCACGACATTGCTAAAGGGCGCGGCGGTGATCACTCCGAATTAGGCGCGGTGGATGCTTATGATTTTTGTATCGAACACGGGCTGTCCCACCCTGATGCTGAAACGGTTTCATGGCTGGTGCAAAAACACTTATTAATGTCAGTCACCGCTCAACGACGTGATATTTATGATCCAGAAGTCGTGGCCGAGTTCGCTAAACAAGTAGGTGATGAAGAGCATTTAGATTACTTGGTATGCTTAACCGTTGCTGATATTTGTGCCACCAACCAAGATCTATGGAATAGTTGGAAACGCACTCTACTGGCAGAATTGTACTACTCGACCCAAAAAACATTACGCCGCGGGCTAGAAAAAACCCCAGACATGCGTGATCGTATTCGTCACAATCAACAACTCGCATCGGCAATATTACGCGGAAAAGGTTTTATGCCTCGTGATATTGAAGTGCTATGGCGTCGCTTTAAAGCTGATTACTTTCTACGTCATACACATAAACAATTGGCATGGCATGCACAAGCGTTATTAAAACACAATGGTGATAAACCAATTATCTTGATGAGTAAGAAGGCCACCCGTGGCGGCACTGAAGTATTTATCTACAGCAAAGATAAAGCCAAACTGTTCGCAATTGTGGTCTCTGAGCTAGATAAGAAAAATTTAAGTATTCATGATGCTCAAATAATGAACAGTAAGGATGGTTATACGCTAGATACTTTTATGGTGCTTGATCCTAACGGCAAAGCGATTAATGAAAACCGCCATGTGGGTATTATTCGTAATTTAACCAAAGCCCTTACCGCGATGAAATCTGAGCGTAAAATTCGCCGAGCACCACGCAAATTACTCCATTTTAATGTACCAACCAAAGTTGAATTTTTATCAACCAAAACTGGACGCAAAACCATGATGGAGTTAGTCGCATTAGATATGCCTGGATTATTAGCAAAGATTGGCGCTGTATTTGCAGATCTTAATGTGAGTTTACAAGCCGCTAAAATCACCACTATCGGTGAGCGAGCAGAAGACTTTTTTATTATTGTTAATGAAACGGGTGGACGCTTAACCAAACAACAACAGCAGTTATTACGTGAAACATTAATTACGACTATCAATAAACATGCGTAAATCACACGATCATGTTGAGATATAAGATTAATACCCCGTTAATGACTAACGGGGTAACTCTCGATTGCAATGTCAACAATCAGTGTTATTTCAATAACATAGTTACGCCGCAGCTTGATCTGCACTCGCTACAAATTGCGTAAACCATGCATCTGCAACGTCTAACGGCTCAAAATGCACCCCAGCATCAATATCTAATCGAGGTTGAACTGATGTCGAATTGAGCTCAGTTAATAACGCATCAAATTGACGTCCAGCCCCACAAAAACGATCTTCCCCATAACTAGAATCACCTAAAGCAATGACACCATAACGTTGCTTGGGCAATAGGGGGAATTGATCCTTCAGCGCGACATATAACGGTAATAGATTTTCTGGAATCTCACCTTGACCGGTGGTCGACGTTATCACTAACACAGTATCAGCATCATAGGCCATGAAATCATCGAGTGTTGAGTCAAAGAAAACCTCAACGGGCACCGAGGTTAATTTTGCGGCTAATGCTTCTGCTAACTCTTCTGCTCCGCCATATACAGAGCCTACAAATATGCCTAACTTATTCATTGTCCGCTCTCCTTTGCTGTCAGACGTCCTCAATAAGGGACTATTACCAATCTGGCAATTACACTAAAGAAAAGCAAGTGCTGACGTAAATTTAAGCTGATAAGTTTGCGCTATCGCCCATTCACCACCATTGAACGCTATTTTATATTATGCATTTAACAGTAATGACGGTGACCAATTAAATGTCGTCATAACACGTTGCCAAACATCATCAACATCAGCGCGAATATCTAGTGCAGCACCTGTTAATGGATGAATAAATTGTAATCGTGATGCGTGCAGCATCAAACGATGACAATCAAGATTTTCACGGAACATACGATTGTGCTTACCATCGCCATAGTTAACATCACCAATCATATGATGGTCTAAGTGATGCATATGACGGCGTAATTGGTGTTTACGTCCGGTTTCTGGTTGCAGTTCAATTAAGCTATAACGACTGGTCGCATAACGCCCTACTGCAATATCAGTTTCGACTGTCGCTAATGGCGCATAAGCGGTAACGGCCGCTTGAGGCTCTTTGTCTTCGGTCGCTTTTTTATCTGCAATTTTATCTAGCATCACTTTAAGCGGATAATCCAGCACTGCCGCTTCTTTTACCCAGCCTCTCACTACCGCATGATAAGTTTTATGCATTTCTCGACCAGCAAAGACTGGCATCATCAATGCTGCAACCTCACTGGATAAGCCAAATAAAAGAACCCCAGATGTTGGCCTATCTAAACGGTGCAATGGAAACACATGCTGTCCAATTTGATCGCGCAATGTTTGCACCACAAATACAGTTTCATGGCTATCTAACCAAGAACGATGCACCAACATACCTGCAGGTTTATTTACTGCAATTAACGCATCATCTTGATATAAAATTTCCAGTTCCATTATGCTCACTTAATGTTTAAATAATTGATCAATTTCACGTGTTGTTGCCACAATATCTAGTACACCGACTTGGTTTTTCATTGCTTCTTCTACATAAGGTGAAATAGCAAATTGGGTCGGCAATGGTAAGCGTTGCACGATTAAATAACGTAATTTAGGAATAAAAATCCATTGAAGCCACTGATGACAATCTAAAGTATCAATCGCAAAAGGTTCTGTACTCGCTAATGCTTGTGGCTCAGGAGCAACCTCTTGCCAATATTGGTGCTGTTGTAGAATATTTTCTAATTGAGTGAGTAATTGCTGACTTTGATGATATTTATCCATCATAACTCCTCTTTTATTGATAATAAAAACGGCGCAGGATAGCATTTTGGCCCAACAGCCCCAACTATATTATGGTGATTAGCGATCTATTCACAGGTATGCTGACTTAATACGATTACTTAAACTAACAAGCTAAATTGAAGGAGCTTTATTTATTATGTCTATGGAAACCTTTCATACTTTAACCCAATTGCTTGATAACGCAGGTTGTCGTTACAATATTTTTGATTTAGGTCGTCGAGTGAATGAAATTGATAACGACCAATTTAAAGCAGTTGAAGAGAATCGTCAGCCTTATCCATGGCCACTTCAGCAGCATGCCCATATTGCCATTTCATTTTGGCAACATCAGCAACCACCTTGGGTGTGGTTTTTACGCTTACCATTGGATGAACGTGGGCTACTAAAACAAGCGGCTGTTGGTGATTTTATTAAATATGTCATTGAAGCTATGGGCGCAAGTTTAAACAGTACCCCTACCGAAGATGAACAACAAAAGCTTGCCAACAACCCTTATACGTTTAAGCCCAATGATGACAAAATGGCAATATTTAATGCGCAATTACGAGTATTACTTAACCTACCGCCTAGCCAATACTATGCCGATGCACAAGCTTATTTATCAGGTCAACAAGATTGGTTACAATGGCAACATGTAGGTCTACAAGGCTTAGCTGATATCTGTGCTCGTATGTCACAACACAATAACGCAACCTCGTTACGTAAAGCGTTAAACCATCTTCCAATGACGCCACTGTATGTATTACTAGGTTGCCTTGAGCATTGCCCTATTCCTGCACCGTTAGCACAACGTATAACGGAACGCTTAACGCTAGAATGCCAACAACAGCAACCCGATTTATTTTTGATATCAGCGTTAGTACGTGCCCTTGCAGGTAGTGCACCACAACAATTACAGCAAACCCTAACGACTATTTTGCATCAACCATCGTTATGTCACCGCGAGGTACTTATTGCTATCGCTGGTCGTTGTTGGAGTGGTTTTACTGATATAAATATCGCCTCATTATTTTTATTACGTTTAGCTGAAACCCAAGATCAGACATTGTTTAATCAACTATTTACTGATTTAGTCATGCAACCATTATTACGTGGAATCATGTTGCAGATACTTCATGGTCAAGCGGATCCAGCACTGATCAATGCTATTCAAAAATTACAACAGCATGCTAAAAATCACTAATCGCATTCACCGTTTATAAAGGCTTTTTACTCTATGAATAACCTGTTCGGTATTTTAATTATTGCTATTATCGGCGTCTTATTTTGGCAACAACGACGCCAAACTGAATTAGCGCAGTATTACATTGAGCAGCGTTGTAAAAATATGGGCTTGCAGATGATCAGCTTTGCGAGAGGTGAGCAAAAGCTCAAAGATCATCATGGAGAATGGGGCTGGCGAACAGTATTTGTGTTTGAGTTTTCAACTGATGGTATGGATATCTATCAAGGTTATATTGAAATGAAACGTTTACGTGCGAGTTATTTTTATGTGCCGCCGCACCGTATTCCTGAAGGCTGCGATTATTAACTTTTTCTCGCTCCAAAAAGAATGGGCGCGACAATAAATATTGTCACGCCCTTAGATATTACTTTTGTAGCAATCCAGCTACTGTCGTGCTCCCTGCTATCAATCCTTGATATACAAATCCCCAGGTAAATCTTAACTTCATCCTAGAAGTCATTCTTCGGTAATCCCTGACCCATCAGTATATCCGCTACTGACTCTCTCTCCGTGAAGGAGGTGTCCTTTACTCCACTAGAAGTCATCCTAACTTCATCATGAAATTTGTCCCAATTCCATCCTAGAATATTGTCATCCTGACAAATAGATATCCTATCTATAGCCCTCTATCCCAGAGAAGCCTATGCATCCTCGCTAGATGATAGTCCGCATCATCTATATGCTCATCCTGAGCGGCCAATTCCGTGGCTATTCCTAAATCCTTGTCAGCTCCAGCTGATGACAATATCTTACCTCACCAGAAAAATGACGCAATATTAAATATTCCATTAATTATTTAATATTAATCTTAACAAATAAACATATCAATTTAAGGTGATGATATAATTGGATTTTATAAATAATCAGTCATCATAAGTGAGACTTAATAACGAAGTTATCCCACAAGCTTGTAAGAGATCTCTTACAAAATAAGTAGAAAAACGCTCATTTATTATAATGCGAGGTGCGAGGTGCGAGGTGCGAGGTGCGAGGTGCGAGGTGCGAATAAAAGCAAGTCATCCTCAAAGAATCAAATTTAACACGTTGTCATTTGATACATTACTTTGGGAATAGCACAAAAAAGAACGGGCGCGACTTTCGTCGCGCCCTGAGGTCTTACTTGCAGCAATCCAGCTACTATGTTGCTCCCTGCATCCATCCTTTGATTGCTGTATTCCGTCAGCATTGTCCTTTATACTTCTTCCTGAAGTTGTTCCTTTGGCTATCCTAACCCGTCATCACATCCTGTTCAGACTCTCATCTCCTTCCTGGAGGTGTCCTTTACTTCATCCTGAAGTGATCCCTTATGCCTCAATCCTAGAGGTGTTCCTTACTTCGTCCTGAAGTTATCCTAGCCTTCCTGACAGATAAACATCCTGTTTACCTTAATACCGTATCCTACAGTGTTCCTTTCACATTTCATGTTTGATAAACCATCCTAGCTTACCAATATCTCATCCTGAGACTGCCTGTGTCCGTGGCGCTTTCCTGTTCCGTTCCGTCGTATCCTTTCGACACCATTAATACTATGTGAATTACCGACTAAATCCTATATAGAACAAAATATCTTTTTTACCACCTTCGAATCAATTAAATAAAAATGAAAAATAAAATCCATTATAACAACAGCTTAAATTAAACCAGTGATTATGTATGTATTAATAGCATGCTTATCTCCCACATATTTGTAAGAGATCTCGCACACAGCCAATAGATAAAAACCATTCATTATTTATCATACTTTTTTACATGAAGTAATATATTGTTATTATACAAATAGATAGAGGTGCGAGGTGCGAGGTGCGAGGTGCGAGGTGCGAGGTGCGAGGTGCGAG
>NZ_CAMRAN010000080.1 GCF_947039875.1 uncultured Photobacterium sp.
GGTTAATTTACGTCCAATATTATTTGTACTCGGACTGGTGCTATCTAAAATAGCCTTGTTTATGTATGTACCGACTTTGGTGGCCTTTTTTACTGGCACCGAAGGTTTCATAGATTTCGCAGCGGCAGTGCTGATTACTCACTCCGTGGCGTTCTTGTTGCTATCTTACGGGAAAACTGACGAATTTAAGCTTAGTGTACGGGATATGTTCCTGATCACCACACTGGTATGGACGGTTGCCAGTGCATTTGCTGCGTTGCCGTTTGTGTTTATTAATCACATCAGTTTTACTGATGCATATTTTGAAACCATGTCAGGCATCACTACCACCGGCTCAACAGTATTAAGCGGTCTCGATCAAATGGCACCCAGTATTTTACTGTGGCGCTCAACGTTGCAATGGTTGGGTGGGGTCGGATTTATTGTGATGGGGGTGGCTATTTTACCGATGCTTAACGTCGGTGGTATGCGACTCTTTCAAACCGAATCATCAGACTGGTCAGATAAAAGTTCCCCCCGTACCAAAAGTGTCGCTAAAAATATTATCAATGTGTATTTGATATTAACCGTACTGTGTATCATTGCGTTTATGCTAGCAGGCATGAACACCTTTGATGCGATTAACCACGCTTTTACCACGCTTTCAACGGGCGGTTATTCAACCTCAGATGGGTCAATGAACCACTTTTCACACAGTGCACAATGGGTAGCAACCTTCTTTATGTTTGCTGGCGGACTACCGTTCTTATTGTTTGTTCAAGCATTAAGAAAGCGTCATCCTCGAACCTTGTTTGGGGATGCTCAAGTTAAGGGATATACCTTATTTGTGGTGGTGGCGAGTTTAATTGTTGCGGGCTGTCTGATCTTTAATAAAGGTTATTCCGTCCTTGATGCGATGCGATTATCCTTTTTTAATATCATCTCAGTGGTTACAACAACCGGTTTTGGTCTAGGCGACTTTACTGCTTGGGGCCCATTACCGACAATTATTTTTGCGTTCACATTACTGGTTGGTGCTTGCTCAGGTTCAACCAGTGGCGGTATTAAAATTTTCCGCTTCCAAATTGCATTTGCACTTTTACGTAAACATATCATGCAATCTATTCACCCATCAGCCCTGTTCATTCAACGCTATAACGGTCGTCCAGTCACCGATGATATCGTGCGTTCAGTGGTGGCATTGGTGTTTACTTTTATCATGACCATTATTGTAATTGCCGCAGTATTAGCATTACAAGGCTTAGATCCGGTCACCAGCATTACCGGTGCGGTAACCGCAGTGGCTAACGTCGGTCCTGGTATGGGAACCGTGATCGGCCCAACAGGTAACTTTGCCAGCTTACCGGATTTATCAAAATGGACCTTGAGTTTAGGTATGTTAATGGGACGCTTGGAAATATTAACTGTATTAGTCGTTTTTGCTCCTGCCTTTTGGCGTGATTAATAACGTTTAATAAGACTCAAAAACAACAAGAGAGCGCATAGCGCTCTCTTTTTTAGGCGTAAATTGACAGTGATTAGCTACGGTTTAATATAAAAATAAATCGCACAAAAATGACAAATTGAACCACCTAAAACAAATAAATGCCAAATAGCATGGTTATACGGAATACGTTTATTAACGTAAAACACCACCCCTAAAGAATAGATCACGCCACCCAGTGCCAATAATATTAATCCACCGGGCGCTAATGATATCGCTAATTGGTAAATTACAATCACTGATGCCCATCCCATCGCCAAATACATCCATAACGACAATTTTTTAAAACGATGGATAAAAATAATTTTAGCGATAATACCCAGCAGTGCGAATCCCCATAATGCCGCCATCAATCCCAGTGCCAATGGCGTCCGCAATGCAATCAATAGAAACGGAGTATAGGTACCTGCGATTAACAAATAAATCGCACAATGGTCGAAAATCTTTAATGGTTTTTTAGCCGCGGTACTTGGAATCGCGTGGTATAACGTTGACGCTAAGTACAATAAAATCATACTCACGCCATAAACAATATAACTCACAATACTTAATGTATCAGCTTGCAATGAAAAGGCTTTATCTAACAACAAATACAGACCAAACACTGAAAACAACAGTCCAAGACCATGACTGATACTATTCGCGACTTCTTCTGCAGTTGAATAACCGAGCTCACGTTTGATCACATTATTCATGATTTATATATTCCAAAAGACGCTTAATTTAATAACTGTTATTTTTTAAGCTTACACTTGTAAGCTTAAATTAAGCAACCTTTTGTTAATTAATTCACATTAGCGTTACCGTTAATAGAAAAGGAGTCATTTGGCTCCATTGTGTCATTTATTTATTCATTATTTTATTGTAATAACTCTAAGGTCGCTTGACGGGCAGCGTCTGGATCATGATCTAAAATACCATCAACAATCCGCTGATGGACATCAAGCTTCATCACTTGCTCGCGGGTTACGACTCGAAAATAATTTTCAAATACCGCTTTGAACAAGTTTCCAAATGGACTAATGAAATGATTACCTGAAGAAAAATACACTAATTGATGGAAGCGGGTATCAATTTCAATCCAACGCTCTTGATCAAAATTATCTTTCATTTGATGCATTTGTAACATCAATTGCTCGAACTCAAGCCGATCTTCTGTTGTCGCATGTTCAGCAGCCAATGCCGCAGCTTCTGGCTCTAATGTCAACCGGACTTTTTGATACTCCATGATCAACTGTGAGTTCGTATCAAAATCTAACCAAGCCAATAAATCTTGATCAAGATAATTCCAATTTTTCTTTGGCATTACTCGCGTACCAATACGAGGACGAGGTAATACCATACCTTTCGCGGCTAACATTTTTATAGCTTCACGAACGGCAGTACGGCTCACACCATACATTTCGCCTAACTCAACTTCACCCGGTAAAATACCGCCAGGGGCAGGATCACCAATTAAGATACGACGACCAATAGACTCTGCTAATCGGTAAGATAAGTTACGATTGGCAACAATACGTTGCTGCTGCTGATCCATAGATCCTCTCCCAAGGCTGCTGTTGTACTACTCTCTAGCGCTAAAATAATGTAATCCTAAATGCCCATTATTGTCGTAGCCTTTATTTCGATAAAGGTCGAACGACACGGTGCATCAAGGAGGCAATTATTGCAATAGTTACTATAGAAACAACGTAATAATTAGATATTAGCATTTTATTGCTCATTTTATGCTCGACTTTTAATAGTTTGGTTGCTATCCTCTGCGCGATTTGATTAATAACCAAGCAGTATTCTGGTGGATGGGTTCTACCCAGCAGGGAGCTTTCCCTTCAGAGATATTTTTAATTTTTTGGCCATGGATGAGCCTGACAATAGGTGATATATGCGCCCAGCATCCCCCGTCAGGTATGCAAGTACCCCACGTAGCCCATCACGTTTACGTGCAAGTTCCCACGCTCCACATTTTAAGGTTAATGCGAAAAAATCGATCACGACTGATATCCATTTAACCACTACCGACGCACAATTAGATCAGCAACAAATATTGTCTGAATTAATTAGCAGCCAACAGCAACAACGTTAATCTTACATATTAAGCAGCTAAGGCTGCTTTTTTATTAACATTTTTTTGGCACAAGACATTCATTGTAACCAAACAGGGTTTGTTATAATTTATCCGCACTAACATAATGATAATACAATCGTATAACGATTGATTCAGCCCAAGCTACGGAGTTAACAATGAAAACCCATCGCGTTAATGAACTGATTGAATTACTACACCCAGAGTGGAAAAAAGATCCTGATCTTAACTTAGTTGAATTCTTACTAAAATTAGCAGCAGAAGCAAAATACCAAGGTCCACTAGAATCACTTACAGATGACGTCTTAATTTACCATTTAAAAATGCGCAATAGTGATAAAGACGCCATGATTCCTGGTCTTGCTAAAGATTGCGAAAACGATTTTAAAACCGCTATTTTACGTGCGCGCGGTATTATCAAATAGTCACTCATCCTGCTCGGTTATTTATGGAGCCAGTTATGACTAACTGGCTTTTTTATAGCTGAAAACCCTTCTCTTCCGCCATCACCATCATGTTTAATTTGTTTTAATTCTATTCGCGGTTAAGCTAAACCACTCTTCCAAGCCAGATTCAGGATTCAGTCATGGAAAAACAAAGTGTTAGTTTTGCAAATCTCAGCCCAGATGTACTGCTCGACGCACTCGATAGTGTCGAAGTACATGCCGAATCCGGTTTATTGGCACTTAATAGTTATGAGAATCGCGTCTATCAATTTAAAGCTGAAGATGGTCAACGTTATGTGACTAAGTTCTACCGCCCCGCACGATGGAGCGATGACCAAATTGATGAAGAACATCAGTTTACGCTTGAACTTGAACAACAAGATATTCCAGTCGCAGCGCCTATCGCTATCAATGGCAACACGCTACATCACTATAATGGCTATCGGTTTGCTGTTTTTCCAAGTGTCGGTGGACGTCAATTTGAAGTCGATAACTTTGATCAATTAGAGTGGGTAGGACGCTTTTTAGGTCGTATTCATCAAGTCGGTAAACGCCAACCCTTTGTCCATCGTCCAACATTAGGCTTAGAGGAATACGTTTATCAACCACGCCAAATTTTGGCTAATAGCGATTTTATTCCTGATTACCTAAAACACAGTTTTTTTGCCGATCTTGATCGCTTAATTGCAGAAATTGAAAGCCATTGGTCAACTGATTGGCCGGCTTTGCGCCTACATGGTGATTGTCATCCTGGCAATATTTTATGGCGTGATGGACCGATGTTTGTCGATTTAGATGATGCTCGTAACGGCCCTGCCATTCAAGATTTATGGATGATGCTTAATGGTGAACGTCACGATCAACTCGCACAACTTGATACAATAGTTGAAGCTTATAATGAATTTGCCGATTTTGACCCACGCCAGCTAAAGTTAATCGAACCTTTACGTGCGTTAAGAATGGTGCACTATATGGCGTGGTTAGCAAAGCGCTGGCAAGATCCAGCATTTCCACGAGCATTTCCATGGTTTGGCGATGCAAAATATTGGGAAGGCCAAGTTTTGGCCTTTAAAGAACAGATTTTCAGCCTTAATGAATCACCATTACAGCTTATGCCTCAATGGTAATTGACTATAAAATAACATTATTAATTATTATACTCAGCTAATATCTAATTAACGACACGGATAATCAGGAACCCCAAAATGATGAAGAACTTACTTGCGCTAGTCAGCGCTGCTTTATTGTCTTTTTCTGTTCACGCAGCCAAATTTACGGAAGGCGACTACTATAAGGTATTAGATCAACCCCAATCAACAACCCCTGTTGTGACTGAATTTTTCTCATTGTATTGCCCACATTGTTTTCAATTTGAGCCAATGATGCGTGAATTAAAAACCAAGCTACCAGATAACGCTAAACTTCAAAAAATGCATGTGTCATTTATGGGCGGCCCAATGGGTAAGGTGATGAGTAAAGCATTTGCAACCGCGGTAGTATTAGACGACAGCGACAAAATGCTACCGGTATTATTTAACCGCATTCATACCCTTAATCAACCACCAAAAAACGAAGCAGAAGTACGTCAGATTTTCATTGATGAAGGTGTACCTGCCGCTGAGTTTGATGGTGCATTTAATAGCTTCGCGGTTAACTCAATGGTCAGCCGGTTTGATAAAGCCTTTGAAGATGCGGGCTTAACGGGTGTACCTGCGGTAGTGGTTAATAATAAATACTTAGTTCAAACGGGCAAAATTAAATCAGCTGACGAATATTTTGAATTAGTTAACTTTTTACTCAAGAAGTAACATTACTCAATCAGCGATAATGACTATCAAAAAAGAGGCTTTCAATTAGCCTCTTTATTATTCCTTTAAATGACCTGACTGCTAAGTTGTTTCAATAATCTATCCATGGCTCGATACCCTAACGCTTCAGCTAAGTGAGCCCGCTGAATCTGATCCTGCTCAGCTAAATCTGCAATCGTACGCGCAACCTTGATAATACGATGATAAGCACGAATCGATAATCCAAGCTGATGCAATGCATTTTCTAAAAACTCGGCGTCTTTAAACGATAATCCGCAATATTTATCTAATTCCCGAGTAGAAAGCAATGCATTCACTTTGCCACAACGAGCCAGCATGCGCTCACGAGCTTGATCAACTCGCGCCTTAATGACAGAGCTTGGTTCACCACGATCACCTCCAGTAGTAAGTGTACCGCGAGGCAGCGCTGGAATTTCTAATGACATATCAAACCGATCTAGCAATGGCCCAGATAAGCGGCTTAAATAACGTAAAATAGCTTGCGGGTTAGTTCGAGACTGATTGCCTTCGTAATATCCTGTTGGGCTAGGGTTTAATGCGCCAATTAATTGAAACCGAGCAGGAAAAGTGGTTTTTGCGGTTGCTCGTGAAATCACGATTTGTCCAGACTCTAGTGGCTCACGCAATGAATCTAGCACTTTTCTTTCAAATTCAGGCATTTCATCTAAGAATAAGAGACCATTGTGCGCGAGTGAAATTTCACCCGGCTTAGGTACCGACCCACCACCGACTAATGCCGCCATTGAACTTGAATGGTGCGGTGTACGAAAAGGGCGATTAAGCCAATTACCTTGGTGTAATGATTGCTGAGTCAAAGAAGCCACCGCTGCGGTTTCAATCGCTTCGTCGTGGGTCATTGGTGGTAATAAATCCCGTAAACGAGATGCCAACATAGTCTTTCCTGTGCCAGGCGGGCCGAGTAATAATAAATTATGGCTTCCCGCAGCTGCAATTTCTAAGGCGCGTTTTCCTTGTTGCTGACCAATAATATCTTGCATATCACGTTGTTCATTCTTCGCAATCGAGGCCGTTATCACATGCGGTTGGAGATGTAACTGCAACTGCTGCTGACCACACAAAAAACCACATACCGCTAACAAACTAGGAGCGGATTTATGTTGTTTTTCCGCAACTAACGCCACTTGATCACCATTATGATCGGGCACAATTAAACACCGTTTAGCCTTTAACGCTGCTAATGCCGCCGGTAATGCCCCTTTCACTGCACGCAAATCGCCGGATAATGCCAATTCACCAATAAACTCATATTGTGCTAATCGATCCGCGGGAATTTGCCCGGAGGCAGCCAAAATACCAAGCGCAATAGGTAAATCAAATCGTCCCCCTTCTTTCGGTAAATCAGCAGGCGCTAAATTGACCGTAATTCGCCGTGATGGAAATTCAAATTGGGCATTAATAATCGCGCTTCGTACTCGATCTTTCGCTTCTTTTACCGTGGTTTCTGGCAAACCAACTAACGTAAAACTGGGCATTCCATTACTTAAATGGACCTCAACGGTTACCGGTGGGGCTTCCACGCCCACACAGGCGCGACTATGAACAATAGCAAGTGTCATTGATGACTCCATTGGCTGGCAACTTACACCATTGGGTTAATGAAATTTATCGAAGGTGTTACATCAAAGCTCCATTAATGCAGCGAATTTACCAATAAAACCATATTTTTTGCTTGTCATGTGACGAAGATCTGTGTTACCACTTAGGTATAGCAACAACTAAACAATAAAAATTGGACAAT
>NZ_CAMRAN010000081.1 GCF_947039875.1 uncultured Photobacterium sp.
GCTAAATAAGCTAAAATGACAGTAATTATTTTAGTTTTGAGCCTGTATATTAATGACCACTATTACAACACCAGCCAACTTTGCAGAACTTGGCCTTATTTCGCCTTTGTTAGCACGATTAACGGAGCTGGAATATCAACAGCCAACGCCTATTCAAGCACAAGCTATTCCGAGTGTATTAGCGGGACGTGACTTAATTGCGGGTGCAAATACAGGTTCAGGTAAAACGGCAACCTTTGCTTTGCCGTTGTTACAACAGTTGCATCAAACTAAAGCTACTGAAAATAAAAATGCGAAGGGTAATTATGTTACTGGTCTTGTTTTAGTTCCAACCCGTGAGCTAGCAAAACAAGTTGCAGATAGCATTAAATCTTATGCAACCCATTTTAACGGTGCGATTAAAACTGTAGCCGTATTTGGTGGCGTATCAGCTAACACCCAAATGCTAGCCCTACGTGGTGGCACTGATATTTTAGTAGCAACCCCTGGTCGACTATTAGATTTAATTTCAAGTAATGCGATTAAGCTTGATCGGGTTAAAACCTTAGTGCTTGATGAAGCAGATCGTATGTTAAGCCTTGGTTTTACTGAAGAACTGTCTGCGTTACTAGCGCTATTACCTAACAATAAGCAAACATTATTATTCTCAGCGACGTTCCCTGAACAAGTTAAGCTATTAACTCAAGCATTACTTAACGATCCGGTTGAACTGCAATTACAGAGTGTTGATGCAAGTACGCTAGTACAACGTGTGTTCACCGTTAATAAAGGTGAGAAGACCGCAGTATTAGCGCATTTGATTAAAGAAAATCAGTGGCGTCAAACGCTTATATTTGTGAATGCTAAAAACAGTTGTGAACATCTAGCGGATAAGCTTTCTCGACGTGGTATTTGTGCTGAAGTATTCCACGGTGATAAAGGTCAAGGTGCACGTACGCGTGTGTTAGAAGCGTTTAAATTAGGTGATATTGAAGTATTGATTGCAACGGATATTGCTGCTCGTGGTCTTGATATTGAAAAGCTACCTGTTGTGATTAACTTTGATTTACCGCGTAGCCCAGCAGATTACATGCACCGTATTGGTCGTAGTGGTCGTGCGGGTGAAGTGGGTTTAGCAATATCACTGATTGATTATGAAGACAGCCATCATTTTAAAGTTATCGAGAAGAAGAATAAAGTTCGACTTGAGCGTGAACAAGTTGCCGGTTTTGAAGTGGATGAATCTGAAGCTTTGTTAGCGGCAGAAAAGCCAATGGCAAAACCTGAAGGTACAGGCAAAAAGAAACGTAAAAACAAACCAGCCCCCATTGACGATTTTTGGTCATAAGACGAATTATTATACTGATAACAGGTTGTCATAATAGCTTGAGCTAAACATAAAAATCCCTCGTTAGTTATAACGAGGGATTTTTTATGATTGTGAATAATGATTTAAAGACGAATGGCCTTAGTTCAGTCGAGCTGCCATTGCTTGTGATTTATCAGCAGTCATAACAAAGTGAAGCGTTCCACCTGCTTTGATTTCACTGTGCTCAAAGCTATTAAAGACATCTAGTGGCTTACCGTTAATCAACACTGATTTCACATACTTATTGTCACTGCTATTATTATCTGCCGTGATAGTGAAATCACCCGTTGGTAATTTGATTTTTACTTCATCAAAAATAGGGCGACCAATGGTATAGGTTGGATCCGTTGGTGTTACCTGATAGAAGCCCATTGCCGACATAATGTACCATGCTGACATTTGACCGACGTCTTCATTACCAATGATACCGTCAGGGGTTGGCTTATAGAATTCCTTGTAAACTCTATCGAGGTATTCTTGGGTTTTCCAAGACTCATTGGTACGGTTATATAAGTAAATCACGTGGTGTGATGGCTCGTTACCGTGAATATATTGCCCAATAAAGCCGGTCATATCTTGATGGTTTTCACCGCCATCAGCATCAGCTGTGAATAAGTCATTTAACTTAGTGTTGAACCCTTCAGTACCGCCCATAACCTCGGTTAACTTGTCAATATCTTGCATGAACGTCCATTGCCATTGCCATGCATTACCTTCGGTATACCAATAAGCATCAGAGCTGTATGGATTAAAGGTATCGGAAGCGAACTCTTTTTCACAACTGTTTAGTTTTACAGGTACAAAGAAGCCAGCATCTTTATCCCAATGATTTAAAGACCAATAGGCGCGATCGTTAAACTCTTTATAAGCAGCGTCATCACCAGCCACTTTTGCCATTTGAGCAATCGTCCAGTCATAGTATGAAAACTCTAAAGCATAAGAGACTGAGTTCCAGTTAGGTAAACCAACGCACTTATCACGTTCGTAATAACTTAACTGACCTGCCATTACGGCTTGCAAAGTATGGTCAGGAATTTGAGGGAAGTCATACGGACGGTAATACGCTGATTTCTTTGCCGCTTCTAAGGCATCTTTAGCATTAACATCAAGACCTTTGACGACCGCATCACCAATAATCGCGGTGGCCGGATAGCCAATCATAGTGCCCGTTTCTTCACCATAACCTTCCCACTTTGGCAGTAGTCCTGTTTCTTGTGATTTACGGATCAAGTCATTAGCTAAGTCAGTTGCATGTTGCGGATTAGTAATGGTTAGTAAGGGGTGAACAGCACGGAAAGTATCCCATGTTGAATAAACAGAATAGTTTTTATAACCGTCTGCTTGACGAATACTGCCAAGTAAATCACGGTAACGACCATCAACATCTTGATATTCAACAGGGGCAATCATGGCGTGATACATCGCAGTGTAAAAATTGGTTTTCTCAGCGTCAGAACCGCCTTTTACTTGAACCGTAGCCAGCTCTTTTGCCCAAGCAAGTTCAGCATTGGCTTTAACGTTAGCAAAATTATAGGTTGGCGTTTCGGCTTCTAAGTTCTTTTGTGCGCCATCCCAATCGACAGGAGAGAGAGCGACACGCATTTCAATCGGTTGATCACCTTTACCAAAATCAAGGTAAGTGATTTGTTGTTTATTTGGACTATTGATTGAGCCGTAAACTGCGCCCATTTGCATGTCCATTGCATTGCCACCATCACGAGCAATCAATGCATGAGCAATTGGCTGATTAAACTGAGCGTAGAAGAAAATATCTTGGCCTTGGAACCAACCTGTGGAAACGCGACGACCACGAATGGTGTATTCATCAACCAATTCAACCCGGTTTTGTAGAGATTCACCATTGTTGGCTGCCAGTGTATGAGCAAGGTCAAGTTTGATTTTACGATCAGCGCCTTGCTGATAGGTATAACGATGGACACCGACACGGGTTGTGGTGGTTAATTCTGCTTTAATGTTGCCATTATTTAATACTACTGAGTAGTAACCTGGTGATGCGGTTTCAGTTGCTTTATCAAAGGCATTATTTTCACGGTTAGCGTCATCAGAATAAGGCAGCACTAAAATATCACCAAGGTCAGTTGCCCCAGTGCCTGATAGGTGAGTATGTGAGAAACCGTAAAGATTAAGATCCGTTGCAAATACATCCCCAGCAACGTAATCACTCGCATCCCAATAACCTGATGCTGAATGCCATGGATTTTGGCCTGTTTCAGTATCGGTATTCGTCCCTTTAAAGGTATCTGGACTTAATTGCACCATGCCACGAGGCACTACGGCTCCGGGGAATGTGTGTCCTGACGCTGCAGTACCAATCATAGGATCAATATAGTTTAAAACGCTCATATCAATAATCGGTGTTGCAGGCAAGGTGACTTCAGCTTGGGTTTGATTATTGTTGTCGTTATTACACCCAAATAAACCGAATGACAATACCAGCGAAATAGCAATTGGAGTCAATTTAAACGTCATAATGTTTCACCTAACAAATATGTAGTGCAGGAATTTTTACATCGACCAAGAGTGAAAATTCTCAAGAGATAAGAGTAAGAAGATGCTGTTTTAATCGTATAGTAGGGGGAAATCACTGTGGTAGTAAGATGATAAAACAATCATTTACTGGACTTTTGTACCGATTAAATTGAAACGTGATACTGCTTCATGGGGCAGGTTGTGGGAAATAATGTTTCCTTGGTGAATTATATTGTTCTTGTGGGTAAACAATATAAAGGTTGTTTTGAGAACTGGTTCATATTCTTGTAGATAAGTAGCAATGTTTTTTCAATGCTTGTTTTAGATCAAATAGATTTTTAAAACAAAGGCGTAAAAATACCAAAGAGGAATTAGTTGGTAGTGCCATTAATTAAATATGTTTTATAGGAAAGACATATTTGATAATGAGCATTTGAAAAATAAGGTAAATTATTATGAGCAGTGCATTTTATATCCCAAGTGTTAATTTTATGGGGGCGGGTTGTTTAACAGAAGCGGCGGATGCAATTAAGGCGCATGGCTTTAAAAAAGCATTAATTGTAACGGATAAAGTACTAAACGAAATTGGTGTGGTTTCGCAAGTTGCAGTGCTATTAACTGAGCGTGGAATTGATTCAGTTGTTTACGCTGGTACTCAACCAAACCCAACCATTACTAATGTTGATCAAGGTTTAACACTGTTAAAAGATAACGGCTGTGACTTTGTTATTTCATTAGGTGGCGGCTCTCCTCACGATTGTGCAAAAGGTATTGCGTTATTAGCCGCGAATGGTGGTCAGATTGGTGATTACGAAGGTGTTGACCGTTCTGCAAAACCACAACTACCTGTAGTAGCAATTAATACCACCGCGGGTACTGCTTCTGAAATGACCCGTTTCTGTATTATTACAGATGAAGCTCGTCATATTAAAATGGCCATTGTTGATAAGAACACGACGCCATTAATGTCAGTTAATGATCCGAAATTAATGTTAGCGAAACCTGCTTCATTAACTGCGGCAACGGGTATGGACGCATTAACTCACGCTATTGAAGCTTATGTTTCTATTGCTGCTACACCAATCACGGATGCTGTTGCTATTAAAGCAATAGAACTGATTGAAGCCAACTTACGTACCGCTGTTAAAGATGGTCAAAACTTAAATGCGCGTGAGCAAATGGCTTATGCACAATTTATGGCAGGTATGGCATTTAACAATGCATCACTAGGTTATGTTCACGCAATGGCGCACCAGTTAGGCGGTTTTTATAATCTGCCACACGGCGTATGTAACGCTGTATTGTTGCCACATGTTCAACGTTATAACGCCCAAGTTTGTCCTGAGCGTTTACGTGATGTTGCTGCTGCTATGGGTGTGAATGTAAATGAAATGACACCACAACAAGGCGCAGATGCTGCAATTGATGCAATCATGGCACTATCTCAAGATGTAGGTATTCCTGCGGGCTTAAAAGAGCTTAATGTGAAAGCTGAAGATGTTTCATTGTTAGCGGATAATGCATTAAAAGATGCGTGTGGTTTTACTAATCCTAAGCAAGCAACACATGAAGAAATTTCACAAATCTTTATGGCTGCAATGTAGTAATTACTAATATTACTACACATAATGCATAAAAAACGCCTCACTAGTTGAGGCGTTTTTGTTTTTATGTTTAAGCTATTATCGATTTATTATCAGTACATTAACTGTATTATAATAATGGACTAAACATATAGAAGAAGCGTTCACCAAATTTATTACGTACTGAACGTTTTTCCCATTGCTCTTTATCTACAGGCTCTGAGTCGGCAATGTAACTTTGCTGCAATTGGCTCAGTTTATGGGTGAACTCAATATTATCCACCGCCATTGTGACTTCAAAATTGAGCCATAAACTGCGCATATCAAGGTTAACTGTACCGATTAAGCTGTGAGTATCATCAATGACAACGGATTTAGTGTGTAATAGGCCGCCATGAAAACGATGAATATGTACCCCTGATTTTAATAAATCACTAAAGAAAGAACGACTTGCCCATTCAACCATAGTCGAATCGTTTTTATCGGGTAGTACAATATGAACATCAATATTACGTTCAGCGGCACCTTTTATCGCATGCAATAAGTGTTCACTTGGCACAAAGTAAGGTGTAGTGATGACAATACTTTTCTTTGCTTGGTAAATACTTAATAGCAACACCTGATGAATAATATCATCGGGCATACCCGGACCTGAAGGGATCACTTGTACGGTGTCATACTGTGGTTCGTCTTCAGTTGGTATTTGACAAGTTGGTAGTGGTGGTAAAAAACGTTGTCCTGTTTCCACTTCCCAATCCCATGCTTGAATACAATTAAGCACCGAAACCGTAGGGCCACTGATTCTGACCATCACATCCACCCATTGACCGACACCAGCATCAACTTTAAAGAAGGCGGGATCAACTAAGTTCATTGAACCGGTATAAGCAATATTGTCATCAATAACCACTATTTTACGGTGTTGACGTAAATCTAAGCGGCGTAAGAACATACGAAATGGTGATACAGCCAGTGCTTCGACAAGCTCAATACCTGCACCTCGAATCAATTTCGGCCAGTGAGAGCGGAAGAAGCGCATGCTACCGGCGGAATCAAGCAATACGCGAACTCTAATACCTCGTTTTGCTGCTTTAATCAGGGCTACACCCACTTCATCTGCAAGGCCGCCTGGATACCAAATATAAAACTCTAGATGAATTGAATGTTGTGCATTATTTATATCAGCAATAAGCGATCGTAAAATTTCATCGGTTGATGATTTTAATGACAGGTGATTACCGACTAATCCGGGTAAACCAAAACGGTTCTCACACAGATCGTTAATTGGTTTTGCGACATCACTCATTTTTTGAGGCATGTGACCGGGACAATCAGTCAGGCATTGAAACCAGCTTTGAAAGGGAAAAAACATTTCACGGGCGCGTTCAGCGCGTTTTTTTCCTAAATTAAGTTCGCCAAATAGCAGGTAGGCAATAACTCCGCCAATAGGGACGATATAAATAATCATCATCCACGCAAGGGAAACACCAACAGCTCGACGTTTGAAGACTACGCGTACAGTGACAGCGGCAATTAACAGCCAATAGGCGAAAATGCCGATCCACGTTAAGATTTGATAAAACTGTTCCATCGAATGACTTCATCAATATATAAATACAATTTGTATATATAGTGCATTGAAATGAGAAAAAAACCTAATAGTCAGTGCTCTTTAATGCTTATGTTAAATGTTCAAAGTTATTTTTGAGAAAGGATTATCACTTTAATATAAAAATAATAATCAGATTCACGATGTAAGGCATAACGATATTCGCAAATAATGAAGTAATTCTTTAAACAAATTGAGGCAACAGTATTGGACGTATTAAGCGTGGGCAAGATCTTGCTCAGCGGGCAATAGTTTGCTCAGTTGTGGGCAATAATTTGCTCAAAGCATTAGCTGAAATGTAATGCCTATTTTTATTTTGTTGTAATTCAGTTGGTTAAGGTTG
>NZ_CAMRAN010000082.1 GCF_947039875.1 uncultured Photobacterium sp.
AAGGCACACCTATTTGATTACTTATTGCACATTCTGTCAGACTTCCTACCTCTTCGTAAATATCAGCCGGACTTTCTACCAGTTTAGCACCTGATTTAATCAGCGCATTACAACCACGGCTGGCAGGGTTATGAATCGAACCGGGCAACGCAAAAACCTCTCGTCCTTGTTCTAACGCATAACGTGCTGTTATCAATGATCCACTTTTTTGCGCGGCTTCAATCACCAACACTCCCGTAGATAAGCCGCTAATGATGCGATTACGTCGTGGAAAATTTTGCGGGCGAGGTTGCTCATCAGGCCAAAACTCGGACACCAACGCCCCTTGCTCTGCAATACTGGCAGCCAAAGAACGGTGCCGCGCAGGATAAATTTGATCGAGCCCAGAACCTAATACAGCAATGGTTAACCCTCCCGCCTGCAACGCACCTTGATGTGCTTGACCATCAATCCCTAACGCTAAACCACTGGTCACGACATAATTATTAGTCGCTAATGCTTTTGAAAAATGGAACGCCGATTCACGACCATCGATCGATGCCGACCGACTACCAATCACCGCAATTTGTGGTGCACCGAGACAACAAAGATCGCCACGAACAAATAATAATGGGGGTGGAGAGGAAATTTGTTTTAATAAATGAGGATAATGGGGGGAGTCGAGGGTCAAAATGTGCTGGTGCGGAACTTGTTGCCATTGTAACGCTAACTGTAACCGCGATGGATTGGGGTGCAAAAACGCCTGTATTTGTTTCGTCGTTAAACCACATTGCTGTAATTGCTCAGTTGTCATTGTCACCAATTGCGACGGCGTCGCATAAGTAAGCAAGCGCTGAATGCGGCTGCCACCAAGAGAGGGAACAGCCGCAAGTTGTAACCATGCAATAAGCTCAGTTTCTGTCATAACCATTACAAACGTGGGGCTTGAGCAACCACGCCAGGTTTAAACGGTTGCTGATTATTAAGCACCACCGCCAAACTAAAATACTCATAAGGACGTAATACCATCGCTTGTGCAACAGCGATGGTGCCAAGTTGGGTACTCTCCGTTAATAAGGTGCTATTTTTATAATGATATTGACCTTTTTTACCTTGTACCTGAGCCCCTTGCTTAAACAACTCAAACACTTGTCCTGCAACCATGCCATCAAGATGACCACGATCCAATACCACCACATCATAATTTGAAATATAACTGTAGCCACTTATTTGGCCTAACACGATCGCAGATAACGACGCGGGCGGCGTAGCTGGTGAAAATGACAGATCCGCTTGACCATCAATGTCTAATAAAGGTAATAAAATATCATTTGGAATAATTTCTTGCTGAAAGTCATCCACTTTCAACTGACTCATCTCACCATTACTTGTAATAACAGTGACATCTGCAATCTCTTTCAAGGTTGATATAGTCGCTTTAATGGCAGAGTTAGCCGTTTCATTAGCACTGTCATCACGATCAAAATCTTGTTCTAAGCGATATACTCGCCACTGACTAGTCGGAACCAATGCCTGATCAGCCCACAGCACATCACCAACTGAAAGATAGCCGCGCTCTTCACTGGTTCCTAGAATTTGCGGTTGGGTTGTCATCGCATCAGCACTGATCAATTTATCTTGGGCCACATACGCCAACATTAAATAATCAGGCAACGAAGTAATAGGCTGGCGTACTACGCGCATCTCTGGTGACAATTTAAGTTGTTTTTTAAGGCTTAACTGCGGTTTACCGTCAACCCAAATAAGGTGTAAGCGATCGCCAGGATAAATTAAATGCGGGTTTTTTATATAGCTGTTTTTTTGCCATAACTGCGGCCATGACCAAGGGTTATTCAAGAATACAGCCGAAATATCCCATAACGTATCTCCTTTTTTAACCACATAAATTTCAGGATGACTATTTTTTAGCTGTGGTTGTGGCGCGGCAACCAACGACGGCATAAAAAGAATAAAACTCGCGATAATAACCCATTGCCTCATGTGATCCGTTCCTTCGATTGCACAAGTTGCGACCTAGCGATAATAAAATAATCACTCATATTGGCAAAGATTGGCATTAGCTATTTGATATGTCGACTGTTTAACTATCACTGCCAAGCGCTTTTCGGCTTATATCACGATTTAATAACCACTGTTACATCGACAAAGCCTGAACTTTGCTAAGAGCTAACATTAATTTTTTCGTGAAAAGTGGTCTTTATTTCGTGACTCTAATTTCGGTTAACCCTCGCCACGCGCATTCGGTACTGTTATTTGAGTGCTAAAATGACTAGAATTAGACCAACAACGCTGTATCTTTCTAGTAACCGTTAACGAATTCGAGCCCTTATGTCGCTATTGCCAGTTTTAATCTTTCCAGATGACCGTCTACGTACTGTAGCCAAGCCCGTTGCGGCGATCACGCCACAAATCCAGCAGATCATTGATGACATGCTTGAAACCATGTACGAAGAAGAAGGTATCGGCCTTGCTGCAACTCAAGTCGATATTCATCAACAAATCGTGGTTATCGATGTTTCTGAGCAACGTGATCAGCCAATGGTGCTAATCAACCCTGAAATTACGGCAGCTCATGGCGATGAAGGCATTGAAGAAGGGTGTCTTTCAGTACCAAGTGCTCGTGGTTTTGTTCCTCGCGCAGCAACCATCACTGTTTCCGCATTGGATCGTGACGGCAACCCGCTGACCTTTGAAGCAGAGGACCTACTTGCTATTTGCATTCAACACGAATTAGATCACCTTGCTGGTAAGCTATTTGTTGATTACCTATCGCCACTCAAGCGTCAACGCATTAAAAGCAAATTAGAAAAACTAAAACGTTCTATCTAACAACATCACCATTCGAGGTTATCTTGAGTAAACCATTACGCATTATTTTTGCAGGTACGCCTGACTTCGCCGCCCGTCATTTGGCGGCGTTATTGTCTTCACAGCATCAAGTTGTTGCGGTTTACACCCAACCCGATCGCCCAGCAGGTCGCGGTAAAAAACTCACCGCAAGCCCGGTGAAAAATATCGCCGTAGAACACGATATTCCAGTGTTCCAACCAGCCTCGCTGCGTAACCTTGAAGCTCAACAACAACTGGCAGCTATTGAAGCCGATATCATGGTTGTTGTTGCTTACGGTTTATTATTGCCTCAAGAAGTACTTGATACACCACCACTCGGTTGTATTAATGTTCATGGTTCAATTTTGCCACGCTGGCGTGGCGCAGCACCTATTCAACGTTCAATTTGGGCGGGCGATAGCGAGACTGGTGTCACTATCATGCAAATGGATATCGGCCTTGATACGGGTGACATGCTACAAGTCGCAACGTTACCCATCACGGCAACTGATACCAGTGCCACTATGTATGAAAAATTAGCAAACCTTGGCCCAAGTGCATTGATTGAGTGTTTAACAACGATTGCAAATGGCACTGCGGTTGTGACCAAACAAGATGACGGTCAAGCAAACTACGCCAAGAAATTAAGCAAAGAAGAAGCACAAATTGATTGGACTATGGACGCAGCAGCTATTGAGCGTTGTGTGCGAGCTTTCAACCCATGGCCAATGAGCCATTTCACTGTTGCTGAGCAAACGATCAAAGTATGGCAAACCAGTGTAGAAGAAGACAATCAAGGTCAACTACCGGGTACGATTTTAGCGGCAGATAAACACGGTATCGTAGTCGCAACAACAACTGGTGCATTGCGTTTATTGTCACTGCAGCCTCCTGGTAAAAAAGCCATGTCAGTCGCGGATTTATTAAATTCACGTCGAGAATGGTTCCAAATCGGTAACCAACTTTAAACACCAAGGCCAGGGTTAAGTCACTGGCTTTTCTTTTTTCAGATTAACCACGTAGCGCCAGCATCAACGGCGTTCAGGAAACAGCTATGAATGTAAGAGCCGCAGCGGCCAAAGTAATTTATCAGGTCGTCGATCAAGGGCAGTCATTGTCTGCCGCGCTACCGTTAGCGCAGCAGAATATAAGAGAACGTGATCACGCTTTATTGCAGGAAATCTGCTACGGCGTATTACGCTGGCTACCTCGGTTAGAGTCAATCACTCAAGCATTAATGGAGAAGCCGCTGACAGGTAAACAACGTGTTTTCCATCACCTAATCTTAGTTGGTTTATATCAATTAGGTTATATGCGTATTCCTGCTCACGCTGCAGTCGCTGAAACAGTCGATGCCACCAAAACCCTTAAAAAACCGCAATTACGTGGGTTAATTAATGCCATTTTACGTAGTTACCAACGTCAAAAAGAAGCGCTAGATGAACAAGCGGTTAGTCACGACGCAGGTAAATATGGCCACCCAAGTTGGTTATTGAAATTACTTAAAGCCAGCTACCCTGATGACTACGCCGCCATCTGTGAAGCTAATAACACTAAAGCGCCAATGTGGTTACGAGTAAACAGTCACCACCATGATCGTGACACTTACCGTGCATTATTAGATGCAGAAGGTATTGCAACCGAATTACACCCACAAGCAGCAGACGCATTGCGTTTAATTTCACCATGTGATGTCACTAAATTACCCGGTTTTAGCGATGGTTGGGTTTCAGTACAAGATGCTGCAGCACAACTTGCTGTAGATTACCTTAAACCACAACCCGGCGAATTGATTCTTGATTGTTGTGCCGCACCTGGTGGTAAAACAGTTCATATCATGGAACGCGTACCATCGACACAAGTGGTGGCGATTGACTGTGATGAGAATCGTCTTAAACGTGTACATGAAAACCTTGAACGTTTACATCTGACCGCACAAGTATTATGTGCTGATGCGCGTTACCCTGAGCAATGGTGGCATGGCGAAAAATTTGATCGCATTTTGCTGGATGCACCTTGTTCTGCAACGGGCGTTATTCGTCGTCATCCTGATATTAAATGGTTACGTCGAGGCGAAGATATCGCAGCATTAGCCTTGCTACAGGCTGAGATTTTTGATGCTATGTGGTTACAGTTAAAACCAGGCGGTACTTTGGTTTATGCAACGTGTTCAATCACACCGCAAGAAAACTGCGATCAAGTAAAAGCATTCTTAAGCCGTACTGCTGACGCAACCTTAATCGATAGCGATCCTGCCTCTCCTGGCCGCCAAATTTTACCCGGCGAAGAGGCAATGGATGGTTTTTACTATGCAGTATTAATCAAAGCAAACTAAGATAAATTATTAATAATAGCGGAACTTAGCTTCAATATTCCGCTTTTTAGTCTCTTTTATACGCCACTCACTGTCAATTTATGGCACAGTGACTGTTAGTTGGCATTACTCATCAGGCATAGGCTATGAAAATCATCATTCTCGGTGCTGGACAAGTTGGCGGCACTCTTGCTGAAAACCTTGTTGGCGAGAATAACGATATAACCATCGTTGATAAGAACCCAGAACGTCTTCGTGAACTGCAAGATAAATACGACCTTCGTGTTGTACAAGGCTTTGCGAGCCACCCGCAAACACTTCGTGATGCAGGCGCTCAAGATGCTGATATGTTAGTTGCAGTGACCAACTCTGACGAAACTAATATGATTGCGTGCCAAATCGCGTTCTCATTATTTAACACTCCAAACCGTGTCGCTCGTATTCGCTCGCCAGAATACTTACGTGAAAAAGAACAATTATTTCAATCTGATGCGGTTCCTGTTGATCACCTTATTGCGCCAGAAGAACTAGTGACCGATTACATTGAGCGTTTAATCGAATACCCAGGTGCATTACAGGTGGTGAGCTTTGCTGAAGAAAAAGTCGGCTTAGTGGCAGTAAAAGCGTATTACGGCGGCCCACTGGTGGGTAACGCATTATCAGCCCTACGCGAGCACATGCCACACATTGATACCCGCGTAGCAGCCATATTCCGTCAAGGTCAGCCAATTCGCCCGCAAGGCACCACTATTATAGAAGCGGACGATGAAGTGTTCTTTGTCGCAGCAAGCAATCATATTCGTTCGGTAATGAGTGAATTGCAGCGATTAGAAAAACCTTATAAACGGTTAATGATTGTAGGGGGAGGTAATGTCGGGGCAGGCTTAGCTCGCCGATTAGAAAAAAATTACAGTGTAAAATTAATCGAGCATAATCAACAGCGTGCTGAAAATTTATCGGAAATGCTGCAAGACACTATCATCTTTTGTGGTGATGCCTCAGATCAAGAATTACTCAGTGAAGAGCACATCGAGCAAATTGATGTCTTCATTGCGGTAACCAATGATGATGAAGCAAATATCATGTCAGCCATGTTGGCTAAGCGCTTAGGCGCGAAAAAAGTAATGGTGTTGATTCAACGTGGTGCGTATGTTGATTTAGTCCAAGGTGGCACCATTGACATTGCAATTTCTCCGCAGCAAGCGACTATTTCAGCATTGCTAACTCATGTTCGTAAGGCTGATATCGTGAACGTATCGTCACTACGTCGTGGTGCAGCAGAAGCGATTGAAGCGATTGCTCATGGTGATGCTAACACCTCAAAAGTGGTTGGCCGTGCCATCAGTGAAATTAAACTTCCACCCGGCACGACGATTGGTGCTGTTGTTCGTGGAGAAGAGGTTCTTATTGCCCACGATCGCACCATGATTGAGCAAAATGACCACGTAGTTATGTTCTTAGTTGATAAGAAATATATTCCTGACGTTGAACGTCTTTTCCAACCGAGCCCCTTCTTTCTGTAATAGCTTATGGTTAATTTACGTCCAATATTATTTGTACTCGGACTGGTGCTATCTAAAATAGCC
>NZ_CAMRAN010000083.1 GCF_947039875.1 uncultured Photobacterium sp.
GAAGAGGTAGGAAGTCTGACAGAATGTGCAATAAGTAATCAAATAGGTGTGCCTTTAGCAACGAAGGAAAATGAAGAATTGCCATTTCCCGCACTGTTGGCTAACGTAGGCACCGAAGCAACACCCGTAGATGTCGTTGCTGAACGCTGTAAACAACCCATCCACCAAATTTTACCGCAATTATTAGAATTAGAACTGTCTGGTTGGGTGACTGCAGTGCCCGGTGGTTATATCAGAACGAGGAGGGGCTAGTTATGATGGATATTCTTATGTATCTATTTGAAACCTATATTCAAAGCGAAGCAGAGTTGTTAGTCGATCAAGATGAACTCTCTGAAGAGCTTTTACGTGCAGGTTTTCATCAGGATGATATTTACAAGTCATTAGAGTGGCTTGAAAAACTGGCTGCTTTACAAGAAACAGAACACACACCGTATGTTAACCATAGTGCGATAACATCGATGCGCATCTATACCGACAATGAAATGTTGCGAATGGATACGGCTTGTCGTGGTTTTCTACTTTATCTTGAGCAAATTGACGTATTAAATATTGATACTCGCGAAATGGTCATTGATCGCGTAATGGAACTCGATACTCAAGAATTTATGCTTGATGATTTGAAGTGGATTATTCTGATGGTGTTGTTTAATGCGCCAGGAAACGAAGCGGCTTATGATCAAGTAGAAGAATTATTATATGGCGCAGAAGATGGAGTTCTACATTAATAATGACAACTGATAGTGATCCATTGTTTTCTGCCCATGAACAGGCGTTACAGCATCAATCATGCCCACAATGTAGTGCTGATTTAGTGATGCGGTTTGGTAAGCATGGGCCATTTTTAGGCTGTGATCATTACCCTGAGTGTGATTATATTCAACCACTCAAACAAAATGATGGTCACATTGTTAAACAGCTCGATGTGCCCTGCCCTGAATGCGCTCAACCATTGGTATTACGCCAAGGTCGTTATGGTATGTTTATTGGGTGTTCGGCATACCCTGAGTGCCATTACCTCGCATCACCAGAAAAAAAACCGCAACAAACACATATTGATTGTCCTGAGTGTCATCAAGGTCACTTAGTTGAACGTAAATCACGTTATGGCAAACTGTTTTATGCGTGTGATAAATATCCACAATGCCGCTTTGCGGTCAACAATAAGCCTGTTGTTGGCGTTTGTCAGCAGTGTGGTTTTGGGGTGTTAATAGAAAAGAAATTAGCGAGTGGCATTAAATTACAATGTGCTGATCGTAAATGTAATGCTTATCAGGATACTGAAAAATAGCGATAATATTGAATAATATCAATAAGCCTGCATTACGATGCAGGCTTTTTTGTTTGCGGTATTTAGCGTGGTAATGTCGGAAAATCTTGTGGTGATAATTGCTGCCCTAACAATATTAATTGGTATTGCAGTTGTTCGGGTGTTGCAGCGCAAATATTGATATGCCCCATTTTCCGGCCAGCCCGTTTTTCTTTGCCATACCAATGCACATGACAGTTTTCTAAAGCCAATACCGCCCTCGGTACGCTATCTTGTCCTAAAATATTGAGCATGGCGCTTGGACGAATAAGCTCGGTGCCACCTAATGGCAAGTCGCAAACTGCACGAAGATGGTTTTCAAACTGACACGTTTGTGCCCCTTGTTGCGTCCAATGGCCTGAGTTATGAACGCGAGGTGCAATTTCATTGACCAATAAATCACCATTAACTTCAAAAAACTCTAAAGCTAATACGCCAATATAATTAAGTTGTTCAGCAACCGCAGTAAACATCTGCTGCGCTTGTTGTTGCAGTGTGGTGTCACCAACAATGGCTGTTGAAAGGCTGAGTACGCCATCAGTGTGTACATTTTCACTGAGGGTATAGGTTTTAATCTCACCTATAGCATTGCGAACCCCAATTAAAGACACTTCGCGATCAAAACCTATCCATTTTTCGGCCACAATCGCCTGGTTATTGGTTGCAGCAATGCAGTGCACCATTTCGTTCCATACTGATTCAATTTGATCGCGAGTTTTTAAGCGCCATTGGCCTTTGCCGTCATAACCGCCTAAAGCACTTTTTAGCACCATAGGTAAGCCTAAGGTCGTGATAGCGGTATCGAGATCTGCACGAGTATTAATAACAAAATAGGGCGCATTGGCAACGTTGGCATGATCTAATAATGTTTTTTCGATACGACGATCGCCACCGGCCTTGATGGCATCTGGATGAGGCTTAAATTTACCACTTGCGGCGCAGAGCGATAAAATATCTGAGGGTATATGTTCAAATTCAGCAGTGATCACATCGACAGTAGCAATGGCTTCAATCAGTGAGAGTGATTGGCGTTGTTGAGTCAGTGGGTGTACAACATTAGCACTAACAACATCATAGGCGATGACAGTAATATTTAATGGTGCACCAGCTAACGCCATCATTCGTGCTAACTGCCCAGCACCCAGTACTAATACTTGATTCATTATGCATCCTCAGTAGGATTTGGGTTATCAAGTACGGTATCTGTTTGTTGTTGTCGGAACGCTTCCACTGCGGCTAAAACTTCGGGGTTATGCGTGGCAATGATTTGGGCAGCTAATAATCCTGCATTCGCAGCACCCGCTTCACCAATCGCGAGCGTGCCAACTGCAATCCCTTTTGGCATTTGTACTATCGACAGCAATGAATCCATGCCCTTTAAAGCGCGAGATTGAACGGGAACGCCTAGCACTGGCAAACTGGTAAAAGCGGCAGTCATACCGGGTAAATGTGCCGCACCGCCAGCACCAGCAATAATGACACTAATACCACGGCTACGTGCTGTTTCAGCGTATTCCGCTAATAGGTGAGGAGTTCGGTGGGCTGAAACCACTTTAGTTTCGTAGGCAACATTGAAGCGTTCTAGCATTTCCGCTGCATGTTGCATGGTTGGCCAATCAGATTTTGATCCCATGATAATTCCAACTTTCATTCCAATCTCCTATAGGTAATGAACAACTAAAGTGTAACTTACGCCATTATACGGTGATTTAGCGCAAAGGAAAACGTTTGCGTTGGTAAAGTTACGCTATGATTAACCATCAATGGTGTTGTTACGCATGTGTCGGTATGATGATTACCATAACTAAAAATAAAATATCAGCTGAATAAAAACAGGGGAATTTGTGGCAAATATTACACAAGTCGTTACAGCACTAAAGCAAGGTCAAGTGATTGGTTACCCAACAGAAGCTGTGTTTGGTGTCGGTTGTGATCCTGATAATCAACAGGCTGTTAATAAACTATTGGCATTGAAACAACGGCCAATGGAAAAAGGTTTGATCTTAATTGCCGCTGATTATGAGCAGTTATTGCCGTATATCGATGATAGCCAATTAACACCGCAACAAAAACAAGCGGTGTTAGCCTCATGGCCGGGGCCTGTTACGTGGGTAATGCCAACTAAAGCCAATGTTCCTGTTTTTTTAACGGGCCAGTTTTCGACCATCGCAGTTCGAGTGACCGCGCATCCGTTAGTTCAACAACTTTGTCGTGAATTTGGTAAACCGATAACCTCTACCAGTGCTAATTTAACCGGACTTGAGCCGGGGCGTACAGTGGCTGATGTAGAACAACAGCTAGGGGATAAACTAGCTGCAATATTGAATGGTGAGACGGAAGGACGCAATAATCCTTCTGAAATTCGTGATGCCCAAACGGGTAATATTTTCCGTCAGGGGTAATCCATGATTGATCGTAACCAGATAGATCTAAATAAAACTGCCGTAAAAACTTTTTTGCTTCAACTTCAAGACACTATTTGTCAGGCTTTGGCACAACAAGATGGCGGTGCTGAGTTTGAACAAGATCAATGGCAGCGCGAACAAGGTGGTGGTGGTCGTAGTCGTGTATTACGCAATGGGACGGTATTTGAGCAAGCTGGGGTTAATTTCTCTCATGTTTATGGTGATGAGATGCCAGCTTCTGCAACCGCTCATCGTCCAGAACTTGCGGGACGACGGTTTGAAGCCATGGGGGTATCATTAGTGATCCACCCTAATAACCCATATGTGCCGACATCTCATGCTAATGTGCGATTTTTTATCGCAGAAAAAGACGGTGAAGCGCCGGTGTGGTGGTTTGGTGGTGGGTTTGATTTAACGCCTTTTTATCCGTTTGATGATGATTGTCAGCATTGGCATGATACTGCGAAAGCGATCTGTGCGCCGTTTGGTGATGATGTTTATTCACAGCATAAAGCATGGTGTGATAAATATTTCTTTTTACCCCATCGTGATGAAACGCGAGGTATTGGGGGGCTGTTTTTTGATGATCTCAACCTATGGGGCTTTGAAAAATGCTTTGCTTATACTCAAGCGGTTGGTCATGGTTTTATTGATGCTTATATACCGATTGTTGCTCAACGGTATGGGTTACCTTATGGTGAACGTGAGCGTGAATTTCAGCTTTACCGTCGTGGGCGCTATGTTGAATTTAACTTAGTCTATGATCGTGGCACTCTGTTTGGTTTGCAAAGTGGTGGTCGTACTGAATCTATTTTAATGTCGATGCCACCTTTAGCGCGCTGGGAATATTGTTATCAACCCCTGCCAGATTCGGCAGAAGCACGTTTGAGTTGTGATTACCTTCACCCTCGAGAATGGTAAATTGGCAGCAGCAATGTTTGGCAGTAATTTCATCCAGTGGTAGGGTCGATATATCGGCCCTTTTATTTGAGTAATGGACTATGGACAAATATATCGTGGTGGGCAATCCCATCAATCACAGTAAATCTCCTTTCATTCATACCCTTTTTGCCCGTCAAACCAGCCAGAAGATGGAATATTGTAGTCAGTTAGTGGCACTCGATGGTTTTGTAACTGCAATGGATGCTTTTTTTGCTGATGGTGGCAAAGGCTGTAATATTACGGTGCCTTTTAAAGAACAAGCCTTTGAGTACGCGACCCAACTTACGCAACGGGCTCAATTAGCGGGTGCAGTAAATACGTTAAAACGCCTCGATGATGGCGGTATATTAGGTGATAACACCGATGGTGAAGGCTTGGTGCAGGATTTATTGCAACAACAGGTCGCACTGAAAGATAAACGTATTTTATTAATCGGTGCTGGCGGTGCTGCGCGAGGGGTGATTTTACCTTTATTAGCTCAGCAGCCACAGACACTCATTATAACTAATCGAACGTTGACCAAAGCCCAACAGTTAGCCGCACTATTTACCGAATATGGTGATATTGAAGCGTTATCTTTTGATGCTTTAGGTGAGCAGAGTTTTGACGTGATCATTAATTCAACTTCAGCGAGTCTGAGTGGTCATGTTCCTGCCGTGCCAACAGCTGTTATCGGTCAACATACCTGTTGTTATGACATGGTCTACGGTTCAAGTGTGACGGCATTTAATCTCTGGGCGCAACAATACAATGCGCTTAAAACGATTGACGGTTTAGGAATGTTAGTCGGACAAGCCGCAGAAAGTTTTATGCTATGGCGAGGATTACGCCCAGGGGCTAAACAAGTACAACGTGAATTAAGACGCCTTTTACAAGAGTAAAATTACATGAACCAAAATATATTATTTGCTGATATTCAAACTTGGCATTCAGATCAGCAAGCTATTCACTTTCCAGCCCAGCAAGGTGGCGCACTGATCAATTGTTGGTTGCCATTATCATGGTTACAACAGCAAAGTGAATGCGCATTATCAACACCAGAAGCTATTATCACGACTTTTATTGAATATCGATTTGATATTGAAGATATTGCTGAAGCCATGATTGAGGATGAAGATTTTAATGATAATGGCGATATTGTTATTAAATAAATAGCATCACCACGACCAGGTATAATTATTGGCTAAGGTATTCATCCTTTAATTGAACATAATTAGTTGCTGATTGAGTTAATGACATTAATTCTTGTTCTGTCAGAGGCCGGATTTGTTTAACAGGACTTCCTATATAAAGGAAGCCAGAACAAAGCCGTTTCTTTGGTGGAACTAAACTTCCCGCTCCAATAATGACATCATGTTCAATAATGGCACCATCTAAAATAATAGTTCCCATACCGATTAAGACACGATCTTTAATTTGGCACCCATGCAGCATCGCTTTATGACCCACAGTAACATCATTACCTATAAGAAGAGGATAGCCATCAGGGGTGGTGGTGCTAACTCGGCTGACATGTAAAATGGAACCGTCTTGAATATTACTGCGTTGGCCAATATGAATGTGATTAACATCCCCTCGAGCAACAACCAAAGGCCACAAACTACTGTCTGTTCCAATGTTAACCTTACCAATAATGACCGCAGTGATATCTATATAGACATTATCGGCCAGCTGTGGCGTGTGATTTTGATAATGGCGGAGAGCAAATGTCATGAGAATGCCTAACTTAGTCAAAATAAGGGTTTTACCATAACCAATATTTCGTGTGATTAACAACCAAAAAAGTAGTGGTTGATCGTTATTTGGACGTTCAAGTAAATATGACAAATTTATTGCACTTAAGCCCTTGCTAATGTGATCGAAGTCTCTATACTACGACCTCACTGACACGGAGCAAGCCATTGGCTAGCACCGAAATCAGTATTGTTCTTTAACAATTTGACCATGCAATCTGTGTGGGCACTC
>NZ_CAMRAN010000084.1 GCF_947039875.1 uncultured Photobacterium sp.
AAGGTTTTCCATGAATTTCAATAAACGAGGCTTGGGCAAAGGCCTTGATGCCCTATTAGCCACCAGCAATGTTGCTCAAGCTAAAAAACAGCAAAGTGATGACAATGCATCACAACAGGCTGCCGTTGATGGTGAATTACGCCAGATTGCAGTTACCGCACTTAAATCAGGTCAATATCAGCCTCGTAAAGCAATGGCTGCTGATGCGTTAACAGAATTAGCGGATTCGATTCGTGCTCAAGGGGTGATTCAACCGATTGTTGTACGTCGTATTGATAGCCAAAGTTATGAAATTATAGCGGGTGAGCGTCGTTGGCAAGCAGCTCGTCAAGCGGGACTGCAGGTTGTTCCCTGTATTATTAAGAATGTTGATGATCGTGCTACGGTGGCGATTGCGTTGATTGAAAATATTCAACGTGAAGATCTTAATGCGATTGAAGAAGCGCGTGCTTTAGAACGTTTACAGCACGAGTTTTCATTAACTCATCAACAAGTTGCCGATGCGGTGGGTAAATCTCGTGCCGCGGTTTCTAATTTATTGCGATTGAACCAATTATCTGATGCTGTCAAACAATTGGTTGAGCAAAAACAACTAGAAATGGGTCACGCAAGGGCTTTATTGGCCTTAGATGAGCAACAACAGTTAGCTGCAGCACAAATTATCATCAATAAGTTGTTAACTGTGCGTGAGGCTGAAAAGCTAGTAAAAACATTATTAAATCCAACTGAAACGCCTGCGAAGTTAGCACCTCAACCTCAAACGGTGGCATTGCAACTAAGTTTGAGCGAGCGTTTTGGTACTAAAGTTGCCGTAAACCAAAATAAAAATGGTAAAGGCAAAATTGTTATTAATTTTGACCAACAAGATAAACTAACGCAAATCCTTGCAATGCTTGGTCACGATTTGTGATCTAGTCGCGGGAATTTTTAATTCAAGCATTATGTGAAAGTTGTTGGGTTATTTTGTTGTAAAATATAAATGTTTTTTTGCTGCAATAAGATTGCATTCAATCTATTCAGCCGTATAATTTTCGCTGTATTTCCCCTGCACTCATGTGTCGTGGAATGGACTCGAGGAACGAATACATGGTATCGGCGCTAGTGAAACCGGGACGCCAATTGGCAAAGCGGTTGCTGTTACTACAATCTGGCGTCGTAGTAGTTACGGCATTAACGGCAGTTTTCGCTGTCAATATTGACTGGGGAATCTCTGCACTTATCGGTGGTGGTATTTTTATAATTGCCAATACCGTGTTTGCTATGTGTGCGTTTATGTACAGTGGTGCCAGGAAGGCACGATTAGTCATGGCGTCATTTTATGGCGGAGAAGTGCTTAAAATCCTCATTACAGTCATCCTTTTTGCCGCAGCTTACCTGTATAAAGGGGTGGAACTTGTTCCCCTCCAACTAACCTATTTGCTGGTCCTTGGTATTAATATTTTTGGACCGGTTTTATTCATTAACAACAACAAATAGGATGAGTTATGGCTGCGCCAGGTGAAGCGCTAACGCCGTCAAGCTACATCACCCACCACTTAACGAACTTATCGACTGATAAGCTTGGTTTAGCGAGTGAAGGTAGTTTCTGGACGGTAAATATCGACAGCCTTATTTTTTCTGTCTTAACCGGATTATTCTTTTTATGGGTATTTCGTAAGGTAGCAAAGCAGGCGTCATCAGGAGTTCCAAGTAAGTTACAATGTTTTGTGGAAATGGTGGTTGAATTCGTTGATACCAACGTTAAAGATACTTTCCATGGTCGCAATCCACTTGTTGCTCCGTTAGCACTAACCATTTTCTGTTGGATTTTACTGATGAACATCATGGACCTTGTGCCTATTGATTTTCTTCCGTATGCCGCACAAAGTGTTGGAATTCCTTATTTGAAAGTGGTTCCAAGTGCTGACGTTAACATCACTATGGCAATGGCGTTAGGTGTATTCGCATTGATGATTTACTACAGCATCAAAGTGAAAGGTCTACTCGGCTTTGCAAAAGAACTGGCTCTTCACCCGTTCAATCACCCAGTAATGATTCCATTTAACTTACTACTTGAAGTGGTATCGCTGATTGCGAAGCCAATTTCTTTAGGTATGCGATTATTCGGTAACATGTTTGCTGGTGAAGTGGTGTTTATCCTTATTGCGGCGTTGATGCCGTGGTGGGCTCAATGGCTAGGCTCGGTACCGTGGGCTATTTTCCACATCCTGGTCATTACAATTCAAGCATTCGTATTCATGATGTTAACTATTGTGTACCTGTCTCAGGCACATGAAGACAATCATTAACGATTATTTGTAAATTTTAGATTTTTTATTGGCACTTTAGCCGACAACTATAAACTGGAGATAGTGATGGAAACTTTACTAAGCTTTTCTGCAATTGCCGTGGGCATTATTGTAGGTCTTGCTTCCCTTGGTACAGCGATCGGCTTCGCAATTCTTGGTGGTAAATTCCTTGAAGGCGCTGCACGTCAACCTGAAATGGCGCCAATGCTGCAAGTTAAGATGTTCATCATCGCAGGTCTATTGGATGCCGTTCCAATGATCGGTATCGTAATCGCGTTGCTATTCACATTCGCAAACCCATTTGTTGGCCAATTAGCTGGCTAATAAACCGCTGTGATCAGCCTTTCTCAAGAAGGCTGACTCCAGAGTAAATGGACCCTAGCAACCCTTTTTAAGGAGATGCGTTGTGAATATGAATGCAACTTTGCTGGGTCAGGCTATCGCTTTCTTCTTCTTTGTCGTGTTCTGCATGAAATATGTATGGCCGCCAATTATGGAAGCGATTGAAGAACGTCAGAAAAAAATTGCTGACGGTTTGGCAGCAGCAGATCGCGCTGCCAAAGACCTGAACCTTGCACAAGCTAATGCTTCTGATCAATTGAAAGAAGCGAAACGCGCCGCGAGTGAGCTGATTGAACAGGCAAATAAGCGTAAAGCTCAAATTGTCGACGATGCGAAAATTGAAGCCCAAGCTGAGCGTGAGAAGATTCTTGCTCAAGGTCTGGCTGAAATTGAAGCTGAACGTAATCGTGCTCGTGATGAGTTAAGAAAACAAGTTGCAACTCTAGCTGTGATTGGCGCTGAGAAGATCATTGGTCGCTCCATCGATATGGAAGCGCAAACTGATATTCTTAACGAACTCACTGCAGAACTGTAATTAAAGGGGCAAGCACATGTCGGATATGACTACTATCGCACGCCCCTACGCTAAAGCAGCATTTGACTTTGCGGTCGAGAAAGGCGAACTAGCACAGTGGGCAGAAATGCTAACTTTTGCTGGCGCTGTGGCAACCAATGACACTATGCAAGATATTCTTGATAGTGGCTATGCCGCTGACAAGCTCGCTGAAATTTTTGTTTCAGTGTGCGGTGAGCAACTCGACGAATTCGGCCATAACTTAATTAAAGTGATGGCTGTAAATGGACGCCTCAATGCGCTACCTGATGTCTGTGGTGAATTCATGCTAATGAAACATGAGCATGAAAAAACTATCGAAGCTATGGTGATCTCTGCCATTGCTCTTGATGAAAGCCAGTTAGATGCGATCAGCGCCAAACTTGAGCAGCGTTTAGCACGTAAAGTGATGTTGACCTGCAGTGTAGACGAGACCCTGATTGCTGGGGTCGTAATTAGAGCTGGAGACCTTGTTATCGATAACTCTGTACGGGGAAAATTGAACCGTCTGAGCGATACTTTGCTGTCTTGATTTGGGGAATTGGAGCATGCAACTTAATTCCACGGAAATTAGCGCACTGATCAAACAACGTATTGAAAACTTCAATGTTGTAAGTGAAGCGCGTAACGAAGGTACTATCGTTTCTGTAAGCGATGGTATTATTCGAATCCATGGCCTTGCTGACGTAATGCAAGGTGAAATGATTGAACTACCTGGCGGTCTGTTCGCTTTAGCACTTAACCTTGAGCGAGACTCTGTTGGTGCGGTAGTTATGGGTCCTTATGCTTCGCTACAAGAAGGCATGAAGGTAACGGGTACTGGTCGTATTCTTGAAGTACCTGTTGGCCCGGCACTACTTGGGCGTGTTGTTAACACCCTAGGTCAGCCTATTGATGGTAAAGGTTCAATTGAAACAGAGACATTCTCTCCTGTTGAAGTAATTGCACCGGGTGTAATCGATCGTAAATCTGTTGATCAACCAGTACAAACTGGTTACAAAGCAGTGGATGCGATGATTCCTATCGGTCGTGGTCAGCGTGAGCTGATTATCGGTGACCGTCAAACGGGTAAAACCGCGATGGCTATCGATGCCATCATCAACCAGAAAAATTCTGGTATCTACTCTGTGTATGTGGCTATTGGCCAGAAAGCTTCAACGATTGCGAACGTGGTTCGTAAACTTGAAGAGCACGGCGCATTGGAAAACACCATTGTTGTGGTTGCATCTGCTTCTGAAGCGGCAGCATTACAATACCTTGCACCTTACTCAGGTTGTGCAATGGGTGAATATTTCCGTGACCGTGGCGAAGATGCACTGATCGTATACGATGACTTGTCTAAACAAGCCGTTGCTTATCGTCAAATCTCACTATTGCTAAAACGCCCACCGGGTCGTGAAGCATTCCCAGGTGATGTTTTCTACCTTCACTCTCGTCTTCTTGAGCGTGCATCACGTGTTAGTGCGCACTATGTTGAGAAATTTACGAACGGTGAAGTGACAGGTAAAACAGGTTCTTTAACCGCGTTACCTATCATTGAAACCCAAGCTGGTGACGTGTCGGCATTCGTACCGACTAACGTTATCTCTATCACCGATGGTCAAATCTTCCTACAAACAGAACTGTTCAATGCGGGTATTCGTCCTGCGGTTGATCCAGGTATTTCTGTATCGCGTGTAGGTGGTGCTGCCCAAACTAAAGTTATCAAGAAGCTTTCTGGTGGTATTCGTACAGCCCTAGCACAGTACCGTGAACTAGCAGCGTTTGCTCAGTTCTCGTCAGACCTTGATGATGCAACCAAGAAGCAACTTGATCACGGCCAAAAAGTGACTGAGTTGATGAAGCAAAAGCAATACTCGCCAATGTCTGTATTTGAGCAAGCTATTGTTATTTTTGCTGCCGAAAAAGGTTTCTTAGGCGATGTTGAAATTGCCAAACTAGCTGATTTCGAAGCTGCGTTGCTTTCATTTGCCAAAGGTCAATTTGCTGAGTTAGTAGCTCAAATTGATAAAACGGGTGCTTACAACGATGAGATCGAAGCGCAGTTCTCGAAACTGCTGCAAGATTTCAAAGCGACCCAAACTTGGTAATTGGTAGGTGATCGCTTAGCGATCACCTTCTAACGGAGAGTGACGATGGCCAGCGCAAAAGAGATTCGTAACAAGATCGGCAGTGTTCAAAATACACAGAAGATCACCAAAGCGATGGAAATGGTGGCTGCTTCAAAAATGCGTAAAACGCAAGAAGCGATGGAGTCATCACGTCCATATGCACAAACTATGCGCAAAGTGATCGGTCACCTCGCCCTTGGTAGCCTTGAGTATAAACATCCTTATCTCGAAGAGCGTGAAGCCAAGCGCGTCGGTTACATCATTGTTTCTACTGACCGTGGTCTGTGTGGTGGTTTGAATATTAACTTGTTCAAACAAGCCATTAATAATGTTCAGACTTGGACTGAAAAAGGTGCGGAAGTTGATCTTGCGCTAATTGGTGCGAAAGCAACAGCCTTTTTTAACAACTACGGCGGTAACGTAACGGCTCAGGTTTCAGGCCTTGGTGATTCACCAACGGTTGACGAGCTGATCGGTACAGTTGGCGTAATGCTAAAGAAATATGATGAAGGTCAATTAGATCGTTTGTATCTGGTATACAACAAGTTTGTAAATACCATGGTGCAACAACCGGTGATTGATCAATTGTTGCCTTTGCCTAAGTCAGAAGACGAAGAGATGCAGCGCAATCATTCTTGGGATTATATTTATGAGCCCGAGCCTAAACCTCTACTTGATGCTTTATTGGTTCGCTATGTTGAATCACAAGTGTATCAAGGGGTGGTTGAAAACCTTGCCAGTGAGCAAGCGGCACGAATGGTAGCAATGAAAGCTGCAACAGATAATGCAGGTGATCTTATCGATGACTTGCAACTTGTGTACAACAAAGCCCGTCAGGCAGCGATCACACAAGAATTATCAGAAATCGTTTCTGGTGCATCTGCTGTTTAAGGCAAAGAATTAATAAGTTTAGAGGATTAACGATGGCTACAGGTAAGATCGTCCAGATCATTGGTGCAGTAGTCGACGTAGAGTTTCCACAGGACTCTGTACCCAAAGTATATGATGCCCTACATGTTGATGCGAAAGAAAAAGGTACGTTAGTACTGGAAGTTCAGCAGCAACTTGGTGGCGGTGTTGTGCGTGGTATCGCAATGGGTACTTCTGATGGCTTACGTCGTGGTTTGTCTGTAGAAAATACAGGCCGCCCTATTGAAGTACCAGTGGGTACGGCAACACTAGGACGTATCATGAACGTTCTAGGTCAACCCATTGATGAGTGTGGTGAAATCGGTGA
>NZ_CAMRAN010000085.1 GCF_947039875.1 uncultured Photobacterium sp.
TTTTGGTTAACGTAGAGAAGGTGAAGTAAGCCATGGGTATGGAATCACAGAATATCGTTCATAGTTCTGCTACATCGTCGCTTACTCCATCACCTGATGCGCGTGAACGTCAAATTCAAGTAACTAAATTAATTGATGTTACTTGCTGTACGGGCTGTAAAGGCTGTATGGATGCGTGTAGCGAGTGGAATAATTTACGCGGTAAAGTAGGCACCTTTGAAGGTTCTTACCAAAATCCGCCCAATACCACTGCTGAAACGTGGACCACTATTCACTTCAAAGAAATTGAAGAAGATAACAAGTTTAAGTGGTTATTTAGTAAACACAGTTGCATGCACTGTTCTGATCCTGGCTGCTTAAAAGCCTGTCCAGAACCCGGGGCTATCGTGCAATATGAAAACGGTGTTGTCGATTTCAACTCGGAAAAATGTGTTGGTTGCGGTTACTGTATCGCTGGCTGCCCATTTGATATTCCGCGAATGAACCCCGTTGATAACCGCGTTTACAAATGTACGTTATGCCTTGATCGCCTTCAGGCAGGTCAAGTGCCATCGTGTGCAAAAACCTGCCCAACAGGTGCATTACGTTTTGGTCCTCGTGAAGAAATTCTTGAGTATGCCAATCAACGTGTTGCTGCACTGCAAGCTAAAGGCCATAAAAAAGCAGGTATCTACAACCCACAGGGTGTTGGCGGTACGCATGTGATTTATGTTCTACACGATATCACAGATCCTGAGCGTTATGATCTGCCAAAAGATCCTAAAATCAGCGAAACAGTGAAGTTATGGAAAGATGATCTTAAGCCACTTGCCGCTGCTGGTTTAGTCGGTACTTTGGCTCTTGCTGCTATTCACCGTGTAACAGTGGGTCGTAGTCGTGTGGCTGAAGATGAAGGAGATGAGAAATGAGTTTGAATAAAACAATTTTACGTCATAAACCTTTAGATCGTGTTGTGCACTGGACAGTCGCATTAACAGGTATCTGGACTTTATTGTCTGGCTTATCTTTTATGTTTGCGCCACTGCACTTCCTTAGCTATGTCTATGGTTCGCCACAGCTTGCGCGTATTTTGCATCCGTTTGGTGCGATTGTGATGACTGTAGGCTTATGCTTCTTAGTCTGTCGTTATTGGAGTCATAACCACTTTGAAAAAGGTGATCTCCAATGGATGTTAAAAGTTAAAGATGTTTTAACTGAGAACGAAAAAAACGTACCAGAAGCGGGTCAATACAACGCAGGGCAGAAAATGCTCCTACGTCAATTTATTGCCTGTGCCGTATTGTTGCTAGTAACGGGTCTCATTGCATGGCGTGCTTACTTTTCAGCTTACTTCAGCATTGATGTTGTACGTATTGCCTTAATTGTTCACTCACTCGCTGCCCTTGTATTTGCTTTAAGCTTAATTGTCCATGTTTACATGGCGTATTGGGTAAAAGGCTCAATCGATGGCATGTTAGAAGGTAAAGTTTCTCCCGCTTGGGCAAAGAAACATCACCCACGTTGGTTCCGTTCGCTAACTAGCAACAAAAACCAACACTAACAACAAGCTCTAGAACGGATAATCCTTGATGTCTATCCGCTCTTTATTTCTATACCAACCTCAGTTTACTGGGGTTGGTATTCTTATAATTGGATACTTGCATGAGCGTTAAAATTTTAGATAAAAACACCATTATTAAACAGAAAAGTGATGGCTTTAATCCGTTAATCATTGGTAACCCTGCAACCATTTTTCATGCCCGCGCCGCACGTTTACGTCAGTTGGCACAAGATTCTTTTATGGCAGATTATCTATTACTAGCGGGTCAAATAGTGCAGCAACAAGTGCATTTGGTTGACACGTTTAATAGCGCCGTACAACAACAATTACAAACAGAAACGCTAACATGGCCGATTGAAATAGACAGCACTTGGCAAGCAATTTTAGACCCCATGCTAACCCAGTTAACCTCTGCATTACGTTCGATTGCAAGTGATGATATCGTTAAAGTTATCGATAGCATTAGCCAAATCGATCAACAAACATTACAGCATTACTTTCATGCCCTGCAACAAAACCAACCGGAACGTGTTCCTGCTGATATTGCGATTATTCTTTGGGGTTGTATCAATACGCTAATGAGCTTAATTGTCACTAATACCCAATTAGAGTGGCAACCAGAAGCCAATGCCAAACAATCACATTGCCCTCTTTGCGGTGGTGCACCTGCGGCAAGTTTAATTCAAGGCAGTGGTCATCGTTACTTACATTGCAGTCAATGTGAAGCAGAGTGGCATCGACTACGTGCAGAATGCACTCAATGTGGTGACGGCGAGAATATTCAACTGCAAAGTGAATCACTAGAAGACAGTGTTCGTGCTGAAACTTGTAGTCATTGCCAAAGTTACTTAAAGATGTTGGTGCTTGAAAAGGACCCTCAGTTAGATCCCATTGCTGATGATCTAGCCACACTGGTACTTGATCAAAAATTAAGCCAAATGGAATTATATCGCAGCGGCTTCAACCCTTTTTTATTGCCTCTTGCTCAATAACTATCGTCGAGTAACGTTATGATTATTGCTACAACTGGCCATGTCGATCATGGTAAAACTAAACTGTTACATGCCCTGACTGGGATCAATGCCGATCGACTGCCAGAAGAGCAACAACGGGGACTCACGATTGATTTAGGCTACGCATTTATGCCGTATCACTCAACAAAATCTAACCACCAACAACGGTTAGGTTTTATTGATGTGCCAGGCCATGAAAAATTTCTCTCCAATATGCTAGCTGGCGTAGGCACCGCCCATCACGCAATGCTGATTGTTGCGGGTGATGAAGGCATGATGCCGCAAAGCTACGAGCATCTCACTATTTTACGCTTACTCGCGATGGATAGTTTAACGGTGGTGATCACTAAATCTGATCTCACCAGCCTTGAGCAACAACAGCAACTCGAAGCAACATTACACCAATTATTGCTTCAATATGGCTTTACTCAATCAACTATTTTTCATTGTTCGGCGCATACAAATGATGGTATTGATGAACTCAAACAACACCTGATTGATCTTGCGGATAATGAACAGCAATATGACAACACCCTCAATTTTAAGCTTGCTATCGATCGCGCCTTTCACGTTAAAGGTTCAGGATTAGTTGTTACTGGCACCGCATTAAATGGTCATATCAATGTTGGTGATAGCTTGTGTTTAGTAAGCCATAATCAGCTTAAAAAAGGCCATAGCCAACCGCAAATTGTACGAATCAAATCTATTCATGCACAGGGACAGGCAACGGAATCTGCGACGGCAAACCAACGGGTTGCACTTAATATTAGTGGTGACATTGATAAAGCAAACTTAAACCGTGGCGACTGGTTATTACAGGTAGCACCCAAGCAAATAATTAAACGGATCACGGTAAAATTAACCGCTAACCATCTAATTAAGCATTGGCAAAATAGTCAAGTTTTCCATGCTGCCACCCATACCACAGGCCATATTGCATTATTAGAAGATAAGCAATTAGCACCAGGTGATAGCGCGGTTGCTGAAATAACCTTTGATACGCCATTGTGTTTAACCGAGCAAGATCGCTTATTACTCCGTGATCCCGCCCAAAAAATAAACCTCGGCAGTGCGGTAGTTATCGATCTATTACCGCCAAATAGAGGCAAACGTGCTCCGCAACGACTTGAATACCTCAATCAACGAGCAGCCTTGCATTCACTCCCTGACATCATTGCATTTAAGCTTCAACATGCACCACAGTCACAGCAACAATTGTTTGAACAACATCAGTGCCAAATCAGTGTTCTTAACCAACTCGTGACCGCTGATAGCAGCATAAAACAATACGGTGATTACCTTTGCTTTGATAGCTATCAACAAGCGCTACAGCAACACATTATCGCCACACTAGAGCAATATCACCAACAGGCGCAAGACACCCTTGGTATCGGTAAAGATCGCTTATATCGCATGACAGCCTTACATCAGCCCCAAGTGATCTTTAATGCCATTATCAACCAATTGCTCAACCAACAGCTGTTAGCAAATACCCGTGGCTGGCTCCATTTAGCTGCGCATCAATTACAATTAACACAGTCTGAACTACAATGCTGGCATCAAATAGAACAATTGATGGCAACCCATCCTCAGCCTTGGTGGATACGCGATCTTGCCTCCGAAATGGGTGAAAATGAAGACAGTTTACGCAATCTCAGCTATAAATTAGCGCAATTAAGTTATGTTGCTGCAATAGTGAAAGATCGCTATGTCAGTCATCAATACCTAGTAAAAATGGCAGCCGCAGTACGCCAACATACCGCTCAACATCAGAAGTTAGAAACGGCTGAATTTAGAGACATTAGTCAATTAGGGCGTAAGGTTGCAATTCAATTATTAGAGTATTTTGATAAGATTGGATTTACTAAGCGTAAATTTAATTATCGCGAATTAAAAGATCAGGATTTATTGCAAGAATAGGAATACAGCGAAGAAAGTGGCGGAAGAACATAGGAGTCGAACCTACCCAGGACTGCTGGCAGCCCTACCCGGATTTGAAATCCGGACGCATCACCGGATACGACGTTCTTCCTTCATTTTGTGATTGTATTTTATTGCTTAAAGGTATAATTCGCAACCGCTATCTACATTCAATGATGATAGCGGTTTCTTTTATAGATCATATGATTAAACAAACATCTATTTCATCTGCTGATCAAGATTAAGAATCGTCAATGCATTACTAACACTGGTTGCAAGTACATCAACTACTCCCGAACGCAACGCCCCCAATAAAGCTAATGCTTTACTGTTTTCAGCAGCCGTCACCACCACAGTTGGAATATGACGCAATTCATCCATCGTTAAACCAATCACGCGATCGCTCATCATGGTATCAGCTTGCTGACCTTGGCTATCAAAAAAATCATAGCCTGCAATATCGCCCACAACCCCTTTTCGAATGCGTGCTTCGACTATTTCTTGAGGTGTGAACCAACCTAATTTAACCATGTGACTATTTTCATTCATATCACCCACGCCAACTAACGCCACATCAGCGCGACGGGCACGATCTAAGGTTTCTTTGACCGTACCATTTTTCATGAAGGCTTCTTTAACAATAATGTCTTCCACATAAGCGGGAGCATAAAGAGTTTCGCTGATACCATCATATTTTTTTGCCAGCTGACGGCAAATATGATCGGCATTAATCGCATTACCAGAACGATGCGTACCACCAATTCCACACACAAAACGACAATTACGATGTGGCACCACCCCAACATGACTCGCAATTGAAGCAATGTTACGGCCTTGCCCAACCGCCACCACCATATCATCAGATAATGTTGCTGCCAGATAGCCAGAAACCAAGCTCGCAACCTGTTGGCGTTGAGTTTCATCATCTGGTTGATCAAGTGCAATCAACGCTCGCTTTAACTTAAATCGTTCAATCAACTGCTGTTCAAGCTTTTCACTAAAGACCGGGTGATATTTAACCGTAATTTCAACCACACCTTCTTCTCGTGCGCGACGGAGTAAACGGCCAATTTTAGCGCGAGACATGCCAAAACGTTGTGATATCTCTTCTTGCGTAGCGCCTTCTTGATAATAGACAATAGCAATTTCAGTCAGCTGATCACTCTCCGCATGATTATTATCGTTATTCAAACTGCTCATCACTTTGTCCTTAATATATCGGCGCTAAATCAAAAACTTATTCTAACACTGCTGAATAAAAACCGAGAGGCTATTACGCATATTCTACACTACCTGATCATGTACAGCTTTAAGCCATATAATCACCAAAAACATAACCACCACCTTACTCATCATAAACCCAACCAGAAACAAGTGGTATCTAACTGATAATAAAGCCATGTTTAGGTTGTACAGCTTTTGTAGCACCTAAACCTAAAAGCTATTGTTAAGCTCGTTGTATTGATTTATAACAGCTAATCTCACTAATCAAAGGGAATTTATAGCTTAATCCTCCACCATAACTCCCTACAGAGAGATTATGAACAAGATAGGAAATCTATTATCAGTACGTTGTAGAGTTATTGTTTTTACTGTTGTTTTAGCCGATTTTTTATTGGTGTCTTTAATGCTCAAACACGTGAAGAGTAGATCACGGATAGCTCGTACCTCCCTTCCGAGATGATGGATAATAACCTACACGATTGTTATTATTTTCTACAGACGAAAAAAAACCTGAATCTTTCGATTCAGGCTTCTTTAATAATGTGAAGTGGACGGGACTTGCTATACCGAATATCAGCGCGACCCCCGGCGTGACTGGCCGCTAAGCTTCCCAATAAAAAGCCTAACCAACTGAAACTACCATTCCGCAGTGTCTATTTAACATCATATTACTTTTAGGCAGACGAATAAAAATCTGAATCTTTCGATTCAGGCTTCTTTAATAATGTGAAGTGGATGGGACTTGCCATTCCGAATATCAGCGCGCCCCCGGCGTAACTGGTCGCTAAGCTT
>NZ_CAMRAN010000086.1 GCF_947039875.1 uncultured Photobacterium sp.
GCCGATGGTAGTGTGGGGTCTCCCCATGTGAGAGTAGGACATCGCCAGGCTTTAATTTCGTTTTTATCTTTTTGATAAAAAAGGTAGAGACAACAAGTTGCATTTATGCTGAATAGACACTGCGGAGTGGTAGTTCAGTTGGTTAGAATACCGGCCTGTCACGCCGGGGGTCGCGGGTTCGAGTCCCGTCCACTCCGCCATTATTAAAGAAGCCTGAATCTAACGATTTAGGTTTTTTTTCGTCTATCGAAAGTGGTTATCTTTACTAGGTAGTCAGTACATAGCAATAATATTTTTGATATGTTTTAGTGTTATTTTATCGTAAGCACATCATAAATTCCGCATTCTAATCACTCAAGACGAAGAATAAGATCAAACCTCCAATCCAGATGAGATTTGAAATGCTCAACCGACTGACCAACCAAGAATGGAAAATCCTTATTGAACAATCCAAACCGAGTTCATTATCAAAACTTGCTTTTTTGCAAACGCAATGGTCTCAGTCCTTCAACGTTTTATGCCAAACATCAACAATTCAAAGACACTGTCACATCTCAAAGGTTTATTCGAGCTGAAGTCGTCGAAAAGACAACAAAGTATCAAATTTCTTAAACACCTACTGCTAACATGACACTTTTCGTCAACGATATTGAACTCAGTATTCCGCAAGGTACGCCTGCCACTTATGTTGCTGAATTGACGGGTATATTATCATGAAGCGTATGCTCACCGCTCCAGATACCTACCTTTATCGTGAGAGTGTTGACTTTAGAAAGTCGATCAATGGGCTGCCGCAATTATCGAAAATGGCACCGCCTTAGCCTTGGAACCGGTGCTCTGTTCTTATTTACTAATAAGCAGCGTGATAAGATCAAAATATTATACTGGGATAAAGCGGGTTTCGATCTCTGATATAAGCGGCTCGAAAAAGCTAAATATAACTGTTCTTCAAAAGAGAAGTTACAGGTATTCAGTTTGTTTCAAAATGATCTCGACGAGTTACTTTCTGGCTTCACTATTATTGGTCATAAACCAATAAAAATAAATGAGTTAACCATGATTTAATGGATTATAAATAGACATAACTTACATATTTTCATGGTGTTAATTGATGATGGACACTTATCTCTCGACAATAATCGCGCTGAACGTACAATCAATAGTGATAGGCAGAAAAAACGGGCTGCTTTCTAATAGGCCGAGTGCGATGCTTTATAACGTCGTGGAAACTGCAAAAGCCAACAGACTTATCCTCTACGGCTACTTGGCCAAATGCATGAAAAACGGGCGCAACCTGAGCCAGAAATAAATGCGCTGCTTCAAACACTAATAATATCGCCCGTAAGTTCATGGGGCTGATACATGTTGAAAACTTGGTGTTCTACTGTTTGCATTATCATTGATTATAAAAAGAAGCACTTATAATTTGGAGTAGTTCTTTGAATATATCTAAGATGCTGAAATAGGGTAATTCTGTGGGTATATTGATGACGAATATATAATAGAGGGGATGAGGTGCAGGCTGAGAAAATCTAGTGGGTTGATGATCACAGCAAGCGCAGTAATAATAATTATTACTGCGCTTGCTATCAGTATTATAGAATTTGATTAAGGATATGATCGACTTTAATTCGGCGGATCCGCTTAATTAATTTCTTTACTTGGGCTGGATAGCTGTCGATTTTCTCGATTTGCTTATAGCTGCCAATTAATGTGGTGTGAGTCAGTATACAATCAATTTCTTGCTGAGTTTGCGGAGCGAGATGTTGATTTTTATCATGAATAAGAATGGCGTTTTCTAGGTCAAGTTTCCATGCTCGTGGGTTTAAATTATTTCCTGTCACTAGCATGTATTGATCATCGACCCAGATCCCTTTGAGATGGAAGCTATTGTTATCATGTTTCCATAAGTGAATCGCTAATTGGCGACTTGCTATTGCTGCTTCATTATTTTTTGCAAAATTACGTAGGTTGACTTCGTAGAGATAAGGTAGACCTGCAATAGTTTTAAACGGCTCTGATGGTGGAATATAAAAGTCGTTCGCTGTTTTGTCGCCAACAACAATCGTGACTTTCACACCACGTTTTAGCGCTTTAATGACTTCTTTGCTGACACCACGAGGAAAATTAAAATAAGGTGTGCAAATGGTTAATTTATTCTGCGCACTGGCAATTAAAGTACAAATATCTTGATTGAGTTGATTTCGACGCTTACCTAAACCAATGAGTGGCGTTAGACCTACTTCATCTGCTGCGATAGCTTCTGATGTGTAGTGATAGCTTGCTTGTTGTAATTTTGCTCGAAGATCTTTTATCGCGCTTTTTAATGATTTTGTATCGGGACGTTCTGCTTGATTTAGGCAATTGACCGCATCACTTTCCACTAAGGTTTCAGTGATAAATTGCGCCATACTATTCGCTAATTTGTTATTTTTAATAACATGGTAGCGGTCGTAACGATAGCGGTCATGTTGTGCGAGATAAACATCATTAAGGCTAGCGCCGCTGTATATCACGCTATCATCGATAATAAAGCCTTTTAGGTGCAAGACACCAAATACTTCGCGATTTCGTACTGGTACGCCAAGAACTTCAATCGAATGCTGATATTTTTCGGCATATTCATGGTATAAGGCGGCATTACCATCGGATTGACTCGCACCTATGAGGCCACGCTGAGCGCGGTGCCAGTCAACGAATACTTTAATATCTAATGTCGGATTACGTTGTTTTGCTTCGTATAGCGCAGTCAGAATACCGCGACCAGCTTCATCATCTTGCAGATAAAGAGCAACAATATAAATACGTTGCTGCGCTGAATTAATTTCTTGGTACAAACGCTCCCTGAAAGAACTCGCGTCAAAAAGAGTCTCTAAATTTTCGGGCTTGTGCGCAATACGCGGCAGCTGATCTATATGCTGCCTGTTAGCAATAGCTGAATCCATTATCGCCTCGTTTACACGATCTATAAGAAGATAAATTTGAGTTAAGGAACGAATTATATCAGAAAAAGTAGCAAGTCAATCTACCTCATTGTCAGATATATAGCTACCTCACTAAATTATGATTATAACCAAGCCTTATATTGCATTGGGATGAGTTTTTTTCCGCTATTACAGTAACGTGCAAATCGTTGCTGTAAATCATGGGGTAATTGCTCGGGGGATAATGTAATAAACCCCGCGTGTAGGTAAAGTATTTTAAGTTCTTTAAATGCAAAGCAATAACATGGTTTTTGTTTTATTTGTGGCATGGCACGTTGAAGTAAGTGAGTTGCCAATTTTTGACCGCGGAATTCAGGTTTGACGAGCATGCCTGTTAATAGCTGTAATTCACCAATAGATTTAAATCGAACGCAGCAAACAATGCCTTGTGGCGATTCTCCAACCCATAAAATCTCATCGCGTTTAGCTTTTCCTGCGGGATAAAAATCTTTATAAAGTTTATTGACGATGGGTAAACGAATTAAATTTAATGGTCGATAATGAATTTGGTTCATGGGAAAACACTGCGTTGTGAGATTGAATCGGGTAAAATGAATCAAATAGTATAAAGATATGGTCTCAAATTAACATGAAAGTTTTACATGATCATAGGTTAGCGCCTTATCATACCTTTGGTATTGATGTTACTGCCACACAGATTGTAGAAGCCGAAAATATTGATGATTTCATTCATATTTGGCACGATTCAAGTTTTTTTAATATGCCTAAATTAGTCGTAGGACAGGGCAGTAATTTACTTTTTTGTGAAGACTATCAAGGCGTGGTTATTCTTAATCGAATTAAGGGTATTACGTTAGCTGAAACCTCAACGAATTTTTGTTTGCATGTCGGGGGCGGTGAAGATTGGCATCAACTGGTTTGTTGGTGTGTAGATCGTAATATTGGTGGTTTAGAAAATTTAGCATTAATTCCAGGTTGTGTCGGATCATCACCTATTCAAAATATTGGTGCTTATGGTGTCGAGCTTAAAGATGTTTGTCAATATGTCGATGTGCTTAATGTTACCACTCAGGAGGTTAAACGCTATGACGCAGCATCTTGTCAGTTTGGTTACCGAGATTCTATTTTTAAGCATCAATTAAAAGATGACCACATCATTGTTGCAGTTGGTTTCTGTTTGCCAAAAACGTGGCAACCTAAAATCGCGTATGCACCTTTAAATCAATTTGATATAGCAACGGTTACTCTGCGGCAAGTGTTTGATACTGTGTGCGAAGTACGTAAAGCAAAATTACCCGATCCTGCGGTGATTGGTAATGCTGGCAGTTTTTTTAAAAATCCGATTATTACAAAGAATATGTTAGATAAGCTACAGGTTGATTATCCAACCATGCCTAGTTATGGTGTCGATGACCAGCATGTGAAATTAGCCGCGGGTTGGTTGATTGATCAGTGTGGCTTAAAAGGTTATCAAATTGGCGGTGCTAAAGTACATCCCCAACAAGCGCTGGTATTAACAAATATTGGTACAGCAACGGCGCAAGATGTTATTCATCTTGCACAGTTCGTGGTTGATAGTGTAGCAACAAAATTTGATATAGCATTGGAACATGAGGTGCGGTTTATGTCAGCTAACGTTGAAACGCATTTGGCCGAGATACAAGCATAATGAAAGAACATTCAACCCGTTTAGCCCTTATTCGTTTATTAGCTGATGGTCATTTTCATTCTGGTGAAAAATTAGGTTTGGCGTTGGGAATGTCGCGTGCTGGCATTGCTAAACAAATTAAAATTATTCAACAGTGGGGGCTTGATTTATATAGTGTTCAAGGCAAAGGTTATTGTTTGGTAGCCCCGATTGAATTACTTGATAGTCAGCGTCTTGCTAAATTGGTTAATAGCCCTCAATTAGAATTGATCCCGGTGATTGATTCGACTAATCAATACTTACTTAATCAGATCGATCAATTACCAAGTGGCGCTGTTTGTCTTGCTGAATATCAGCAAGCTGGTCGTGGTCGACGTGGCCGTCAGTGGCAATCGCCTTTTGGAAGTAATTTATATTTATCTACCTATTGGCGTTTAGAAGCGGGTGTTGCTGCAGCGATGGGGTTAAGTTTAGTTGTTGGTGTTGCTATTGCTGAGGCGTTACAAGAATTTGGTGCGCCTGATATTCGCGTAAAATGGCCTAATGACCTTTATTATCATGATCAAAAGCTAGCGGGAATTTTAGTTGAAATGACAGGTAAGGCTGGTGATGCTGCGCATTTAGTGATTGGCGTTGGGTTGAATATTGCGATGCCTACGGCTGCGACAACGATGATTGATCAATATTGGACAAATCTTAGTGCCGCTTGTTCTCCTTTACCGTCACGTAATGTGTTGGCGGCAACGTTAATTAATCGTATTCATCAAACGCTCACAGAATATGAAGAGATTGGATTAAATGGTTTTGTTGAGCGTTGGAACAAAATTGATAATTTTTTAAATCGGCCAGTTAAACTATTGATTGGTGATCGTATAATAGAAGGAATTGCTCGTGGTATTAATGAGCAAGGGGCTTTATTGCTGGAAAATGACGATGATATTACTGCTTATATTGGTGGTGAAATAAGCCTTAGAGGTTGTTAATGCAATTATTAATTGAAGCGGGTAATACATACGTTAAAGTTGCTCTATTACATGTAAGTGGTCGCGTTGAGCTGATTGGTAAATATCCGAGTAAAAAATTAGAGTTAGTATTAGATCCTATTCTAGAACAAAAGATTAAACGCATTGTTTTTGCAAGTGTTGGGCCCGTTGAAGTTGATAATACGATTCAGCGTATCGCACAAGTAGCGAATATCCCTGTGCTGCAAGTAAAGACGATGCGTAAAGATTTTGGGGTTAAAAATGGTTATGGCGAATACCAATATTTAGGCGTTGATCGTTGGCTTACATTGGTCGCTATTCATCAAAATTTTAAGCGTCCTACTGTTATCGTTGATATTGGTACAGCATTAACATTTGATGTTTTAAGTAGTGATGGAAAGCATCTTGGTGGCTGGATCGCGCCAGGTTACCAGTTAATGATGAAAGTGGTACTGGAAAATACCACTAAGGTGTTTTCTGATCATGACCATAATGATCGTTTAAGTTTAGCAGACAATACGGCTGACGGTCTTAAAAATGGTTGCCGCGCGGCATTGATAGGTCTGATTGAATATGGTTTAAAAGAAGCCCGTGAAAAACTCACTGTAGAGCCGGAAATTGTATTGTGCGGCGGCGGGGTTCGCCATCTTCCTTTAGACGATATTAAAAATTATAATCACCGCTCAGAATTAGTTCTTGAAGGACTCGCTTTGTATGCGAAACGTCGATAATGGATAAAATTACGTCAGTTGATAAAAAAAGTATAAAAAAAAGCACTAAAGTATTGCATCAAAAATCATCATTATCTAGAATGCGCATCAATTAAGCCGACTTAGCTCAGTAGGTAGAGCAACTGACTTGTAATCAGTAGGTCACCAGTT
>NZ_CAMRAN010000087.1 GCF_947039875.1 uncultured Photobacterium sp.
TTACCAACCATTGAACGTAACATGCCAAGTACCATCAAAATGACGGTAATGTATGACTCAACGATTGCTATTAATGACTCGATTCATGAAGTTATTAAAACCATTCTTGAAGCAGCATTAATCGTATTAGTGGTTATTGCTCTGTTTATCGGTTCACTACGTTCAGTCATCATTCCAATTATTACCATTCCACTATCACTGATAGGTGTGGCACTGGTAATGCAATTATTTGGTTTCTCATGGAATCTAATGACGTTGCTGGCTCTGGTACTAGCGATCGGCTTGGTAGTTGATGATGCTATTGTAGTATTAGAAAACGTTGAACGACACATCAAGCTCGGACAACCGCCATTTAGAGCCGCTATTTTGGGTACTCGTGAAATCGCCATCCCAGTTATTTCAATGACTATCGCGTTAGGTGCGGTATACGCGCCAATTGCATTAATGGGTGGTTTAACCGGTTCATTATTTAAGGAGTTTGCATTAACACTGGCGGGGGCAGTATTTATTTCAGGTATTATTGCCTTAACATTATCACCAGTAATGTGTGCAACCTTCCTCAAAGAAAATGAAACGCCAAATAAATTTGAATTAATGGTACACGGTTTTCTTGACCGACTAACGTTGCGTTATGAAAAGATGCTTAATGGCATTATGCATATGCGTTCAGTTGTGATCGTATTTGCTCTCTGTGCTTGTGCAAGTTTGCCATTCTTGTTCAAATTTATCCCAAGTGAATTAGCGCCAGCTGAAGATAATGGTGTAGTGGTATTTATGGGTACAGCACCTGCAAATGCCAACCTTGATTTCATTCAAGACACCATGGATCAAGTTAATAAAGTATTAACAGCAGAAAAAAGTGTTGAATATGCACAAATTTTCTCAGGAATTCCATCAGCTAACCAAGCGTTTGGTCTGGCGACATTAAAACCATGGAGCCAACGCGATCAAAGCCAAACTGAAGTAGCGAATGACGTAACTGAAAAAATCAAAAACATTCCACAAATGGCGGTTACTGCCTTCCAAATGCCAAGCCTTCCTGGTGCTGGCTCTGGTTTGCCAGTGCAGTTTGTTATCACTACACCTAACAACTTTAAGAGCCTCTTCCAAGTGGCTGCTGAAATGTTGACTAAAGTGAAAGATAACCCAATGTTCGTCTACTCAGATTTAGACTTAAAGTATGATTCTGCAACCATGAACATTAATATAGATAAAGATAAAGCCGGCGCATATGGTGTAACCATGCAAGCTATTGGTAATACTCTAAGCACAATGTTGGCCGGTGGTGATATTAACCGCGTTGATATTTTAGGCCGTTCTTACAAAGTTATTCCACAAGTTGAGCGTAAAGATCGTTTTAATCCTCAAGATTTGAACAATTATTATGTCAAAACAAAGAGCGGAGATTTGATTCCACTAGGTAGTCTAGTAACGATCAAAGTAACCCCTGCACCACCAACCTTACCAAGCTTTAACCAACAAAATGCGGCAACCATTGGTGCAGTATTAGCGCCTGGCACCTCAATTGGTGAAGCTGTGAGTTGGTTAAATACTGAATCAGCGAAAGTGTTACCAAAAGGCTACGGCCATGACTACTTAGGAGAAAGCCGTCAGTATGTTACTGAAGGTAATGCGCTATACGCTACATTTGGTCTAGCACTAGCGATCATTTTCTTAGTGCTTGCGATTCAATTTGAATCATTACGTGATCCACTCGTTATCCTTGTTTCAGTACCACTCGCTATCTGTGGTGCACTGATTGCCCTCGCGTGGGGTGCAACAACACTTAACATCTACTCGCAAATAGGTTTGATAACCCTCATAGGCTTGATAACCAAACACGGTATATTAATTTGTGAAGTTGCCAAAGAAGAACAACTCTACCACGGTAAAAACCGCATGGATGCTGTTATGGAAGCCGCGAAGATCCGTCTTCGCCCAATCTTAATGACAACATGTGCAATGATTGCAGGCCTAGTACCGCTATTGTATGCATCAGGTGCTGGTGCAGCATCACGCTTCAGTATTGGTATTGTTATCGTTGCTGGTTTATCTATCGGTACCTTATTTACCTTGTTCGTATTACCCGTTATTTATACGTTCTTGGCAAGTGAGCATAAACCGTTACCGGTGTTTGTTGAAGATGACGATGGTTTAGACAACCACTTCTAATTTATCGATACTAAAAAAGGGCGCTGAGTCATCAGCGCCCTTTTCTTTTCATTACAACGCCGATTACAATAGCTATCACGATTTTCGCAACGGAGTAAGCGGATCATGTTTGATTCAAAGAAACTTGAGCAAGTAGCTAAACAAATTCAGGACGCAATGCCTAAACCAGTTAAAGATCTAGGTAATGACGTTGAACAAAAAGTACGCCAAGTGATCCAATCACAATTAGGTAAGCTTGATGTTGTCACTCGTGAAGAATTTGACGTCCAAACTCAAGTACTATTACGTACTCGCCAGAAGCTAACCGAGCTTGAGCAAAAGATGGCAGCATTTGAAGCAAAGCTTAATACTAAAGATAATAGCACTGACGCTTAATTCGCGTTAACCCCCCCCAATAAAAAAGCCCAGCTCTTATCAAACTGGGCTTTCTTTTTTAGTTGCTATTTTAAATGAAAATTAACCACCTACAGCAATATGTTTCATGTCTTTCATGTAGCCTCGTAGCTGTTTACCAATCACTTCAACAGGGTGATTGCGTAATGCTTCATTTACTTCAATCAGCTTTTGATTATCAACAAAATTTGTTGTTGCCGCCAAACCTTTACCAATAACCTCCGTGGTTACTGTTGCCATAAAATGATCACGCAATAGCGGTGTTGCAATATTAGCAAACAAATAGTTACCATATTCAGCAGTATCAGAGATCACCACATTCATCTCGTACAAACGCTTACGCGCAACCGTATTGGCAATCAGCGGTAATTCATGTAATGACTCATAATAAGCCGACTCATCAATAATGCCCGATGCTGTCATCGCCTCAAAAGCTAGTTCAACCCCAGCACGTACCATTGCAACCATCAAAATACCGTTATCAAAGTATTCTTGCTCTGAAATATGAAGGTTTGATACTGGGTAGTTTTCAAATTGTGTTTCAGCTGTCTCACCACGCCAACCTAATAACTCAGCGTCATCGTTAGCCCAGTCAGCCATCATCGTACTAGAGAAGTGACCTGAGATAATGTCATCCATATGTTTATTATATAATGGACGCATCAATTCTTTTAATTGCTCAGAGAGATCAAAAGCTTTCACTTTCGCTGGATTTGAAAGGCGATCCATCATATGTGTCACACCACCAAACTTCAGTGCTTCAGTGATCGTTTCCCAACCAAATTGCAGCAACTTACCGGCATAATCAGGTGCAATACCATCAGCCAGCATTTTTTCATAACAGACAATTGAACCAGCTTGCAACATACCACAAAGGATAGTTTGCTCACCCATCAAATCTGACTTCACTTCAGCAACAAATGATGACTCAAGTACTCCTGCACGATGCCCTCCAGTTGCAGCAGCCCATGCTTTAGCAATTTCAAGACCATCAGCTTGGGGATCATTTTCAGGATGAACTGCAATTAATGTTGGTACACCAAAGCCACGCTTATATTCTTCACGCACTTCAGTACCTGGACATTTAGGTGCTACCATAACAACCGTTAAATCTTTACGAATTTGCATCCCTTCTTCAACGATATTAAAACCGTGCGAATACCCCAATGCTGCACCATGCTTCATTAATGGCATCACTGTTTCAACAACGTTTGTGTGTTGCTTATCCGGTGTAAGGTTGACGACTAAGTCAGCCTCTGGAATCAGTTGCTCATAACTTCCAACTTCAAAACCATTATCACGCGCATTTTTAAATGATGGGCGTTGCTCATCAATCGCAACTTGGCGTAAAGCGTAAGCCACATTCAGCCCAGAATCTCGCATGTTAAGACCTTGGTTTAAGCCTTGCGCACCACATCCGACAATAACCACCTTTTTACCTTTAAGGTAATCAGCTTCAGTAGCAAATTCTGCACGATCCATAAAACGACAACGGCCCAGTTGATCCAACTGCTGGCGCAAATTTAAGGTATTGAAATAATTAGCCATAACAACAAACTCCGTGAAATATATTTATCCTTGGTTCGATATTTATTTATCGAATAGATTGATAGTAGATCAGGAAAGTTGTTGCTCAAAGTGATATATTCACAACAATCAATTGCAAATCATGCAACATAAGCCCATGAACATTAAAAATCTGCAACTTTTTCTTCACTTAAGTGATTCGCTGAGCTTTCACCAAACAGCGCAAGCAATGCACATAAGCCCTTCTGCGCTAAGTCGCGTAATTCAACGCCTCGAGCAAGAACTTGGGCAAAGTTTATTTTGTCGTGATAATCGTAGTGTTGAAATAACGATGGCAGGGAAAAAACTCATCCCCGTTGCTTCCACTATTATTTCTAATTGGCTTTCACTTAAAATAGAATTAAACAGTGATAGTTCATTACTACAAGGGAAGCTAAAAATATTTTGCTCAGTAACCGCAAGTTATAGCCACTTACCGTCAATATTAACCGCATTTCGCCAACGTTACCCACAAATAGAAATTCAATTATTAACAGGAGACTCAGCTCTTGCGATTGATAAAGTGCTTAACGATGAAGTTGATGTCGCTATTACCGCCAAGCCAGAACAACTTTCAGCAAAATTAAGCTATATCGAATTAGATCATATTCCAATGTCAGTAATTTCACCCGCAATACCCCCTCCCGCTATTCAACAACAACTCAATAACGGACCTAATTGGCAAGCACTACCTTTCATTCTCGCAGAGTCGGGGCCCGCAAGATCTCGCGCGAATACATGGTTTAAAGACAAGAAAATCACCCCCCCTATTTATGCTCAAATTTCTGGCCATGAAGCCATTGTCAGTATGGTTGCGTTAGGCTGTGGAATAGGTATCGCACCGGATGTCGTTATCAATAACAGCCCAATGAATGATAAAGTGCAGCGCTTCCCCACCGAGTTTATTGCGCCATTAAGCTTAGGGCTATGTTGTAAACAATCACGCCATCAAGAAAACGTATTAAAAGCACTACTGCAATTATTTTAACATTATTATACCTATACTCATCCTTCACTAATTGATTGTATTAAAGATATATTTATGACTGACACAATTTTAACGCATTCATATTATTCTGATTTTTATGCTAAACATGGTTACCAATTTTTTAAAAAAGTTGCACAAGATTCTGCTTTTCGATCATTAATAGCTAATGGTTTATACAAATATTATAATAAAAACATAAAAAAACATTAGTCACTGTTTCTCATTTAAGTATAAAACGTCCGCATATATGGAAGCCTATGAGTATATAATTCATTACTCAGATCAAATATTATGCAAAGAATTTAGACTTAAAATAAATAATGCCGAATTTTTAATAATGGAAGTCATCGGAGCTGATAATCTTGCCGATGAATAATAAAGCACTTACAAAACAAAGATATTTGTAACATTCACGTCTTTGACTAAGATCCTCGTCGACTCATCCAATTTCCGCGCGATGGCATACAATCTTATACATTTAAACATCTTATACAACAATATCGTGCTGCACGGGCAATTATGTATTAGCAGCTGAAATATTTGATCATCCAACTCAACCGATTTTCATTGCAGCAGTAACATCCGCTATCCGCTGATAATGAGCTCAGACTTCCTTTAAAGTAGGGATGGGAGACCCGATACTGTATTAATTTAAGGCGCACATATGTTGTTATTAAATCAACCACAACTGTTTACTGATGGAATTCAAGCACTGCCAGATGACGATGAAAGAATAATAGCCCAACAATGGTTAACCCATTTCTATAATTACCAATAAGATAACAAGCAATCCCACTACCTCACGCCACAGATTAAAACGTTTCATATAGTAAACTTCAACTGTCGAGGCTTCTGAGATTATGAGGTTTGAACGCCCAGCACGCGTTAATTTTCAATATGGCGGAATCTGCCGCTCTGTCAATTACAACCACACCGAATCTATTACAATAATACAGACGTAAAAAAGCCCCGACATTACTGTTGAGGCTTTCTTGAAGATGGCAGGGGTGG
>NZ_CAMRAN010000088.1 GCF_947039875.1 uncultured Photobacterium sp.
CTGAATAAAATAGTGATGTATTTAATTGGTGTAATAAAAGCGGGTTCAAATCCTCGATTACCTAAATCTGTGTGTTTTTGTTACATCCTGCAGTGAAATTATAAGCGAGATAGGGGAGCGATTATCAGTATATTGTAGAATAACCTCGTTGATGATAACGAGGCTTTGATATACCTATCATTAAGATGAGAAAATGTTGAAGACTAGTTTGTTTTTGATGGTGATTAATAACATCATATAGCTACTGCATTATGTACATTGATATTGTATTTTATAATATGTGATAGAAATAATAGTCGTTCAACTTTTAAGTCGGTTAAGCGATGTAAATCATATTCTGATGGATATTTATGATTAAGATCCAATAAATTAAATTGATCATCAATAATTATTTCTTTTTTTAATGATTTCATTATTAATGAATGACAATAATCTTGTGGTGAGTCTTCGAGTGGTATTTTTTTAATGATTTCATCAATTGTTATTATATTTCTATATTCAAAGAAATCGAACAATTGTTCTTCAATTATATTGGCTAGTTTTTCACTATCAATATGAGTGTCTTTTGATATTTTATTATATTCAATCATAACTCTAACTTTAGGGCTTGAAATTATTTTTTCTTTTATTTCAATGTCAAGAATACAGCTTGTTTTATACTTTTCAAACCAGGAACGAATTCTTTTTTCAACATCAGATTTATAAAGGAAAGGTTTTATCCATGCTTTATTTAATGATATTGAAAGTGATTTTGTAGAACTCAGCATGTAATTAGTATCCTAAAATATACGAAGCATGATTACATCACTATGTAGGATTTAATTTTATGATAAGCATCACATTGCAAGTATGAAGAAATCAATAATTATTAGTAATATTACTTTTCAAAAAAAGAGGCTGACTAAGCCTCTTTTTATATTGGTTATTTATGGTTATTTTTTCTTAATAGAATGATTCCAAATAAAGAAATTAATCCTATTATACCCGTAGAGCCTCCAGAGTATTTATCTTTAGCTTGCTCGGTGATTTTTAAATCAATAACAGCTGGATCGTGATCTGATGCACGGTAAATATCTTTATAACGAGGAGAGCATGCTTCTCCCACACAGTTATTTTTATTCGCATATTCTAATAATGTGCTTTCACCAGCGTTAATATTCCAATCTGTAGCATCAATAACCTTACTTTTTAGATCTGGTGATAATAGAATATAATCTAACGTACCAATATTATTTTGATATGAGAAGCTGTATGAGTCAGGATGTAATTGACGGATGATATTAGTATAGCCATAACTTTTATTAATAACTTTACCTTCTGGTCCATATAATGGTGTGCCTATTTCTTTATTACCACCAATATAAGTATATCCTGCTGCTTTGATAATATGATCTTTAGGTACATTATTGCGATTAGTTAATATTATGACAGGATCTTCATTTGCGTATGAATTTAGATCGCCAATAATAACTTTAGATCCCGGAATTTTTGCTAATGCTTCTCCTAGATGTTCAGCGGCAGCTACCCGTAAGTTTTCACATGAGCCTTGTTTATCTAAATCACGCTGTTTACCGGTGTTTACATCTTCCCAGCAAGTAGAACCTTTTGATTTGAAGTGGTTAACAGAGATGGTTAACGTCTTATCTGTACCTTTGATTTTAAAGGTTGGAACGATAGTATCACGTTGATGATTACTGCCACTTTCTATTTTTTGCTTGCCTTTTTCATCGGTATATTTAACTTCAGGAGCATGTTGCTCTGGCATTTTTATTATACGGTATTGCTCTAATGTGACTTTATTTGGTTTATAAATTACTTGGCTTGAAATGGCATCATCGCCAATAAATTTCTCACCATTATTGGGTTTTACATACGCATAATGCTCTGTGGGATCTTTAATTCGATCATTAATTTTAGTTACCAGATCATTAACGGCAGAATCTGATTGAAAGCCATTATTTTCAATTTCCATTAAACCGACAATATCAGCATTCATACGTACAATGGCATTGGCTATTTTAGTGCTTTGAAGATCAAATTCGGTTTGAGTTGTCGCCCCTCTATTTTGTTTTAGCGGGTTTTGGGTTTCATCTGTAAAGGGAGAGTTGAAGTAATTTAGAACATTAAAACTAGCAATACGTAAATCACCGCCTTGTTTTAATTCTGGCGCGTAGGTCCTATCGTTTGTATGAATAAATGTATTTGTATCAGCTTTATTCGTGACATAGAAACGGTAATCACCATAAGAATAACCAATTACACCTTCTAAGCCATTAACGACATCACCAATACGAATATAATTATCAGTTGTTCCGGTGCCGTTATCTTTACCAAAGGTTGGGTACCAAGGAATATCACCGTTTGCAGCTTTGGTAAAAGACTCAATAACTAATAAATCATTGGACTGGTATGTATGAGAGGTTGTTGGTGCTTGTGTTTGATTAGGGTGTACGTTTACCGTTCCATGTGAAAGTAACATGTTGTTACGATATGAATTAAAATCAAAACCATAATTTTTTGTGACGTTTAGATCTGAATTCTTATTAATGCGTACTAGCATTCCTTCGTAACGTTCTAAATCAAATTTATTGGCATCATCAAATGTTAAAACGGTTACTGGTGGCAATTTATTATCAACTTTACTTAGTTGGATGTCTGCAACATCAATTAATTTAGTCCAATGATAATCTTCACTAACTCTAGCAGTAAGGTTTATCTCTTGTCCTACCTTTAAGTTACCAATTGCTGTTGTTTGAACAAAAATACCATCAGAAGTTGCAGGATTATTATCCGTCATGGCTTGCATGAAAAAGCCTTGCTGCAGATCTTTACCTAAATTGTGTTGCTGAATAGCAGTAATAATCCCTTTAACGTTATAGCGGTAAGTGGATACATGTTGTTTATTAGGAACATCAATACCGTCAACAGGAGAGTATTCGTCATTACCTTGAATCTGTTGAATGGATAATGTTTTTAGTTCATTTTGATTATCAGCAGCACATAGTTGAAAACTAAATGATGAAAGGGTGGCACCAATAATTATCGCTAAAATATTTTTTTTCATGAGTTACGTTCCATGTGTATAACAATATATAAGTATCATTCAATGAGTTAAAATATCTGATGTTATTTAAAACCAATAATATGCTTTTAAATAACCTAGTGTACCTGTATTACCACCCATTGCAGCTTCAGCAACGAGTTTTACATTCTTGGCATACATATATTGCGTACCAACGACAACATGTTGGTCATCTTTGTCGTTATTATCGTCATTGTAAATATTACCTACAATATAACCTGTTAATTGGCTTGTAATGTCGTAAGAACCCGATAATACATAGGTCATGCTATTTTTGTTTACACCATCACGGTCGGAATAAGAGGTAAACCCACCAATAGCAAATTTGTTAATTTTATACTTGCCGTGTAATGAATATAATTCACCACGATTATGGACGGTTTCAGCAGCAGCAATAATGGTGAGATTGTTAGTAAAATAGCCAGCATAGCCATTTATAACTTCACCTTCTCGAGAATCAGTTACGTACGATCCTTTTTTCCCTAAAAATATGCCATTTTCATCATACATTGATTGCGCGTCTTGTTCGTAATCCCAACCTTTTGCTGAATATGAAATTCCAACTTTTAAAGCGCCAAATTCACCACGGTATTTAATCGTATTATCTTGATCTCCTGCTTCCGATACTTCGTCGGCTAATTCATTTGAGAAATCGCCAAAAGCATCATAGTGATCATAGGCTGTATCTGTTCGTCCAAACTCGACTGTTTGTTTGTTAGTTAAGAAATATCCAATATAAGCTTTATCAATGACTAATCTAAAATTATTTTCATAAGTCCAATCAGTACGTTCTGCATCAATTTCTAATTTGGCATAAAATTTATTAGTTTGTCCTTTTATACCAATGGTTCCAAAAGAGTCATCAACATAAGATTTAGATTTGTCGCCAAAAGGGGATTTATCTCTATTTGTGACAATGGTTCCGCCAATTTCAGCGCCACCATAGATATCTAATCTATCGCCATTATCTTTTTTATAAATAGTTGCAGAATGAGCTAAGCCACTCATAAGAAGGGATGAAATAGCAATCACCAATATTTCTTTTTTCATTTGATTTACTCACAGATTAATTTCTGCGAATAAAATATCTCTAAGGAATAACTTTGATGTAGTAATTAATGATGTCAAATGCATATATCGAATGGAAGTGTGATACGTAACAAAGCAAACGTTTGCTTTTTGATTTAAATTTGGAGCAAGATCAAAGTATTAATTATTGAGTTAAATAATGATTTTGGTGATAGGGCTCGAAAGGGTATTTAACGGTGAATACTCTGTGTCGCTTCAATATTACCATGGGCTTGAATAACGGTACCTTGAGATTGGCAACAGCCGTTGATCGCTATAGATATTAGTATTAAAGCAGCGATGTTTTTTATGGTGATCATTTGTAAGACCAGAATGAGTAACAATAAGGTTGAGTCTACCTGCATCATTAGTAAGTAACAAGGATGTAAAATTTAACTATTATGTTGTGTAACTATTTCTACATCGCTATCTATTGTGTAACTCTGGTGAATCTTAATCATTAAATCGTCGATAAATATAGGTGAAATTCTAGTATTGTGAGCTTGTTGATCTTATTTTGATTGTTTTTAGTCATAATTGATTGATAAAAGTGCAGTTGATATTTTTTTTGTGATTTTTACTTTACAGTTAGCTTTGTCAACTATATTATTTTCCGCATTGGAGAGATGGCTGAGCGGTTGAAAGCACCGGTCTTGAAAACCGGCATACGTTTATAGCGTATCTAGGGTTCAAATCCCTATCTCTCCGCCAAATTCTAATAATTTGATGTATTTCAAGTTAGTTAAAGAATTGGAGTGGTAGTTCAGTTGGTTAGAATACCGGCCTGTCACGCCGGGGGTCGCGGGTTCGAGTCCCGTCCACTCCGCCAACATAAAGACATAGTGTTAAATTATTAACATGCTATGTAACGAAATTTGTGCCGACTTAGCTCAGTAGGTAGAGCAACTGACTTGTAATCAGTAGGTCACCAGTTCGACTCCGGTAGTCGGCACCATTAAATTTCGGTGGGATTCCCGAGTGGCCAAAGGGAGCAGATTGTAAATCTGCCGGCACTGCCTTCGAAGGTTCGAATCCTTCTCCCACCACCATATTTTTAGTTCTGCTGGTGATCTTTATTGGAAAGATTAGTGGTATGTTAATTTACATGTCACTGGTTTAATCCCTGAAGAGTAAAGCCAAATAGAGAAGCTCGCAAGAAATTGCGGGCTTTTTTACGTCTGTATTTTGGTGAAACTAGGTTTCGAGAATGCAGAGTATTAGAGCCCATCATCCTATAATTTCTTCTTAGTTCAGTTGGTACTCTTTATTGGGGAGCTTAGCGGCCTGTTAATTCACATGTCACTGGTTCAAGTCCAGTAGGGTGAAGCCAAATAGCAGGATTGGTAATTAATGATGAGTTTGTTATTTTTAGATAACGGTAATTAATTATAGATAGTGGCTCTTTCTGAATGTAATCATGTTGGTTTGTTGTATAAAACAACAAATTGAACGATCTTAATGAGTATTGATTAATTGATGATCACTTAAAAAGCTTTTTAATATTATTACTTTACAAGGAAAGGGGTACACTATATTATACGCGGCATTGGAGAGATGGCTGAGCGGTTGAAAGCACTGGTCTTGAAAACCAGCATACGTTTATAGCGTATCTAGGGTTCAAATCCCTATCTCTCCGCCATATTTAGTTATCAAGTTTCGACTTGGTAGTAAAAAAGAAATTAGTGTGCCGACTTAGCTCAGTAGGTAGAGCAACTGACTT
>NZ_CAMRAN010000089.1 GCF_947039875.1 uncultured Photobacterium sp.
ATATTAAGAGTATTTTATCCTATTTAGGTGTACAAGTTCATTAAGCCACAACAAACACGCGGGGAATGACGGGATTACACCAACAAAAAAAGCGATAGACTCTCGCCTATCGCTCTTCATTTATTCTTGAAACTGACTATCTAGTTTCTTAACAACACACAGTTACTCTTCGCGCTTTGATTTCCACTTCTTAATACCGTTGCTCTTACCGCCAAAACTTGGCTTAGTATCACGGCTTGGCGCAGAAGTGCGCGCTGGACGATCATCATTATTACGACGAGGCGCATCAGTACGGTATCCACTGTGGCTATTACGCTCTTCATTCTGATTACGGCTGCTACGGTTCGCACCATCGGGACGACGATTAAACTCACCAGTACCACGGTAAGTTTTAAACTGCTTCTCAGCGGCATGTTTTTCATTACGTGCTTCTTGCGCACGATGATCATACAACTTCGCATCTGTTGCTTTAGCAATTGTACGGCCTTCAGCATCAGTTTTTGATGCTTCTTCAGTACCGCTTGATTGTGAAATTAACTGTTGAATTTCAGCAATTTCAGCTTCAGTTAAATAACGCCATTTACCGTTTGGTAAGCCATCAATAGTGATGTTCATAATACGTACGCGACGAAGTTTATACACTTCATAACCTAACGCTTCACACATACGACGAATTTGACGATTTAAACCTTGAGTCAACACGATACGGAATGAGAAATTCGTTTCTTTCGTCACTTTACATGGCAAAGTAACCGTATCTAAAATCTCAACCCCTGATGACATTTTTTCAATAAATTCAGGCGTGATCGGTTGATCAACACGCACAACGTATTCTTTCTCATGCGAGTTACCCGCACGTAGAATTTTATTAACGATATCACCGTCATTGGTTAAGAAAATAAGACCATCAGACGGCTTATCTAAACGACCAATAGGGAAAATACGCTTACGGTGACCAATGAAATCAATCACGTTACCTTCAATATGGCGCTCAGTCGTACAGGTGATACCTGTCGGTTTATTAAGTGCAATGTAAATTGGACGTTCTTTGCTGCGCAGTGGTTTATCGTCAACCAATACTTCGTCGTTATCCATTACGCGCATGCCCATTTCAGGCATAGTGCCATTGATGGTTACACGTCCCTGATCAATCAGCTTGTCCGCCTCACGGCGTGAGCAATAGCCTGTATCACTGATAAATTTATTAAGTCGAACCCCTTTTGGGCTCTGTTGGTCAGTAGAATGTTGTGACATGGTTTTCTTCTATAAAGGGCTTTAGGTCGATCAGGGTAATAAACCACTTAATTGTAGTTTACTTACTCGATAGTTGTTATGAGGGGGAGTTTAACTGATTGTGAGACCAGTAGCGAGTAGCGAGTTTCTTTACTCTCGCAAACTCACTACTCGTGACTCATATTACTTATTTAGGTAAGTCTCCGTGGCTAATACGGCCAACATAATCATGCTGCAATTCTTTTTCTAACTGCGCTTCGATATAACCTGGTGATTTAGTTTTAACCGATAACAAGCGGTACATCGCAGGGATCACCAATAATGTTACCAAAGAAGCAAATGCCATTCCAAAGAACACCACCGTACCCACAGCGATACGACTCTCAGCACCCGCCCCCGTTGATAAAATCAGTGGTAAGGCGCCAAACAAGGTTGTGAACGCTGTCATTAAAATCGGTCGTAAACGACGTACTGATGCATCGACAATTGCTTGTTCAAATTCAATACCTTTGTCACGTAACTGGTTAGCAAATTCAACGATCAAAATACCGTTTTTCGTCACCATACCAATCAACATGATCATCCCGATTTGACTATAAATATTGAGCCCTTGCCCCATTATCCATAATCCAGCCAGACCACCAAAGATACCCATTGGTACAGTTAGCATCACCACCAGCGGGTTAATAAAGCTTTCAAACTGCGCCGCAAGCACTAAATAAGCAACCAATAACGCTAATCCAAACACTATTGCAATACTGCTTTGGTTGTCTCTAAAGTCTTGTGATTCGCCAGCATAATCAATCGAAATATCTGACGGTAAATTATCAATCGCCTGTTGATCAAGGAAATTAAGCGCTTCACCCAGAGTATAACCATCAGAAAGACTTGCTTTTAACGTGATCGATTTCTGTTTTTGGTTATGGCTTAACTTCTGTGCTGATGCCACTTCATCAATAGAGGCAACAGTATCTAAGGTAACCAGCTTGCCATTTTTTGCGCGTAGATAAATCTGACTAAGATCGGTCGAGCTATTAAAGCTATTTTCATCACCGCGAAGATAAACATCGTATTCTTCACCACGATCAACAAAGGTTGTTTCACTGCGACCACCAAGCATCACTTCTAATGTTTCCGCGATCTCCGTTACTGGAATACCTAATTCAGCCGCACGCTCACGATTAACATTAACCAATAGCTCAGGTGTTGTTTCTGCATAGTCTAAATCAACCCCTTCCATTAACGGGCTATCTTCAGCAAGATGTTGTAGCTTTGTCGCCCACTTAAACAGTTCTTGGTAATCAGCGCCACCTAATACAAATTGTACTGGTTCTGATGATCCACCGCCAAAACCTGGCATCATCGGCATCACTCGCACATCAGGAATACCTGCCAGCGTTTTACTGATCATGCCCAGTGCTTGTTGTGCTCCGACTGAACGATCATTCCAATCTTCTAATTGCATGATCACAAATCCCGTTTGATCCCCTGCGCGACCACCAAATGCAGGTGATTGAATACTGACAGATTTCAATACTCCTTTACCTAACAATGGCAATAAACGCGCTTCAACTTGATCCATGTTACCAATCATACGGTTGTAACTGGTACCTTCAGCGCCTTTCGCAAACGCAAACAACACTCCGCGATCTTCTTGTGGTGCCAATTGAGCCGGAATCACTTTCATTAATCCTACACTGGCTACGATACAGCCCAAAACCACGACTGGCGCAACAAACCGTTTTTTAACTGCCACCGTGACAATACGGCGATAACCACTTTCTAATTTATCAAATTGACGATCGACCCACAGGTTGAACCGATTCGGCTTCACATTCACTTGCAATAACTTACTGCACATCACTGGCGTTAACGTTAATGCGATTAATGATGAGAAGATCACTGACATCGCCAGTAATACGGAGAACTCAGTAAATAGCCGCCCAACCATTCCTTCCATAAAAGAAATGGGTAAGAACACCATCACCAACACAGCGGTCGTTGCTACTACCGCAAATCCCACTTCTCGAGTGCCTTTATAAGCGGCTAATAAGGGTGATTCTCCACGTTGTAAATGGTGGAAAACATTTTCAACCACCACAATAGCATCATCGACCACTAATCCAATCGCTAAAATTAACGCCATTAGAGTCAGTAAATTAATTGAAAAGCCAAAGAAATAAGCAGTAATAAATGCTGAAATTAAAGAAACTGGCACCGTAACTGCAGGAATTAACGTTGCACGTACTTGACCAATAAAAATATACAGCACCAAAATAACCAGCGCGCCAGTGACTAATAGCGTGCTGTAAACTTCATTAATTGAACGCTCAATGAATACTGTCGCATCATAATCAAGCGTCAGTGACGCACCTTGCGGTAAAAACTGTTGCATCTTGGCAACTTCCGCACGCACTTCTTTAGCCACATCAAGCGGATTAGCATCGGACATAGTAACAATGCCTAAACTTAAGTTGACGGCACCATTACTTTTAAAAGTCGAATTTTCATTTTCAGCACCAACCGTAACTTCAGCCACATCTTTTAAATAAATCGGTGTGCCAGCTTCTGTGGTACGAATCACCAAATATTTAAAATCATCAACCGTTTGGTAAAGTCGCGCAGTACGCACCGACATCACTGTTTGATCGTTACGAACTTCACCACCGGGTAATTCAACGTTTTCATCATTGAGCGCATTAATGATATCTTTGGTGGTAACACCTCGTCCTGCCATAAGTGTCGGTTGTATTTTTACATACATCACTTTATACAATGCGCCACTGAGGCTCACTGAGCTGACGCCATTTAATAGGCTAAAACGATCTTCTAAAACTCGCTGAGCGTAATCGGTTAATTGAGTACGATCCATTTCAGATGACGATAAATTAATATAGATCGCCGGCTCACCAGAGCCATTGTCTTTCGATACAATCGGATCATTAGCATCATCAGGAAGACGACGTTGCGCACGAGCAACCGCATCACGAATATCACTGACACCTTCGGTAAGATCCCAGTCCATACTAAATTCAACAGTGATCCGCGACATACCATTACGGGTAACAGAGGTAATATTATCAATACCACTGATCCCTGATAATTCATCTTCTATCGGGGTGGTGACTTGGCTTTCCATTACCGTTGCAGATGTGCCGTCATAAGTTGTCATGATGGTCACAACCGGACTTTCAACATCTGGCATTTCACGAACAGCCAGTTTAGAGAAAGACACAATACCAAACACACACAACAGCAAACTTAATACGATGGCGACAACAGGCCGTTTTACTGAAATATCAGATAACCACATTAGCTCGCCACTCCAACAGCTGGGGTAATGTCTTTAATGGTGATGCCATCGCGCATGTTAACCAGTCCTTGCACAACAATACGATCGCCAGTTTTTAAACCTTTTTTGATCACAACATTATTATCAATACGCTCACCTAACTCGACCAAGGTTCGGTGCACTTTTTGTTGTGGATCAACAACATAAACATAACGTTTAGTGCCTGAATATTCTAAAGATTGTACGGGGATAATCGCTTGTTGTTGCGGAATAAAATTAAGTTCTGTTGCAAGTAACATTCCTGGTTTTAAAGCATGATCACTATTTTTAAATACAACCCGTACTTTAATATTTAATGAATCCGATTGAACGCGTGAATCAATGGCTTGAATTTTACCAACAAAGGCGCGATCGCCCCACGCTTGGCTTTTAGCGGTAACTTTAATTCCAACCTTTAAAGAGGAGATATATTGCTCTGGTACTTCAATATCCAGACGCATAGAGGAAAGGTCATCAAAATTAAATAGCGCACCGCCCGCAGCTACCATGTGGCCCGGACTAAAATCATATAATCCAACGGTGCCATTAAACGGTGCTCGAATAGCATGATCGTTAAGATTCGCTAAAGCCGCTTTTAAACGTGCATTCGCAATACTTGCATTGGCGGTTTGAGCATATATTTCAGTTTTAGTAATGGCTCCACGAGATAATAACCGCTGAAATTCAGTCAGCTTTCGCTTTTCATCATTACGGTATGCCAATGCTTCATCGTAAGCGGCAACGGCTTTATCATCGTCAAGCTGGATTAATAGTTGGCCTTTTTTCACTGTTGAATTAACAGGAACTGCTATTGTTTTTATTTTAGCCGAAACTTCTGCGGCAACATTAACGGCATGCTCAGCCTTCAACTTACCCACTAATGATAGTGATTGAGCAACAGCTAAAGAGCTAACCGTTCCCGTCGTGACAGACACAACTCGTGACGATTGCGCTGGCGATAACTTATCTTGCGCAGCATGTGACGTCCTTTGAAAGTAAAAGTAACTGCCTGTTAATACTGCTGTGACTAATACTGCTACGACTATTTTTTTCATTTATTAAAACCATCATAAAAATCCTAGCCAAATAATATCTGAACTAAAGGATGAATAACGTCAAGAAATGTAAAGTTAAGCAAAAATTAGCTTACTGATGAAAAATCAAGCAAGTACTCGATAATAATGATAAAAAAGGTTTACAGCGCTGAAATGTTTGTTATTATCCGCCCCGCACTTGTGGTGGGGTTCCCGAGTGGCCAAAGGGAGCAGATTGTAAATCTGCCGGCACTGCCT
>NZ_CAMRAN010000090.1 GCF_947039875.1 uncultured Photobacterium sp.
TTACGGCAATCACAATCTTGTAAATATTCACCTTTACCCTCAGTTGCATGATGCGGGCAATAGTAAATACCATCAAGTTCAATACCTTGATCTTCGAAGTTCCAATCCATCCATTCAGTCAAAGATAGAAACTCATCTTCACTGAAGATACCACGAGCAATACCTGATTGATTAGTGACTAAAACAAGTAAGTAACCCATTTCTTTGAATTTTTTACATGCACCAAAAACACCATCGATGTATTCAAAATCATCAACAGTATGTACATAGCCACGATCAACGTTTATTACGCCATCGCGATCAATAAAGACAGCAGGTTTGGCCACAAGAAAGCCCTCAATAAATTAGATATTAATTAAATATTGATTAGATTATGGCACGAGTTGGCATCGAAAAGTATTAGTTATCACCCCCAACAAGCTGATTATCATTGAAGTTAACACCGTTATAAAGACGAAAACCATTTAGACGTCTAGACGTAAAAATAGCTATTGACTTAAAAACCGATTACCAATAGCATCAGATTAACAGTTACAAAGATGTTTTAACCAGAATAACTAATCAGCAACAACCTATGCAATATAACATCACTCTCATATAATCGTTTTATCTAAGAATCAGGAAGTTCAATGATAGAAATAAAACAAGTCAATAAAGTGTTCTATCAAGGTGAAAAAGCGATCAATGCGCTAAAAGATATTAATCTCACCATAGAACAAGGAACGATTTTTGGCGTGATTGGCTCATCAGGTGCAGGAAAAAGCACTCTGATCCGTTGCGTAAATTTATTAGAAAAACCAACCAATGGTAATGTCGTGGTTGATGGAATTGATTTGACCAATCTTTCATCTAATGATCTGACGTTAGCTCGTCGTAAAATTGGCATGATTTTCCAACATTTTAATTTACTGTCATCACGTACTGTATTTGCCAATATTGCCTTACCACTAGAACTTGCCGGCGCTCCAGAACAAGAAATAAATACCAAAGTCACTGAATTACTATCACTTGTTGGTTTAGACGATAAACGTCATAGTTACCCCTCAAATTTAAGTGGTGGTCAAAAACAACGGGTCGCTATCGCACGCGCTTTAGCCTCTGATCCAAAAGTCTTGTTATGTGATGAGGCCACCAGCGCACTTGATCCTGCAACAACCCAATCAATACTGGCTTTATTACGTAAAATTAATCAGCAACTTAATTTAACCATTTTATTAATCACCCATGAAATGGATGTAGTAAAACGTATTTGTCATCAAGTTGCGATCATTGGTGATGGCGAATTAGTCGAACAAGGTCTTGTCAGTGACATTTTTGCGCACCCAAAAACAGAATTAGCGAAAGCGTTTATCCGCTCAACCTTGGATCTATCAATTCCTGAAGATTATCAATTAAGAATGACACCAACCTCGATAAAAGGAAGCTATCCATTAATTCGACTTGAATTTACTGGCGACTCTGTTGATGCGCCTTTGATTAGCCAAGTTGCACGTGAGTTTAATCTCGATATCAGTATTCTCAGTTCCAATATGGATTATGCAGGCGGAGTGAAATTTGGATTAATGCTTGCTGAATTCTTTGGTACTCAAACCGCCATAGATAACGCTATTACTTTTTTACGTGATCATAAATTAAATGTTGAGGTACTAGGTTATGTCTCTTGATGCAATAACAACATGGTGGCAGAGCAATCAGCGCCTAACTGAATTACTTATCGAAGCATTGGGACAAACATTAACCATGGTGTTTGTTGCAGGCTTAATTGGTTTTATCATTGGTATTCCGTTAGGTGTTGCCCTGCATCTCACCAAGAAAAATGGTTTATGGCACAACCCTCTTTTAAATAAAACACTCGGTATTGTGGTTAATATTGGCCGTTCAATCCCTTTTATTATCTTATTAGTTGCCATTATTCCTTTTACTCGATTTGTGGTTGGCAGTTCTATTGGTACCGCAGCCGCAATTGTGCCACTGACTGTTGGGGCTATTCCTTTTATTGCACGTTTAGTAGAAGGCGCATTACTGGAAATTCCAACAGGATTAATTGAGGCCGCACAAGCTATGGGTGCAACCCCAATACAGATCATTACCAAAGTGCTATTACCCGAAGCCCTACCTGGCATTATTAATGCCATCACTATCACCTTAGTTACCTTAATCAGTTATTCGGCAATGGCTGGAACGGTTGGCGGTGGTGGCTTAGGAGATGTCGGTATTCGTTATGGTTATCAACGTTTTGATGGCACCGTCATGGCAATCACCGTCATCATGTTAGTTATTTTAGTACAACTGATTCAATCAATTGGTGATCATTTAGTCAAACGCGTTGATCATCGCTAAAAAATAACAGTTTTATTTATCGCTATACCATTAGGGAAGCCCATTTAAGGAGAAATACTATGGCGTTCAATCTTAAACATCTTTTTGCCATTGCTAGCGTTGCTGCAGCGGTTGCACTAACAGGTTGTAGTGACCAAGAAGCGGTAGTTGATAACAATAAAGTTAAAATTGGCGTGATGGCTGGCGCAGAAGAGCAAGTTGCAGAAGTTGCTGCTAAACAAGCTAAAGATAAATATGGACTTGATGTTGAATTAGTTACCTTTACTGATTACGTTTCGCCAAATGCCGCGTTAGCAGAAGGATCTATTGATGCCAATGCTTTCCAGCATAAACCTTATCTTGAGCAACAAATTAAAGATCGCGGTTATAAATTTGCGATTGCGGGTAATACGTTTGTTTACCCTATCGCGGGCTACTCTAATAAGATTAAATCTGTTGATGCATTAAAAGATGGCGATCAGATTTCGGTTCCCAATGATCCGACTAACCTTGGCCGTTCATTATTATTGTTACAACAACAAGGCTTAATTACCCTCAAAGCTGATGCTGGTTTAACAGCAACCGTGTTAGATATTGTTAACAATCCTAAAAACCTTAACATCGTTGAATTAGAAGCTGCGCAATTGCCACGTTCATTAGATGATGTTGCTTTAGCGATTATTAATACGACTTATGCGAGTAGCTTAAATCTAACCCCAGAAAAAGACGGGGTGTTTGTTGAAGATAAACAATCACCTTACGTCAATATCATTGTCGCCCGTGAAGATAACGTCAAAGCAGAAAATGTTCAAAAATTCATTCAAGCTTATCAATCTGATGAGGTTTATAACTCAGCGCAAACCATTTTTAATGGTGGAGCAGTGAAGGGCTGGTAATCGCCTTACTTAACCTTTTTACATCAAGAGCAGGCCTGAGTGCCTGCTTTTTTTATGTTATATTATAAGATTACTTTCAGCGTATAATTGGCTAATTTAATGGCTTATAGCATTGAACCTATCGGTATCGTCCACTCCCCTTATAAAGAAAAATTCGCAGTCCCTCGCCAACCAGGATTAGTGCCAAGTGCCAATTGTGAAATTGTATTACAAGGTCTTGCTAATTCACTAGAAGCAGTACGAAGCATTGAGCAATTTAGTCATGTTTGGTTATTATTTTTATTTGATCAAAACTTAGAAGCAGGATGGCGTCCAACAGTTCGTCCACCTCGTCTTGGCGGTAATGAGCGGATTGGTGTTTTTGCTAGCCGTGCGACGTTTCGCCCCAACGGTATCGGTATGTCTGCCGTTAAATTAAAAGGAGTACGTCATCATAATGGTCAAGTCATTATTGATATTGGTGGCGCCGATCTAGTTGATGGCACACCAATTATTGATATTAAACCTTATATTCCCTACTCCGACAGTTTACCTGATGCATTAGGTGGCTTTGCTTCAGAGCAACCACCAACCCTAATCGTAGAATTTAGCCTTAACGCCCAGCAACAGTTATCAGGTAAAAAAGCGGATTATCATCGCGCGGTGATCACCGAAGTCTTAGCGCAAGATCCACGCCCCGCGTACAAAAAAGGCAAATCTGATAATAAAACTTATGCCGTTAACTTATTTGATTTTAATGTCCAGTTTACGGTTTCAGAACCTGTGATCACCGTAATTAGTATCGATACCATTAATCAATAATAGATCTTATGTAGTTATCTTTGGCGAATAGCGTCGAGACTGGTAATATAACAGGCTATCGTCATGATACTGACGGGTGGAACATCAGTTCCTTCTCTTTCCTTTCATCAATAACGGATACCATCAATGCGTACCAGTAAATATCTTCTTTCTACCCTGAAGGAGACGCCAAACGACGCAGAAGTCATTAGTCATCAACTAATGCTACGTGCAGGCATGATCCGTAAGTTAGCTTCAGGTTTATACACTTGGCTACCTACAGGTCTGCGTGTGCTGCGTAAAGTCGAAAACATCGTTCGCCAAGAAATCGACAATGCAGGCGCTATCGAAACCTTGATGCCCGTTGTTCAGCCGTTTGAACTATGGGAAGAGACAGGCCGCTCTGAAAAAATGGGCCCTGAACTACTTCGCTTTACTGACCGTCATTTCCGTCCGTTTGTACTTAGCCCAACCGCTGAAGAAGTTATCACTAGCCTTGTGCGTAATGAAGTAAGTTCTTACAAGCAACTGCCGCTAAACCTATACCAAATTCAGACGAAATTCCGTGATGAACGTCGTCCTCGTTTTGGTATAATGCGTGCTCGTGAATTCTGCATGATGGATGCTTACAGCTTTGATATCGATAAAGATGGCCTACAAAAGTCTTTCGATACAATGCATGCTGCTTACTGTAAAGCTTTCGATCGCATGGGTCTTGAATACCGTCCAGTATTGGCAGATTCAGGCGCAATCGGTGGTAATGGTTCTCAAGAGTTCCACGTACTGGCTGAAAGTGGCGAAGACTTAATCGCATTCTCTACTGAATCTGATTACGCTGCTAACATCGAAAAAGCAGAAGCTATCGCACCTGCTGTTGAGCGCGCAGAACCAACACAAGCAATGACAGTGATTGATACACCCAATGCGAAAACTATCGCAGAATTGGTTGAACAACATGGTATTGCTATCGAAAAAACAGTGAAAACATTATTCGTTAAAGCTTCTGATGAAATCGACGCACCTATCGTGGCATTGATCATCCGTGGTGACCACGAACTTAACGAAATCAAAGCAGAAAACCTTGTAGAAGTTGCATCGCCATTAGAGATGGCAACTGAAGAAGAAATGCGTGAGCTTATCGGCGCGAGTGCAGGTTCTCTAGGTCCTGTAGGCCTTGAACTACCTGTTATCGTTGACCACACTGTTGCAGTAATGAGTGACTTTGCTGCTGGTGCTAACATCGATGGTAAACACAACATCGGTATCAACTGGGGTCGTGACGTTGAACTTGGCCGTGTTGATGATCTACGTAACGTAGTTGAAGGCGATCCAAGCCCATGTGGTCAAGGTACGTTGATGCTAAAACGTGGTATCGAAGTCGGTCATATCTTCCAGTTAGGTACCACTTACTCTGATAAGATGAACTGTAGCGTACTTGATTCAAACGGTAAGAGTTCAATTCTAGAAATGGGTTGTTACGGTATCGGTGTATCACGTGTTGTGGCATCAGCTATCGAGCAAAACAATGATAAATACGGCATCATCTGGCCAGACGCTCTAGCGCCTTTCCAAGTGGCTATCGTACCAATGAACATGCACAAATCAGAGCGCGTTCAAGAAGCAGCAGAGAAGC
>NZ_CAMRAN010000091.1 GCF_947039875.1 uncultured Photobacterium sp.
ATTTAGGTTCTAGCGCCGTAAGGTGTGAGAGTTCAAGTCTCTCCTTCCGCACCATATTAGAGACCTACTCTTTGAGTAGGTTTTCTTTTATCTGCAATATAGTGATCATCTCTATTGACGACGACGGCAAGTAAAAGAATAAATAAAAAGCCGAGTAATTAATTTTACTCGGCTTTTTATGTTTTTGATTAAGTCAGCAAAAATAGAATCAAGACAATAGCCTAGATCCCCATCGCATATTTCAATAGTTGTTTTTTTATCACACCAGTATGATCAGCAGCCCGTAATCCAACATTACGCAGTAACTTTAATGGCCCAATATTATTACTAAACGCGCTGTAGAAAAAATCCATTCCGGTTTGCATTACCAAATTATCAGGCCGACGACAACGTTCATAATTAGCCAGAACGTGAGGTTGTTGCCAATCACTGCCTGCTTGGCTCATTTTATCTATTAAACAAGCAACATCTTTAAAACCCAAATTAACCCCTTGCCCAGCTAATGGATTAATGGTGTGGGCTGCATCGCCTAATAACACAACATTGGGTTTATAGTATGTTTGTGCATGACGACGAGTTAAAGGAAAACTGCCGTGATTAAGTACAGTAAATTCGCCTAATTCACAAGGAAACGTAGCCATGATCTCTGCCTGTAATTGCGCAGCAGGCATCGCCGATAATTGACGAATACGAGCTGGAGAGTCATACCAAACAAGTGATCCTTGATGGCCAGGCAACGGTAAAAATGACCGCGGCCCCGCAGGAGTGAACTGCTGCCAAGTAATATCTTGTTGTGGCAACTGTGTCGCAATATTAATCAACATACAATGTTGGCGATAATCCCACGCAGTAATACCAATATTTGCTTGCTGACGTACTTGAGAATTAGCCCCATCAGCACCAATTAATAAACCACAATTAAGCAATGAGCCATCACTCAATTCAACTTGATAGCCATCATCAATCTCAGTTGCCGCCACCATGGTTGCTGGGCACAATAAAGTAATATTATCGTAAGCTTCAAATTGCTGCCATAGCGCTAATTGAAGTACACGGTTTTCAACGATATAACCCAATTGCTGCAGTTGCATCTCATCGGCATTAAACCGCGTGCGACACTCAGGATGTTCCCACGTTTCAAGACGTTTAAAGGGGCATAAACGCATCGCCATTACAGGTTGCCATGCACCTAATTGTTCTAATAGGGCAACTGAACGTGGAGAAATAGCCGAAACACGTAAATCCATTGCTTGTGTTGACACAAATGGCTGTGGCGCATAGCCTTCTATTACTGCGACCTCAAACCCTTGCTGAGCTAAACCAATCGCGGCAGCAGCGCCAACCATACCGCCACCAGCAACAATGACATCATATTGTTCCATATCTTTACCTACCTATTATGTCCTGGCTTATTATTTGGTTATAATCATTCAAACCATTGTGTTAGATGATTGTATAAGAAAATACAGTTACTGGGGTACTACCATAACGTATTCATTGCTAATCCCCCCTTAACCACTCTCTTTCATCGCTGACAGGAATCCAATCACCATGCTGGCAAGATTTAAACGTTTTATTAGTAAACTTATTTTAGGCGCGTTGATTGTACCTATTGTGCTGATCATTATTTTTAAGTTTATTAACCCACCGTTTTGGGGGTGGGAAATTAGCCGTACCCTCTTTCCACCTCAAGGCTATCCAAAACATACACATCACCAATGGGTGAATTTGGATAAAATTTCAAAAAATATGCAATTAGCTGTGATCGCATCAGAAGATCAAACCTTTCCGGAACATCATGGTATCGATCTTAGTGCAACCCTATCAGTACTTGAACACAGTGGTAAAAACGGGCCTAGCCGAGGCGCTAGTACCATTACCCAACAAACCGCTAAAAATGTGTTTTTATTCCCCTACCATTCTTTCATTCGTAAAGGTATCGAATTGTATTTTGCATTATGGATGGAGGTCATTTGGGGCAAAGATCGTATTTTAGAAACCTATTTAAATGTGATTGAGTTTGGTCCGGGAATCTATGGCGTCCAAGCGGCTAGTGAACATTTTTTCCATATTCCCGCTAGCCGACTTAGCGCTCAACAAGCAGCACAACTGGCAGCTGTGTTACCTAACCCTTATAAAATAAAAGCCAGCCCAATGAGCAATTATGTTTATCAACGCACATTGTGGATCCGCAAACAAATGCGTCAACTAGGTATGGTTACGCTAAATAAGGTCTATGATGAACAATCACTTTTTAAATCTTTTAATCTCTATCGCTAGTCAATCCCAAAAGACCACACTTTTTTCAGGGTGGTGATGATCTAGTCAGACCGAGTTTAAAGCAGTACAATACGCGGCTTGCTACAGGGCATTACCTTTTACATATGCTAATGCGACCTGTCAGCCCGTAATCTGAATGTAATGAATCAACACTACGAGCGAAGAGAGATGGCGAAGAAACTGCTGATTAAAACCTGGGGCTGCCAGATGAACGAATACGATTCATCAAAAATGGCCGATCTTCTTAATGCTGCTAATGGCTTCGAGTTAACAGAAATCCCAGAAGAAGCAGATGTTCTGCTACTTAATACCTGTTCGATCCGTGAAAAAGCACAAGAAAAAGTTTTCCACCAACTAGGCCGTTGGAAAAAACTAAAAGATAAAAAACCTGATCTAGTGATCGGCGTTGGTGGCTGTGTAGCGACTCAAGAAGGCGATTCTATTCGCAAACGCGCACCTTACGTTGATGTTATCTTTGGCCCACAAACTCTACACCGTTTGCCAGAGATGATTAAACGCTCTCAATCAAATGAAAAAACCGTAATGGATATTTCATTTCCTGAGATTGAAAAATTCGATAACTTACCTGAACCTCGTGCTGACGGTGCAACAGCATTTGTCTCTATCATGGAAGGTTGTTCTAAATACTGTACGTATTGTGTAGTGCCTTACACCCGTGGCGAAGAAGTTAGCCGCCCGATTGATGACGTATTATTTGAAATTGCTCAACTGGCAGATCAAGGCGTACGTGAAGTTAACCTGCTTGGCCAAAACGTGAATGCATTCCGTGGTCCAACCCATGATGGTGAACTTGCTAGCTTTGCTGAACTTCTACGTCTAGTGGCAGCGATTGACGGTATTGATCGTGTACGTTACACAACCAGTCACCCGATTGAATTTACTGACGATATCATTGACGTTTATACAGATACCCCTGAGCTGGTTAACTACTTACACCTACCAGTACAAAGTGGTTCAGATCGTATTCTAACGATGATGAAGCGCCCTCATACGGTACTTGAATATAAGTCAAAAATTCGTAAGTTACGTAAAGTACGCCCAGATATCACCATGAGCTCAGACTTTATTGTCGCGTTCCCTGGTGAATCAGATCAAGATTTCGAAGATACCATGAAACTGATTCGTGATATCGATTTTGATATTAGTTATAGCTTTATCTTCTCACCTCGTCCTGGTACGCCAGCAGCAGATTACCCGTGTGATCTCACTGAAGAAGTGAAGAAAGAGCGTTTGTACGCCCTTCAACAACAACTAAATAGCCAAGCGATGCGCCATGCACGTCAAATGCTAGGCACAGAGCAACGCATTTTAGTTGAAGGTCCATCACGTAAAAATGTGATGGAACTACGCGGTCGTACTGAAAATAACCGTATTGTAAACTTTGAAGGCTCTGCTGAGTTGATTGGTCAATTTGTTGATGTGAAAATCATCGATGTATTTACTAACTCATTACGTGGCGAACTTGTTCGTACTGAAGCAGAAATGGATCTTCGCGTTGCAATGTCACCAGCAGCAATGATGGCAAAAACGCGCCGTGAAGATGATTTAGGTGTAGGCGTATATACTCCAGAATAACTGTCGTTCACTGCCGTCAAATTACGCGCAGTAATCACTATTATTCAAAGTAAGTCGCATGCCCTGAAAATATGGTCGCCTACATTTAGGCGACCTCAATGAGAGGCAAACCTTGAGCAAGATAATTACTGTAGAATTTGATCTGGAACC
>NZ_CAMRAN010000092.1 GCF_947039875.1 uncultured Photobacterium sp.
TGCTAAATTACGTATTGTTGGTGCAACGACTATCGGCGCATTTGCTGATTGGGGTCTACGTAAAGACTTGTTAATTCCGTTTAGTGAGCAACGTCGCCGCTTAGAAGAAGGTGAAGAAGTGATGGTTCGTGTTTACACGGATCGCGCATCAGGTCGTATTGTTGGCTCTACTAAGTTCAACCGTTTCCTTGATCTTACACCTGCTAATTATAAAGTGGGCCAAGAAGTACAAGTGATCATTGCTGAAACGACAGAACTTGGTTATAAAGCGGTTATTGATGGTGAGCATTGGGGTTTATTCTTTAAAACAGAAGCTTTTGGCAAACTGTTTATTGGTAAGCAACTAAAAGCATACATTCAAGAAATTCGTCCAGATGGCAAAATTAACCTATCACTACAAAAAGTAGGCTTAGGTAAAGTTGACGATTTAGCGGATAAGATCCTCACGTCTTTAGAGATCAAAGGTGGCTTTATTCCTGTTAGTGATAAATCTAGCCCTGAAGATATTTTCCGTGTATTCCGTACCAGTAAAGCAACGTTTAAAAAGACGATTGGTGGCTTGTACAAAAAAGGTTTAATTGTGATTGAAAAAGACGGTATTCGTCTGAATGATAACGATTAATCACCACTAATTTCGTGTTTAGTGAAGATAAAAAAAACCGACATTCAACTAGAAATAGTAAAAATGTCGGTTTTTTTATGCATTTTTGTTGTGGCTATATTAATCGTTGTCGTGCAACAGCTTTTCGAATTTGGTCATATTCCAACCCATAAGTACACTATCCCCAATTTTAATAACAGGGACAGAGCGAGCGCCCGTTCGACTTAATTCTTTTCTGCCTTGTGGACTTGCTACATCGACTAAACGAAAAGGATAACCTTTTGTTTTCATATACTGCTGAGCATCTTTACAATGCGCACAGTTTTTCTGAGTAAACAGGGTAATACGTTTCATCATCATTACTTCGTGATTGGATTAGCTACACACAGAGCAGTTTGGTTGCTTCATCAATTTCATTTCGCGCCAACTCATACTCATAGCATCGAGCATCAAGATCTTGCCCGTTAATGGCGTGCCAACGTTGGTGGCCACTTTTATTGCTTCCATGGCTTGTACAGCGCCAACAATACCAACAACGGGTGACATAATGCCAGCTTCAACGCAGGTTAATGTTTGCTGACCAAAAAGGGCACTTAAGCACTGGTAGCAAGGTTCACCATCATGGTAGTTATAAACACTTATCTGGCCTTCCATACGAATAGCGGCCCCTGAAACTAAAGGTGTTTTAGTCTCAAAGCATAAGCGATTTAATTGATTACGTGTATTAACGTTATCACAGCAATCCAACACTAAATCGTGTTGTTTTATGAGTGGTAATAATTCGTCATCTGTTAAACGTTTTGCAATTGTCTTAATGGTTAAATAAGGGTTTATTGCCGTTAATGCTTGTTTTGCTGATTCAACTTTAAGCATACCGACCGTCGCATCTGTATGCAAAACTTGGCGCTGTAAGTTAGAAACTTCAACTTTATCGTCATCAATAAGGGTGATCTTACCCACGCCTGCAGCCGCAAGGTATTGTGATGAAGCACAACCTAAACCGCCTGCACCCAAGATTAACATTGAAGCGGCTTTTAATGCTTCTTGGCCTTCAAAGTCAAATTGGCGCAGAATAATTTGGCGATTATAGCGTAGCATTTCTTCATCTGATAATTCAGCACTGGTGTGTTGTTCTGTTGTCATAAGTGAAATTACCGTTATTAGCTGTTTATTCGTATATTAACGACAAATTAGTACATGGTGTGATTAAACATTTCAATAGTAACGAATTCGCCGGCTTCAACACGACCACGATCTTGTTCTAGTACCACAAAGCAGTTGGCATGGTGCATTGAACTAAATGCGCCAGAGCCTTGGTTGCCTGTTGTTGTTACTTCAAATTGGCCATTGCTATTAATGCTGTAAATACCACGTTGGAAGTCAGTACGCCCTGGGCGCTTTTTAAACATTGAGGTTGCTTTAGCTTGTAAACGAACAGGGGGTTGATATTGGCTATGACCCGCCAATTTTGCCAGCATAGGTTGTACTAATTGATATAAGGTCAGCATTGCAGATACTGGGTTGCCAGGAAGACCACAGAACCATGCATTGTTAATTGTACCAAATGCAAATGGCTTGCCCGGTTTCATGGCAATTTTCCAAAAACCAATTTTTCCTTCTTGGTCTAAAATATCTTTGGTGTAATCGGCTTCACCGACACTCACACCACCTGAAGTAATTACTACATCGGCATCTGTTGATGCGGTTACAAAGGCTTGACGTAGTTTCTCTGGACAGTCAGGAATAATACCAAGATCTAATACATCACAACCAAACTTCTCTAATAAAGCCTTCATACCATAACGGTTGCTATCGTAAATCTGGCCCGCTGCAAGTGCTTCACCGACAGGGCGTAATTCATCACCGGTTGAGAAAAAGGCCACTTTAGGACGACGGTAAACAGCAAAAGAAGCAATACCTAATGATGCGAGTAGTGGCATTTCACGTGCAGTTAAGCGAGTACCTTTTACTAATACTGTTTCACCCAAATGAACATCATCACCAACTGGGCGAATGTTGTCGTTTGCTTTGGGCTTGATCGTAAACTGAATGCTATTGCCATCAACATGTGTTTCTTCTTGCATGATAACAACATCAGTTCCTGCTGGAATTTCAGCGCCTGTCATAATACGGACACATTGACCTGCTTCACAAGTACCTGTAAAAGGGATCCCCGCAAATGATTTACCTATCATGGTTAAAGTATCTGCATGTTCAAGATCAGCAGCGCGAAGAGCATAGCCATCCATTGCTGAGTTAGCAAAAGGCGGTACATTGATAGGTGATAGAATATCTTCAGCAAGCACCATACCCATAGCATCAGTTAATGCTACCGTGGTGATTGTCGTTAGTGGTGAAACTTGAGTTAGAATATTATTTAACGCAGTTTCAACAGTCATTAAACCAGGTACGTTGCAGCATCCCATAATCGTATCCATTTTATTTATTCGTGATAATGAAAGTGAGCAGGTCTGAAAAATTCTCAGTTTGAGGTTGTATGTTTTACTCTGTTTCTTACTAAGTATTGTTCAGATTGCTAGTTGTTAGGTAGTTTACTCTTTATTGACTACCGCTGTAAGGGATTGAATATACTAAAATACGCTGGAAGATGGTATTAGGGGGTAATTTGGTGGTGAAATTATTCTCATTTGGAGGTATTCTGCTAAGGATTTTAGCGCTGGCAAGGTCAGAGGGGTATGTCTTTTTTATTCTACCTAGGTCAGCTGGAGGAAAAGAATGACAGCATTAAGTGTATCTGCAATACAAGTACGTGACGCCTTAGCCGCCCGTGATCTAGAAACTCCGATGACGGCTGATGTTGTAAGTCGAGAAGAAAAGAAAGTAAAAATTGAATACCATATGCGCGAGATTCTATCACTACTAGCGTTAGATCTTACGGATGATAGCTTGGTTGAAACACCGCACCGTATTGCAAAAATGTATGTCGATGAAATTTTTTCAGGTTTGGATTACACCAATTTCCCTAAAATCACAGTGATTGAAAATAAAATGAACTGTGATGAAATGGTGCGAGTAAAAGACAT
>NZ_CAMRAN010000093.1 GCF_947039875.1 uncultured Photobacterium sp.
GCAGCGCGTTGTTGTGTTATTATTTTTTGATATTTTTAAGCGCTCACTGAAAATTTTGATAATGAATACAAAACTCATCCCGTCATTCCCTACAGTGAGGTTACGAACGCGATAGGGAATCTATTTATAGCGTGTTGTAGTGTTATTATATTTTGATATTTTTAAACGCTCACTGAAAACTCCAAGAATAAATATAAAACCCACTTCGTCATTCCCTATAGTGAGGTTACGAACGAGATAGGGAATCTATTTACAGCGTGTTGAATCGTTATTAATTATTATTTTTTAAATGTGTGATTGGTTATTTAAATAAGACAGAAATTGTTCAACATCATCATTGTATAATTTATCAGGATGTTTTTTATCATGGAATAAAATATGGTTTTTTATCCAATATAAGTAACTTTCAACAGTACGTTTTGCGTAGTTTTTTTGATACATGTATTCTTTTATGTAAGTTAGAAAGAGAGAAGCCATTGCGCACCTTTTATACTGTTAATACATACAGCAATTAGTATTAGTAAAAAAAGTGGAAACTAAAAGGCAGATGCCCGATTTTGTGACTTCTATCGGGCAGCCAATGTAATAATGTTTTTGATTTATAATGTTTTTTGTATAATGACGAATTAAATACGGGCGCAGGTTCAAAGAACAAATTCGGGCAAGTTGTTAATATAATAAGTTGTTAGACGCACATTCTTTCAAGTATCATCGCATTAATAAGGATTAAAATGTCTGAACAAGTACTAGATAAAATATCGAAGCAAGCTCAGGAATATTATAAAAACACGCCAGTGATAATATTAGGGAGTGGTGCCTCAGCTGCTTTTGGTATGTCTGGGATGTGGATATTAGCTCAGCATTTGATTAAGAATATTAAAGTTGATGATTTATCGGAATCAGAGCAAAGCTCGTGGTCGATGTTTTGTCAATTACTTAATGATGGCGTAGATCTTGAAACTGCGTTACATGATGTTCATTTGTCTCCAGTTTTAACAAATAGAGTGGTTTCAAGTACGTGGGAATTATTGGCCCCAGAGGATGTTAAAGTCTTTAATCGTTCTTTTAATGAGCCAACTTTATTTCCACTGGGTAAGTTATTAAAACATATGTTTAGAAGTACGGCTAAAGAGCTAAATATAATTACTCCAAATTATGACAGATTAGCTGAATATGCATGTGAACAAGAAGGTATACATCATTATGACGGCTTTTCTCATGGTTATAAGGGACATTTAGTTAAAAAGAATCATTTAACCTGTTTACGTCAAGTCAACATTTGGAAGGTGCATGGTTCTCTAGGTTGGTTTACAAATAATAATAAAGTGATTATGTCGCTAGGGATAATGGATTCAATCCCTAGCGGGTTGAATCCATTGATTGTTACACCCGGTATAGAAAAGTATAGAAGTACTCATAAAGAGCCATATAAAACGATAATTCATGAATCTGATGATGTTATGGATAAAGCTACATCGTATTTGTGTGTTGGTTTTGGTTTTAATGACGATCATATACAAACAAAATTGGTTAATAGATGTGCAAATGATGATGCAGCAGTCATTATTATTACTCACAAGTTAACTGATGCTGCAAAAGAGTTTATTTTAAACCGAAATGCTGAAAGATATTTGGCAATAGAATCGTCTTCTAATGATGGAAAATCCATAATTTATAGCTCCTTAATTAAGGAAGCAATCGAAGTTGACGGAGATTATTGGTCTCTTAATGGTTTTCTAAATTTTATAATGTAAGGGAAAGTATGACAATTTTTAATTTTAGTGATGACGAAGCATTAGGAAAAGTTGCTTCTGTAGACACTGCAACCGTAATTATATCCGTAGATGATGTTGAACAGCTAAAGCGATTGCAAGTAAATAGATTGGCTGTATTACAAAGTAGTAAACCCGGACAACATTTAATTGGTATTATCAATCAGGTAACTAGAAAAAAGTTAGCAATGCCATCTATTGAAGATCAAGGTGAACAAGAAGACGAACAAAACTTATGTAAGGTTGCATTAATTGGGTCTCTTATCGATGCTGAAGGTTTAAGGAGAAATGTCTTTAGAAGAACCCTTGAAAGTGTTCCTGAAATTGATGCGAATTGCTTCTCACTTGAAGGTGATAAATTAACAGCGTTTATGCGGATTATATCTCATGCAGAGGCTGATGGTAATTCACTAACTTTGGGAAAATATACTTTAGATGAAAATGCGGTAGCATACCTAAATGGTAATAAATTTTTTCAACGCCATGCATTTATCGGTGGTAGTACAGGGGCAGGTAAGTCTTGGACAACAGCATTAATCATTGAGCAGGTTGCTAAGTTAAAAAATGCTAATGCAATTATTTTTGATCTTCACGGTGAATACTCACCCTTAAAAGGTGAAGGTATAAGCCATTTCAAAGTTGCTGGACCGGGAGATATAGAATCAGGTCGAACACTTTCCGATGGCGCAATATATTTACCGTATTGGTTGCTATCATATGAAGCATTAGTATCATTGTTTGTTGACCGTAGTGACCAAAATGCTCCGAATCAGTCAATGCTTATGGCTAGAGAAGTTAATGCAGCTAAAACAAAATATCTAGAAGATGGCGGACATAAAGATATTTTAGATAACTTTACGGTAGATAGCCCTGTACCATTTGACTTGGAAGCTTTACTTAAATCATTGAACGATATTAATGTTGAGCAAGTACCAGGAGCAAGAAGTGGTACGACTAAAGCGGGAGAATTTAACGGTAAATTAAGTCGAATGATTTCTCGTTTAGAAAATAAAATATCTGATCGCCGATTAGGTTTTTTATTTCAAGGGGGGAAAGATGTACTTGAATTCGATTGGTTAAATCGGTTAGCTGATGCTTTACTTGGCAGCAGCGCAGAAAATAATCGAGGCGGAGTTAAAATAATAAACTTCTCAGAAGTACCTTCAGATGTATTACCATTGATTGTATCGTTAGTTGCTCGTTTAGCTTTTTCTATACAACAATGGACGCCTTCAACAATTCGACATCCTGTCGCATTACTATGTGATGAAGCACATTTATATATACCTAATAAAAATGTTGCTGGTGCGACAGATGATATATCTATTCAAATTTTTGAAAGGATCGCTAAGGAAGGCCGTAAGTATGGAGTTAGCTTAGTGGTTGTGACACAGAGACCGTCTGAAGTTAACAAAACTATCATTAGCCAATGTAGTAATTTTGTAGCCATGAGACTCACTAATTCTGATGATCAAGCGGTTATAAAAAAATTGCTTCCTGATAGTCTAGGTGGATTTAGTGATATATTACCAACACTTGATACAGGTGAAGCTTTAGTTGTTGGCGACGCAAGTTTATTACCAAGTCGAATCCGTATTGATGAACCAGCCAATAAACCTGACAGTGGGACAATTGAATTCTGGAAAGAGTGGCAAGGGGATGTATCTGTTGGGCGATTAAGTTCAGCGGTAGATAATTGGCGTAAGCAAAACATACAATAATGTGCGTCTAACAAATAAGGATATGTGTCGCGCAGCCGACACCTATCCGAAGTGTTGGACAAGCCCGAG